>JAJYDR010000157.1 GCA_021777285.1 Actinomycetes bacterium
CGAGTTCTAGGGCAACGTAGGCCTCCGTTTTCGATCCCTCTTTGGCGCCAGGGACATCGAGGTACCCGTCGTACTGACCTCGTACACAGGCCGTCGGGTCGACGTCGGCCATCGCTCGGAATACCTCCACCTTCTTGTCCCACAGCGCCGCGTGTCCGGCGGCGGCGGGCGCTTCCATGGCGATCAGCGCCACAACCTGCATGAGGTGGTTCTGGACCACGTCACGCAGCGCACCAACGGGATCGTAGAATTTACCGCGATCATCGACTCCGAAGTTCTCGGACAGTGTGATGTACACACCGGCCACGTGCTCGCGATTCCACACTGGTTCGAGGAGCGTGTTCGCGAAACGAAGGTAGGAGATGTCCGTCACCGGCTGCTTGCCCAGGAAGTGATCGACGCGCAGAATCTGACTTTCGTCGAGCGCACGATGGAGATCATCGTTCAGGGCCCGGGCCGACGCGAGATCGTGACCGAATGGCTTTTCGATCATCACCCGGGCGCCCTGGAGCAGATCCGCCGCGCTGAGCGATGCAACCACCGGTGCGAACAGCCCCGGTGGTATCTCCAGGTAGTACAAGGGGTGCGAACTACCACGTAGTTCCTTCGCGAGCGCCTCGTACGTGGCGGCGTCTGTGAAGTCGCCTTGTACGTACCTGAACCGTTCTGCGAGGCGGTCAAAGACCTCCTTCTCTACCACTTCGCCACCTGACTCCAGCGCCACGCGTACAGTGGCACGCAGGTGATCGAGGGACCAATCCCGTGCGGCTACGCCAATGATCGGAAGGTCCAACTCGCCGGCCAGCTCCAGTTGGTACAACGCCCGGAACGTCATCTTCTTAGCGAGATCTCCCGTGATGCCAAAGATGACGAGGACGTCGGCGATGCTCGGTGAACCGTGGTTCACGTCAGCCGTGCCGGTCGTAGCAGGCCGCACGCCGCAGACTCCAATCGCGTTGCCACCACCCTACGTATCGTCGCCGACAGAAATCCGAGGGCTCCTGTCGTCGAGCGGTCATTCGTGTCGAGAACCGCAACGACTCACCCACGTGATCAGGGAACTCGCGGAATCCTTCGGGAAAGCCAACGGGACGTGAGAACAACGTCAGTCCAATCGACGCCAGTAAGCCATCCGTTGAGGCCATTGCGCACGCTTTCCTATCGAAACTGACAATTGTCAGTCGAACAAGAAGCAAGGTCTGGGCGTCTCACGACAAGCATACCTGGGCTGTACGCGAGTTACAGAAATCTTACGAATAAACCTGCTTCGCCAAACTCGGTTGGCGGTGGCGCGCGGTACCTGTGACACCCAGGGCCGATCCTGATCCAGGACCGCGGCCGTCTTGGAGCGAACGCCCAACGCGTCGACGAGCACGCTGACCCGGGCCCACGCCTGCGCGTTCGACCCGACGCCCGAGCGGGCCAACCCGCCGCGCAGCCACATGGGTGGCTCACGCTTCGCCGACAGCACCCTGCTAGGTCTGGTGAGGGACGACGGGGACGAGAACCGGGCGAAGAAAGATGCCGGCGCCGTTGTATCGAACGATGACTACCTCTCCACCTCGCACTTCGAGCTGCTCTCCCTCTGGGCGGAGAAACGCGACGATGCGGCGCCGTGGTGGCGTGAGAACGGAGCTTCCACCTACAACGACGCCCCGAGCGCCTGAGTCGGGCCTTCGCGAACCGGCGAAGGGGCACGGCCAGGTTTCCCACCGTCAGGGCGAAGGGCTGAGGAGCTTCCGTTCGGTTCACGAACACGGCGGTCAGGCTCACCGACTCGCACCACGTGCGTGTCAGCCGCGTCGGAGCTGACGACCTACTGGTCCATGCGCAAGCTCTCCCGCCACCTGGAACGAAGCACCGGTCGAATTGTCGTCGCCACGGTCACCGAACGTGGTGGTCAGTGGACGCTCTCTTTCACCGTCGATGTCCCGCGCCAGGCGCCAGCGTCGATAGTGGTGGGGACGTTCATCGTGTCTCTCCTCAAGTCGTTGTGTCAGAACTGCTTCTTGAGATTGACGCGATGAACGTCATTTTTGGTGGATACCGTTTTCAGCTCACTGGCTCGTACACCACTCGCTGGGACTCAACTGTTGTGTCAGAACTGCATCGTGAGATTGACGCGATGAACGTCGTTTTGGGTGGTGTCAGCCGCCACGAATAAGGGGCCACTTGACTGGTGTTCCCGCCACTCGCTGGGACTCAACTTGAACTCCCGTGCTCGAGGAATCCTGGGAGTTGCATAATCCACAACGAAGTGGAGGTGCCGATACCCCAGGCGAAACCGTGGTTGGTGCGCCTCGCGAGCTTCCGCGTGGGATTCCGGCCGGAGCGTCGCACGGACCGGATGCGCGACGAAATCTGCGCGGTGCTGCCCGAACTCGTGGACGAACACGGGGAGTTCACAAAGCGGGCAGTTATGGCGCGGCTCAACCCGGGGCGCGACGAGCGGCGGGGTTGGGCCGTGGATAAGGCCCTCCAGCGGATGGCACGGAGTGACCGTGAAGCCGGGGGCGTTGTCAGGGTTGCATCGGGGTCTTTCCAGGCGGGCCAGAAAGCCAGGGGGCCAAAGCCTCATTGAGCATCTGGGCGAAGACGCTGAGCATCGCGAAATCGCGGTTCGGAGCCGAGGTCATTACCGTCTGTGCTGCGGTCACGTAAGCGTTCCCGGTGGGTCGGGGCTTGACCTTGAGAAAGACTGGCAAGTTATAGCGAAGGGCTATCCACGCAACAAGAGCGCGTCCAACGCGGCCGTTTCCGTTTGCAAAGGGATGAATCCTCAGCCACTCCCCGTGGGCACTGGCACACAAGGTGAGCACTGCGGTGATCTGGCCCGGGTTTGGGGTAGTGCCGAGCGCAATCTCGGCGTCAAGAGCCGCGGTCGCCTTGTTGAGCGCCGCGACCAGCCGGTTCACGCTGGATGTCACGGCAGCGGATGCAGTACCCGGCGCGACACCAACTCGCACTTCGTAGTCAACGAGCTCCAGTACTGACGCATCTCCGCGAAAGTGGCCACGGTACCCCGCAACCGGTACTGAGCACCCTGCGTACAAGGTGTCGTGCCAACTGAGGAGATCCGCAGTGGTCAGCGGGGCCCGAGCGCCGGCAGCGGACTGGATCGCCCGCAACAGGTTTCTCACATTCGAGATGATCCTGTCAGCGTCGGCGGGGTCATCGTCGTTCCACGGCGGTCCCGGCACGAGGCGGCGTCAGACTCGCGGACTACTGGTGCTGCGCCCGAGCGAATGAGCACTCTGAAGGTCGATTGAGGAGTCAAGAGGGGATGCTGCTTCGGAGACTGGATCGTCTTCTCCCTCTGAGACTTGGGACTTTAGGTCGCTCTCGAACGCGGCGAGGGCCTTGGCCAGACTCGAGTCGATGCCCCCAACAAGCGCGAACTCAGGAGCCGAATGAGTAGCACGAGCGCGAATCGGCTCAGGGAGGCCTTCCGCTTCAGCGAACTCCTCGATGCTGCGATCAACGACCTTGCGATACGCGGACGCGCTCAGGGCTCGAAGTCGGCTCGCGGCCAGCTCGAGGTCGCTAGCTAGCCTGGCGCCTCGGAGTGTGAGGTCAGTCGACACCGCTTCCTCAATCAACTCTCGCTGTGAGATGCCCTCAAGTTCGGACACCTGGCGGAGCATCTTCCTGACGGCAGAGTTCCGGAAACGTACGGAGATTGAGGGTGGCTGCTTCTTCGGGGTGGGCTTCTTCACGTGTTCCATAGTCTGAGTTCTCCTCTGTGCTGCCATTATACAGTTTTGGCATCACTCCCGGTTGTTCGACGCAACACTAGATCGATTGGCCCGTAGAGCCAGGAGACCAGCGGTGCTTCCTGCAAGATGTGCATCGCTGGCACGTACGGGGCACTGATTGCGCTACGCCTTCTCGGGACGGTGTCCGAGCGCGGTTCAACACGCTCTGGGTGAAGCCTGTTCGGCTTTTAGACCGGACGGTGGTGCGCATCCCCCTCGCCCGTTCGACCTGTTCATCAGGGACGGACGGGCGAGAGTTACGCACCAGGAGTCCCACCTATACGCCGAACAGGTTGGTGGACCTTGAGTCATACAATAAGAACCCGCCCACAATGACTGCCGGGGCCGTCTTCTCGGTAAAATCAGAGCGGTACGAGTCCCTGTAATGCAGTAGAGCC
>JAJYDR010000027.1 GCA_021777285.1 Actinomycetes bacterium
CCGGCTTTCCCGAACTCGACGTCGAGGTCCCGTGGTGGGGTGGGCGCAGCCTGCGCTTCGGCTTTCCACCTCGTTGACTTCGCGGGTCAAACTGGAGGGGAATTATCTTCCCGAGGATCGAGGTTAGACGTCGTGACGGTGTTGCGCCGCTCGCGTATCTCATCGTGGTAGTCGTTGATCTGGCAACGGGGGTGGATCGCTTCGGTGACGAAGGCTGCCTGGGCCGCGACCAGAGTGGCCTTCGTGGTCGTGCGCTCGGCCCGGGCCTTCACCCGGGTCGGGTTGTCGACCGTGGTGTCGTCGGGGACCGCGTCCATTGCGTAGTTGGCGAGTCAGTGAATGCCGTGGAGCTCTTTGGCGTACTTGAATGCGTTCTCGATGCGCCAGCGTGCTCGCAGCGCTCGGATCAGACGAGCACCACCCGCGATGATGTTCGACGTGAAGATCTGCAGGACAACATGACCGCCCTCGCGCAGGCTGAGCTGACGGGCCTTGCGGTAGCCCGGGAAAGGGATACCGTTTCGTCGGTGAGGCAGTAGGAGAGACGCGTGCCAGCGACCTCACCCGGGAAATGTGGGGATCCGCCGTCGAGGTGACCAGTTGAGCCCTTCGATAGGTCATCCAGTCCACGTGGCGTTCGCGCAGGGCTGAGAACACCCTCGGGTAGGCCCCTTCCCGGTCGAAGCCAACCATGATCGGGCGGGTCCCGCAGATCGCGACGAGCTGGTCGATCACCGGGGGGGGGAGGTTGACCGAGACGCCCTTGGCCTCGCCCGAGGAGAAGCAGGTCGCCCGCCAGGTCTCGTCGACGACGAAGGCGTCATCGCGTCCCCGTTCGGCCGCGCGCATTCTGGTTACGAAAGGAATTCGTGGTCACGATTGTGAGATGGTTCGACTCCGGAGATCTCAGACTAGTTACAGCAACGAAATCATCACGATCCTCGCATGACGTCCCTCCAGAAGAGCTATACCTCATACATATAGGGATATATGTTTGAAGTTGAGTCGCCCTCGAGAGACGGGGGTTAGAAAGGGGAGACTATGCGGCGGTTGACGAACTTCATAGGGGGCGAGCCGACGGCTCCAAACGCGGAGCGCTATAGGGAGTTGATCGATCCCGCCACGGGCGAGCCGTTCGCGGAGATGCCTGTCTCCGACGCGACCGACGTGGATGCGGCGCTTCGCGCTGCGTCGTCGGCCTTTACTATGTGGCGTCGCGCGACACCGAGTTCGCGCAGCCTGGCGTTGCTAAGAATCGCTGATGCAATCGAGGCACGGGCCGCTGAGATTGTAGAAATTGAGACGCAGAACACTGGAAAGATCAGGGCACTGACTCTCTCCGAGGAGATACCTCCGATGCTTGACCAGATCCGCTTTTTCGCGGGAGCGGCACGTCTGCTCGAGGGTCGCGGCGCCACCGAGTACATGGAGGGCATGACCAGTTACGTACGTCGCGAGCCCATTGGCGTGTGCGCGGCGGTAACGCCGTGGAACTACCCGATGATGATGGCCGTGTGGAAGTGGGCACCAGCGATCGCGGCCGGCAACACCATGGTTCTCAAGCCTGGTGACACGACACCGGCGTCAACGCTCTTCATGGCCGAACTTATGGCCGAGCACCTCCCGGCCGGGGTCTTCAACGTCGTGTGCGGCGACCGAGACACTGGCCGTGCGCTCATCGAACACCCCACGCCGGCGATGGTGTCGATTACCGGGTCGGTGCGGGCGGGGATCGACGTTGCGCAGACGGCTGCCCAGACGCTCAAGAAGGTGCACCTTGAACTTGGTGGCAAGGCGCCGGTCGTGGTATTTTCCGACGCAGACATCGAGGCCGCGGCCGAGGCGATCGCAGTCGCGGGCTACTTCAACGCTGGACAAGACTGCACAGCGGCCACGCGAGTGCTGGTCCAGGACGCCGCCTACGACGACTTTGTTGAGGCAATCGGTGCGCGAGCGCGGACAACTATAACAGGGGCGTCGGACGACGCGGACGCGTTGTTTGGTCCCGTTAATAACGGCGACCAGTACGAGCGGGTGATGGGCTTCCTCGAGCGACGGCCCGCGTACTCGCGTGTGGTCGCCGGCGGGGAACGTGTCGGTGACCGTGGTTACTTCATCGCGCCGACGGTCGTTGCCGACCTTGTCCAGTCCGACGAACTCATTCAAAGCGAAGTCTTCGGACCGGTCATCACCGTACAGCGATTTAGTGACGAGGAGCAGGCAATTGCCTACGCGAACGGAGTCAATTACGCTCTCGCGAGTTCAGTGTGGACGAAGGATCACGGTCGTGCCATGCGGCTTACCCGAGACCTCGACTTTGGCTGCGTCTGGGTCAACACCCATATTCCTCTTGTCGCCGAGATGCCTCACGGCGGCTTCAAGCACTCGGGCTACGGCAAGGACCTGTCGGTGTACGGCTTTGAGGACTACACGCGTATCAAGCATGTCATGCACAATCTGGAAGCTTGAGCTGCAGCATTCATAAACATCTAGAAATAGGTGTATAGTGAGGACGACGGCGATAGCCACCGTTGAGGTCACGTTTTGGGGGGTTGCCATGCTGCTGTTTCGTAAAGACGACATCGTCACTGAGCCACTTGACGTTGGTGAGGGCAAGTTCAACCTGGTCGACTTGGTCGCTCAGGCTCAGGACGCTCCGCTCACGGCTGGTGTAGCCGAGATCTGGAAGGGTGCTCCCGTCGATTTCGACTACGACAACGATTGTGCCGTCTGCTTCATGATCGAAGGTGAGGTCACTCTCGTAGAGGGGGATGATCGTCACGCGTTTAGGCCGGGTGACCTGGTCTACATCCCACAGCAGAAGGGCCTCGTCGTGTTGTGGGAGACCGATTCGTATGGCAAGTTCATGTACGTCACCTACCCACACTGGCGATAGCCATACGGGCTTGCAACAAAACCGCTAAAGTTATATGTTTAAGAAGAGCGGCGGCCGAAGAGTCGTCGTCGAGGAAGGGGGGATGCGGTGACCACAACTGCCGTTCACGCAGGTCTCGAGGGGGCAATCGCCGATTTACGCCAGTCGATTGGATCCGAGTTTGTCCTGACCGAGCCCTATCACCGGGCGATCCGTTCGTCATCGGCCGCGCCGTTTGGCGTACACCTGTGGCAGGACACCTTGCCCGACCTTGTTGTACGCCCCGGCTCAACTGCCGACGTTATCGAGATCGTACGGATCGCCAACCGTTGGAAGGTCCCGATCGTGCCCCGGGGTGCTGGCGCCGGACTGGCTGACGGCGCGATGCCGCTGCGTCGTGGAATCGTGGTTGATATAAAGCGCATGCACGACGTCCTCGAGATCGACGACGACAACATGACCGTCACGGTGCAGCCCGGGATCAACATGATGGAGCTCAACAAGATCTTGCGACCGCTCAATGTGTGGTTCCCCGATGACCCGGCCAGCTATCCGGTGAACGTGTTGGGCGGGCGAGTGGGTACGGGGGGCTGGAGCCTTGTCGGAGCCGGATACGGGCACATCCCGAACAACGTGGTGTCAATGGAAGTGGTCACGCCAACGGGCGAGGTCATCCGGGTTGGTGAGGGTGGTGCTCGCAAGATCCGAAAGGCCAGTACTGGCTATCGCATGAAGGAACTCTTCATTGGGCACCAGGGCACGCTGGGCATCGTAACCGAGCTCACGCTTGACCTCTCTCCGCGTCCCGAGGTGGAATTCCCGGCCTTCTTCGCCGTCAGGGACTGGCGCGATTCGTGGCGCCTCACGCAGACTCTCGGCAAGAGTGGGCTCAAAACGATCTCGGGAATCTTCCAGTTCGATGAGCGCAAGGTGGACTTCCTGCGGCGAGACGACGAAGCGTGGATCCCTCTCCCGGACTGGGTTCAGGGTGCGACAGGCGTTATCTGCTACGGACGCGAAGCCGAGGTCAACGCGGCCAAGCCAATTATCTTCGATCTCGCGAAGGAGGCGGGCGCCACCTATCTCGGTCAGGAGATGTCCGAGGGAGATTGGGCGAGCCGTCATGACCGTTATCACCTCGCGTACCACGGGCGTAGCGGTGGCAAGATCAAGTTGATGGCGTGGTCGATCGACGACTGCGCTGTGCAGTGGTCGGAACTGCCCGCGGTCAAGAAGCGGTGGTACGAGATCGCAGACGCCCTTGTTGCGAAGCACCCGGAGCACTTTGATGTGTGGGGGATGTTCATGTACACGAACAACCCGTTCCGACCATGGGGAGATCATCTCACGGAGTTGGACATGGGCATCAACGAGTTGGAGATGACCCCTGAGATCTGGGCTGACTGGATTGAGGCGAAGACTGAGATTGCGCGCACCGCAGTCCGCCACGGCGGGTCGGTGTCGGCGTGCCACGGTGGTACCCGCGAAGGCGAAGTCAATGTCTCGTGCTACGAGGAACTGGCCGAAGGGCAGTTTGAGTTGATGAAGAAACTCAAGCGACTGCTCGACCCTGAAAACATTATGAATCCTGGCAAATACAACCTGGACGAAGCTTACGAAGGAGACGCCCGATGACCCAGCAACTGAGCTCCAAGCCATTTTACGGCCAGCGTATCGAGGTGCGCAGCGTTCCTGACCCGATCGTCAAGGACTGCTTCGCAGTCTTCGCGTGTCGACACAAGTTCTGCCGGGAAGTGTGCCCGGTGTACCAGGACGACCGTGACGAGTCCCACACTTCGTACGGCTTTCACTCAACCCTGCTTGCGATTTCGCAGGGCATAGGCTCGCTTGAGGATGTTCGGGACCAGGTAACGAACTGCCTCGAATGCGGTGCATGCGAGTTGCGTTGCCCGAACACACTGTTCGCCGGGGACTTCTACGGCGCGTCAACGACCACTGTCGATTTGGTTCGAAAGGTCCGGCGCGATCTGGTGGCGGCTGACATCGGCTTCGAGAAGTATGAGGCGATCATCGAGGTTATCGATAAGTATCTTTCGTACTTCACCGGACCCGAGGAAGATCTTACGCGGTGGGCCGAGGGGCTGAATCTTCCCTTCACTGGTGAGACGATTCTCTTCGTTGACTACTTCAACGCCTTCGAGACTACGGTGGTGGCCCGTAACGCCGCGAAGATTTTGTCAGCCGCAGGCGTGTCGTATGGCATTTTGCGTCACCCGGGGGCGACGTTGGGCGAACTACTGGACGTCGACCTCGACGCATTCGTGGAGCATGCGCGGTACAACGTTAACGAGTTGGTGACAGCGGGCGCGAAGCGCGTCATCCTCATTAACCCCCACGATTATACGTATTTCACGCGTGACTACACCGCATACCTGGGCGAGCTGCCCTTCGAAGTTGTCTACGTCACGGACGTGATCGATGAGTTGATCACGTCGGGCGCGATCACGTTCGAGGGTGCGTCGCCGCTGTCGGGCAACGTCAGTTACCACGACCCGTGTACCCTCAACAAGATCTGCGGAATCACGGAATCGCCTCGACGAATTATTCGGTCGTTGCCCGGGCTCAATTTCGTCGATGTCAGCCCGGTCGCGCAGTGGAGCTACTGCTGTGGGAAGGGTAGCTCCAGTTTCAAGGTTCTGCACCCGGACACCTCGTACCGAATTGGTGCCCGGCGCCTTCAGGCGGCTGCCGACGTCGGCGCCGAGCGCCTCGTGCTGGCATGCCCGCACTGTGAAGACCAACTCACTGACGTTCGAGCCCGATCGGGTGCACCTGTCGAGCCGATTCACGTCCTCGCACTCGTTGCTCAAGCCATGGGCCTCGAGTAGTTGAAAGGAGAATTTATGACTGATTTCTCATCCCTCGACGGACGTGCCGTCTTCACGGATGGGCACTGGGAGATCCCGGCGGACCTCGTTGGAGATCAGGTTCCACTACCCCTACAAAGGATGGACCTTGGTGAGCGGAATCGAATCATCGCTCAGCGCCTTCGCTATCTCGATTTCGTGCACGACCACTTTGCTGACTCCGTTACGCCGCCCCCTCCGGGTTATGCCGTCGTCGAGCCCGCGATTGAAGTTGAGCACTGACGGGGGCTGCGATGAAGGTACTTGTCTTAGTGAAGCACGTCCACGACACCACTGAGGTGCGCTTCGGCGACGACGGCACACTCCTAGTTCGTCAGGCTCCCGCCAAGATCAACGACTACGACCGTAACGCCCTTGAGCTGGCAGCGCAATTGCGCGAACGTGACGACGCGGCGGTAATTCTTGCCGGTGTCGGTTCGGCCGAGGCTGCCAAGACACTTAAGGAGGCACTAGCCTTCGGCGGGGAGATGGCTGTGCTCGCCGTAACTGACGCGTCCCTCGATTCGGCAGGGGTAGCGGCCGTTCTCACTGCCATCAGTCAGTCCGAGGGTCCGTTCGACCTCATTCTTGCGGGCGACGTCTCCGAGGACGGCTACGACGGACTCGTTCCCGGAATGGTGGCGGCTCGGCTGGGGTGGCCCATTGTCCGTGGGGTGACCGCGCTGAGCGTCGGTAGTGGAAGTGTTGCGGTGACGCGAGTGGCCGATGACGTCGAGGAGAGTTTTAGTGTCGAGATGCCAGCCGTTATCTCGGTGACTCGCCTCATTAACACGCCGCGCACCATCACGACGATGCAGGTCATGAAGGTCCCAATGAGCAGGGTTCGATCGGTGAGTCTGGCCGAGCTCGATGTAGCCGAGAGCGAGTGGCGAGAGGATGCTCAAGCCGTGCGGCTGACTGCGGTGCGTCCGGCGACTAGCCCGCGCGCCAACGAGATCTTGAGCGGTGACTTGGCCGATGTCGTGGCCTCCCTGGTGCAGCGGATGGAGAAATTTGGGGTGCTGTCGTGAGCACGGCCGTTGTCGTCGTCGAAACGGGCCTCGACCCGCAGCGTCTGGTCGATCTGGCGCGCGGTGCCAGTGAGTCGGTCGTGGTCGTGGTCGTGGGGGAGGGGGTACTCGAGTGCGGGCCGAGTGACGTCGAGGCGGCGGGATTGGCGATTGATCCCGTGGACACCGCAGGCTCTGCGAGTGCCATAGCTGACTACGCTCGCGAGGTCGAGGCCGATCTTCTGGTCGTCGCCTCAAGTGCGCGGCTGCGCGAGGTGATGCCGTTCCTTGCCCAGGAGTTAGGTGCCGCGTGCGTCGCCGACGCCACTGTGTTGCGTCGTTCAGGCCAATTCGTAGAGGCCGAGCGGCTCCTCTACGGCGGAACAGCCATCGGCACTGTCGTTCTCCAACGACCAGTAGCGATTGTCTCCGCCTCGGTGCGACGAGCGCTCGAGCACGTTGTTGTTGAGTCCCGGAACGTGAAGGCGACAGTCTCCAGGCGACACCTGACTAGTCGGCGGCCAATCGAACGCAGCAGTGCGCTGCCCGAGGCGACCAAGGTGGTCTCATTCGGACGCGGCGTGCGAACCGTTGACGACGTGGCTCTTGTTCGTGAACTTGCCGTGCGGCTCGGCGCCGAGCTCGGGTGTTCTCGCCCCATCGTTGAGGACATGCGCTGGCTGGGTGTCGAGCACCAAGTTGGGCTCACTGGAACGACGGTGACGCCGCAGCTCTATGTCGCTGTCGGCATCTCCGGGCAGATCCAACATCTCGTCGGTATGCGGGACTCGAAGGTCATCGTGGCTATCAACGCGAATCCCGCGGCGCCGATATTCTCGGTTGCCGACGTCGGAGTGGTGGGTGACCTCTACGAGGTTGTACCTCTTCTCACCGAGGCGCTCGCCCGCCGTGGCGGCTAAGCCGTGATCGGGGAGATCGCCTATCGCTATATGCCCGACCTGCCGTTATGGCTACATTGGGGTATCTACGTGGCGACGGTGGTTGTCGTTGTCATAGGGGTGGTCCTCGCAGACCACAAGCTGCGGCGAGCGCACGTGTCGTGGCGCGAATGGTGTCTCGGCGTGGGAGAGGCGCTCAGGCACCGGCGCGAGGCCGTGGCATCAACATGGGTGCGTGATGTCGTCGGGCAGCGGCGCACCCGCCGCGACCGTACGGGAGCTGTGCTTCATTCGCTGATCTTCTACTCGTTCCTCATCCTTCTAGGAGGCACGACGCTGATCGGGGTTCAGCACGACGCGACCCTGCGACTATTTGGGTGGCGCTATCTTGTCGGCGACTTCTACGTCGCCGAGAAGTTCGTGCTCGACACTGCGGCGCTTGGACTGATCGTCGGCGTGTTGTTGGCGATGCGACGCCGGTACCTCTCACGGCCGTCTCATCTCGGCCCGCGGGCTAGCATGCCGGTCGTCTACACGGGCCTGCTTTTCGTTGCGGTGTCTGGCCTCCTACTTGAGGCGACCCGCGAGTTAGCGTTGCCCGCCCACTGGTACGTGTGGAGCTACGCGGGTCACGCGCTGGCGGTCATGATCGCGCCGGTTGACCGCGCCCACCGCGTTGGTCTCTACCAGGCAGCATGGGCCATTCACGTCGTGTCGGCATTTACCCTCCTTGGCGCTGCTGGGGCGACGGCCCTTGACCACGTCGTTCTTGTGACGTCGAACCTTACGTTGTCGGCGAATCGGACGCCGGGACTTGTCGCCAAGCCTTTTGACCTGCCGGCATTGCTCAAGGCAGAGAGCGACCTTGAGGGGCTAACGGCCGGTATCGCATCCGCGTCGCAACTGTCATGGGATCGCCGTCTTATGGTTGATGCGTGTTTGAACTGTGGACGCTGTGAGGCCGTGTGCCCGGCGACCGCCGCTGGACGGCCACTGTCGCCAAGGCGTCTCGTTCAGGCCCTTCGTGATGACTTGCACGGGGGGTCTCGTGTTGATGTCTTTTCGGGAGGTCTTATTGACGAGGACACTGTTTGGTCGTGCCTGACCTGCAGTGCTTGCCGGATGGAGTGTCCGGTGGGGATTGACCAGCCTGGTCTCATTTTGGACATGCGCCGGTATCTGGCCGAGGAGGGGCGCCTCGACGAGCCGAAGTCACTTGTCTTGGCTGGTCTCGAGCGTAACCAGAATCCGCTTGGACTCCCCTCGTATCAGCGCCAGCAGTGGCTGCGCGACCTCGGCGTCCCAACCATTGAAGAGAAGCCCGACGCGGAGTTCCTCTACTGGATTGGTTGCATGGCCTCCTACGACGATCGCGCGAAGTCGATTGTTCGCTCGATGATCGCTATCTTGGATCGGGCCGGCATCACCTACGCCCTACTTTCGAGCGAGCAGTGTCACGGCGAAAGCCAGCGACGTCTCGGTGATGAGGCGGGGTTCCAAATGCGTACTATGGAAATCGCCGAAACTTTGCGCGCCGCTGGCGGTGCCACGATCCTTACTCACTGCCCGCACTGCGTCAACACTTTCGTTAACGATTATCGCGAGTTCGGGGTCGAACTTAGGGTTTTGCATCACAGCCAACTCGTGGCGACTTTGATGGACGAGGGGCGTATTACCATCACTCCGAGTGAGGATGGTACGGTTGCCTACCACGACCCGTGCAATCTGGGTCGGGTGCTCGGGGAGTATGCGGCGCCCCGGGCCGTGGTGCGAGCGAGTTCGTCACGCGTAGTCGAGTTTGAGCGCTCCCGCGATCGGTCGTTCTGCTGCGGCGCAGGCGGCGCCAACTATTTCTACAAGGCGCCGGCTACTCAAAGCGTCTCGGGTCTGCGACTCGACCAGGCGCGCGACGCGGGTGCGTCGACGGTGGCGACGGCCTGCCCCTTCTGCATGGGGATGCTGGAGGACGCGGCGCGGACCTCGGAGGGCAAAGGCATAGTGCAGATCCGCGACATATCCGAGTTGGTGGCCGAGCGGCTTGCGCCTACCTAGTGCGCGAGCCGATGAGGAGGAGCCGTGAGCGCAGCCGATGACATTGCTGGCTTCCTGAGGGAATTTCCTCCGTTCGTTGAATTTGACCCTGCGGACGTACTGCGACTCGCCCAGTCGGTTGATATCGAGTTCTTCGCGCAGGGTGACGTGATCTTCTCGCAAGGAGCCCAGCCGGTCGAACATTTGCGCGTCATCCGTTCGGGTGTCGTTGAGGTCGTGGATCAAGGGCACGTGCTCGACGTCATGGGTCCGGGCGAAATCTTCGGTCACGCTTCGATGCTTTCGGGCCTACCGGCTGGCTTCACCGCGCGCGCCGCTGAGGACACGTTGGCGTACCGGATCCCCAGTGAGGTCGCGGCGGACGTCTTCTCTGCACCCGGTGGGCTGCGCTTCGTGACACGCCGACTCCTTGAGGACCGCCACCACTTACGGGCCGGACCGAGTCCCGGTACGGTCCAGGATCGCCTCCGTCAACCAGTGCGGGCGGCCCTGCGGGGCCATTTCGTCATGTGTTCGCCGGCGACAACCCTAAGAGAGGCGGCCGAATTGATGACTCAAGGGCGGGTGACTGCCCTCGTCATTGACATGGGTGACTCGCTTGGCATCGTCACTGACGCGGACCTGCGAGAGCGAGTGGTCGCGACGGGCCGCTCGGTCGACGAGCCAGTCGCGCTGGTGATGACGACGCCAGTATTCACCGTCCCGAGCGAGCGTCCTGGTAGTGAGGTTCTGATCGACATGCTCGATTACGGGGTACGCCATCTTCCGGTGGTGTCATCCCGCGGGGATGTGCTCGGAGTTGTGGAGGACCACGACCTCATCGACTACGAGCAGCGGACCTCCTTCTCACTGCGCCGCGCGGTGGCGCTCGCAACCTCGACCGCGGGGCTGATCGAGATCGCTCCGAAGCTGCGAGCCTCGATCGTCGAGCTTCGACGAGGGGGTGTGCGAGCGCTGGACGTCATGTCCTTCTTCTCCGTCGTCGCCGATGCCCTCACGCGACGAGCGTTAGACCTAGCGGTTGACGAATTGGGCGAATCGCCCGCCCGCTTCGCCTGGATAGCCCTCGGGAGTCAGTCGCGCCGGGAGGCCCTGCCGAGTTCCGATCTGGACAGCGCCATCGTCTGGCTCGATGAACCCTCGGATGATCTTGTGGTGATATCGGATTACCTGACACGCGTCTCTGCGATGGTGACCGAGACCCTCCGTTATTGCGGCCTTACGCCCGACCGACATCGTGTAAGTGCCTCGGACCCGCTTTTCGTGCGCTCGCAATCTCAGTGGCGTCACGACGTCACTGATCTTCTCGACGACCCGACGCAGGATCAGGCGCTCATCGTCGTCTCGGTCCTGACCGATAGTCGTCCTGTTTGGGGCGTTGAGATGGCGTCGATGGTCGCCGAGCTAATCCAAGGTGCTCAACGCCGACCCACACTTCTGAGACTTCTGGGGCAGTTCGCGCTCGTGCATCGCCCGCCGTCGGGATTCTCGCGAGGTCTGGTCCTTGAGACCAACGGCGAGGTCCGCGCCGGTCTTAACCTGAAGAGTGCCGTTGTGGTGCCTATCACCGATCTCGCTCGGTGGGCCGGTGTGGCTGCCGGCGTGACGAGCACTAGTACCATCGTGCGGCTCGAGGCCGGGCGGGACGCAGCGATCCTCAACGAATCCGACGCCCAGACGCTTCGTGACGCCTTTGAACTCGCCAGTGAACTGCGGCTCGATCATCAGGTAGCCCAGTTGGAGGCCGGGGTCCCGCTCGACGATGTGATCGACCTGGCAGAGATCAGCCCGCTCACGCGCAGTTACCTGAAGGAGTCTTTCCGAGCCGTCGCATCGATCCAACGCCGTCTGAACAATCAACTCCCGTGGAAGTCCTGATATGGCTAGGCGGTGGCGCACTCGTTTCGCCGATGTCCGTCGTTACCGTGCTGAACCGGCGGCGCCCGGCGGGACACCCTGGCGCCAGGCCACCTATTGCGTCGTCGACCTCGAACTGACTGGGCTCGATCCTCGGCACGATTCGATCATCAGCTTTGGGGCCGTTCCAGTCGAGGGAGGACGGGTGGTTGTCCGCGATAGCCGTTGCGGGTTGTGTCGGCCTAGGACACCACTGAGGCCCGAGTCCATCGTGATCCACGGTCTGCGTCGCGTCGACCTCGCCGATGCCCCTGAACCGGAGGCGGCGCTGCGGCCACTACTTGACGCGATGTCCGGTCGAATCCTCGTCGCGCATAGTTCGTGGGTTGAAGAGGCGTTTCTACGACGTGCTTTCAGACATCTGGGCGTGCGACTACGAGGCCCAATCATTGACACCCAGCGGCTGGGAACGGTCCTCGGCTCCCGCATGGGTAGGTCCCTCGGTGAGGATCTGTCGGAGTTGGCATCCAGTTTGGGGTTGCCCGAGCATCGGGCGCACGATGCCCTTGGTGATGCTCTGACGACGGCGCAGGTTTTTATCGCGCTCGCGACATTGTTGGACCGGGGTACGCCTGAGACGGTAGCCACGCTCGCGGACGTTGGGAAACGGAAAGCGTCTGTGACGCCGTGAACGACAGAAGGACGTCATTAGTATGAAATAAGTGAGTTCACTCGTCACAAGTTCCGACGTCAGTGCGGTCATCCTCCCGTTGGTCAGCGTCGCAAGGTCAGATGAGGTTGAACAGCGGATTCGTCAGGCGATTTCTCTGGGACTCCTGCGCGACGGCCAGCAATTGCCGTCAGAAGCGGCGCTGGCGTCACAAATGAGCGTGTCTCCCATGACTTTGCGTGAAGCACTGGCTAGTTTGCGCGAGCAGGGTCTCGTCGAGACTCGGCGAGGTCGCAACGGGGGCACATTTATTAGACGCCCCAGTAGCCCGCTGGCGAAGGGGCTGTGGAGCCGATTACGGCATATGAGCCCGACGTTGCTCCGGGATCTTGCCGACGAGCACCGTGCGGTCTGGGGTGCAGCCGCGCGTCTCGCGGCCGATCGAGCGGCCGAGGATAATGTGGAGCGACTTTACTCGCTCGCGAACATGCTTATCACGGCGCCAAACTTAGGGGCGCGGATTCGCGCTGACTCGCGCTTCCACGTGGACTTGGCCGCCGCGTCACACTCTGAACGGCTGATGCGTCGCGAGGTTTCCCTTCAAGGCGAAGCTGGGGATTTACTGTGGGTTCCTTTCGAACCCGAATTGGAGCCGACGGTCAAGGCCGCTCAACACCGGGCGATTATTGACGCGATCGCTCGGGGCGACGGCGCGGAGGCACGTCAACTGGCCGAGGAGCACGTGAGCGAGGATTTTCGTCGACTGCTCGTGCTGCACCACGCTGCAGCCCGTGTGAGGAGGAAGACATGAAACGAGGTGATGATGCCACTTCTGGGGAGCCACTGGCAGCGGTAGCAGCAACGTTGACCGCCGAACTCGAGGGCGTGTTCGCGAGTCTCGAGGTCGTTGGGAATGCTTTCCTCGCGCTTTGTCGTGACGCCGTCGACTGTCAGCGGGTCTTCGGCCGTGATGATTTGTCGGCGCTGCGCCCGCTTATCCTCAACCAGCTTCGCCAGCGGCCGTTTGTCGACGGCATGGGGGTTCTAGTGGCTGCTGATTTCCTCGCCGACGTTCCCCGCCATGTTGAGTGGTGGCGTCAGGACCGCGATAACGTCGTCCCGCTCTGGCTCGATCTCGATCCCGCGAGCGCTGATCTGTATGACTACCTTACTATGGAGTGGTTCGTGCGTGCGCAGCGCGACCGCGTCCGCACGGTGTACGGACCTCGAGTTGACGCGGGCGGGGCCGAACACTACGTCGTGACGATGGCGATACCGGTTGTCGCCGATGATTTCGTTGGTGTCGTGGGGGCCGATGTGAGCATGGCGCTGTTTGAGGAGATATTTGCTCCGCTTCTCTATAACCTCGATGAGGACGTTTTGGTGGTGAACGCCGAGCGTCGTGTCGTGATGTCTAACTCCTCTCGCGTTACCGTTGGGGATCGGCTCGTCACGGCACCCGTGGTGGATGGCGGTGCCTTTACGAAGGTGATAGCCATTGGCGCCGACAGCGGCTGGTTGCTCGCTCAGATGGCCTAAGGGTCGGGAAGCTCGAGCCCGAAGGTCTGGCTACCAGAACGGCAGCTGAGGGACGCCTCCCTCGCGCCTATGGTTGACGCGGGGGAGGCGTCCAGTCATCGGCTACTCGCTGTCGATTCGCGATTCCGCGTGGCTTGGGACGATCGGTCGCGCGGTGAGAACTTCCTCGTGTCGTATGAGTTCATGTTCCATGGCGTCGGCGCGGGCGCTCTCGCTGATTTGGGGACGTGGACGGAAAATACCCAGGTACAAGAGACCGATGACGAACACTATGCCTACCGAGATTGGCACCAGCCACCGGTTGAAGAACCCGGGACCATTCGGCGGTGTCTTGATCGAGAGGACCACCATGGTGCCGACCCCATAGATGAGGGCGACGATGTTGACCGGAAGGCCCCATCGGCCCAGTTTGAAGGCGCCGGCGGGCTTCCACCCCCTAGCACGCCCGACGAGCGATGCGACGACAACGCTCTGGAAGCCGATGTAGATGCCGACAACCGAGAACGTGATGATGCGAGCCACGGTGGCTGACGGTAAAAAGACGATAATCGCTGGAATCACCGTGGCGACTGCCACGGCGCCCGGGGGCATGTGGAATCGGGGCGACACACGTGAGAGGGTCCGACGGCCGATGATCATCCCATCGCGAGCGTACGAGAAGACGAGTCGCGTGGCCGCCGCCTGGATGGCGAGTGTGCACGACACGAACGCAGTGAGCACGAAGACGAGCGCGACCTTCGTGCCGACTCCACCGAGTGCCTCGTTGAACACGGTGCCGATCGGGTTCGGGTCCTTCCCGCTGATGACTGCGCCGAAGTTGGGCGTCGCGAGGATGAAGGCGATGGTTACGAAGGCTGAGACGGCCCCACCCATCAGGAGCGTCCAGCGCATAGCGCGTGGAACCTTGCGTGATGGGTCCTTGACTTCCTCGGCGACGTCGCCGCACGCTTCGAACCCGTAAAAGATCCAGACGCTGAATAGTGCAGCGGCGAGGAAGGCACCCGTGTAGTTGCTCCCGCCGGCTCCGTAAGAGTGGAAGAGGACGCCAAGCCCGTGCAAGTGATCGTGGATCAGGAACCAAGCTCCGAAGACTACGGTCCCGACGATTTCCGCGACAAACCCAGCATTGGCGACAACCGCGAGTCGTCGCACGCCAGTGAGGTTGACGATAGCTCCGATCAAGATGATGACGAGGGCCGTAACGATTGTTGATCTCGAGTCGTTAACGAAGCCGAAAAGTTGTGCCGCGTAGGGGTTTGCGGAGAATGCGACCGACGCGACAGTAATCAAGAGCGCCCATGTGTACATCCACCCTGCCAGCCACGCATAGCGTTCCCCTACGAGACGTTTCGCCCATTGGTAGATCCCGCCGGCTAGTGGATACTGTGACGCCACCTCACTGAAGGTCAGGACGACTAGAAACTGTCCTGCCATCACGATCGGCATTGACCAGAACATCGCCGGTCCTCCGGTACCTAACCCGTACGCGAATAGCGCATAGACGCCCACGAGCGGCGACAGATACGTGAAGCCGATTGCGAAGTTTGACCACAGCCCTAGAGCGCGAGTCAATTGCTGCTTGTATCCGAGCGACGCTAAGTGGGCGACGTCACGTTCGTGCTGTCCGGATGATCCCTCTTCTTTCATATATCCCCCTTGACTACTCCGCCGCAACCCTCGTAGGCGACTGCGGGCAACGTGTTCAGTTAAACATATAACATTGGTGTTTAGGGCGCAAGCGACCCGACACAGGGAGTCAGCCGCTGCGGACCTCCGAATCTTTTCATAGGCGAAGCTCCAAGCCGCAAGGCTGCGATCAGGGGCGCGAGAATCGGATTGGCGCAAAACAGTGTCCCGATGCTCAACGTGGTGGGGCCGTGAGGTCTGGTTTTGCCTGGACCCACCGTCGAACACGCATAGATGGTCACTTTCGACCATCGGATGACGGCGGGGGTCGCAGTTCACGGCATCTCGTACACGTGGTTGACACGTGAACGCGAAGGGTCGCGATCTCGCCCGCGTTCGTAACGCCTTCGCGCTGGAAGGCGCCGGGCGTGCCGCGAGCGACCTCAAAACCGATGCGGTCAGGTCTGTACTGTGACGAGCCGCGTGAAGTACTCGCTCCACTGGGTCGCCCGGGCCACTTTGTCGGCAGATGAAGGTATCGCCGTCGTCCCGAAACGGAAGTGACCGGGCAGCGCGAGGAACGTGCGACGGATGGTCTTGGTGACGAGTGGTCCAGTGATCTGGAAACCGAGCGATCCGACCCAGCGCACCAGGTTGTGGGCGATGGAGGCGAGCACAGTCCAGGCGGCGTTGGCATTGATGTTGCCCGAGGGGCAGTGTTCGAGCCCCGAGCCCTCTTTGAGGTCATGGATAGCGGACGCGCGTCGGCGTATGGGCTTATATCTCACTTCGTGCACGGGCTGACGTGTCGGTCGTGGCCCCGTAGCCTCTACGACCGAACGGAGAACCCTTCGGTTAGTCGGCCCCCGACCTCGTCCAGAACCGCGTCGCAGGCCTCAACAAGGTTGGTGACCTGTCCCGTGGACACGACCTCACGGTGAGCCCTCATCAACCTCTCGGTCAGCTCGGCATCGCTCGCTCGCATCTGGCGCACCAGCCACTTGCCCCGACCGCGCCAGCCACCCCTGAGGCCCAGTGCGAGCTCACAGACCATTACCAGAACCTGTCCCGCCACGGCGTCACGTTCGTCGGGATCGCCGCTCGCGCCGATGAGGTCATCGAGGGCGTCGGTGAGTGCGTACCTGCGGTACTGCCACTGCTCGGACGTCCACCGCGCTGGCCCGTCCGCGACCCACTGTCGCACCGCCCTCTGCGTCGCCTCCGTCGAGTCACCAGCGAGCGCGAGGCCCGTCGCGAGCATGTGGGTCAGCGTGCAGCGCCTCGGAGCGTTCCTGCTCGTACCAGTAGACCAGGGAGTCGGGGGTGTGAACGAAGAGTTCGACAACGGTTCCTCCGATACGGGTGGTCTCGCGGTAGGGCCCGGGGGGACCGGCCAGCAGGACGACGATGTCCAGATCGCTGGTGACGGTGGGCTCCCCGCTTGCGAAACTGCCGGTGAGGACGGTGGCCCAGGCGTCAGGGTACTGCGCGGGCCACGATGGACCGCGCCACTGTCAACGCCGTGGTGCGGCGAGTGCTCTCCGACGATGCGTCGATCTGGCGACGCGTGTCGGGATCGACAATCTCCCGGTGCGGTGCGGTGCGCCTGCCTGTCCAGCGTCGCTCATCAACGATGACTGTGCTGTCGAGTGTCTGTGACCCGCTCAGTGCCTCGGGGTACTGACGCTGCGACGTAGCACGGGGCACACCGGGTCCCGCTACGACGCCTCATGCCCCACGGTAGCGAGAGAGGCCGCTCGCCGCCTCGCCGCGTGATGCGAGCGTGGCCTTTCGGACAGACTCGCGCTGGGACGAGATGAGAATCGCCAGTCGTTCGTTCCAACAAGACGTTCGGAGGGTAGAAATTGGTCTTTGGCGAGGATGCGCTGGCACCGCGCATTCTCGACTGGCTGCTGTTGCGAAGTAATCTCCAGCAACACTCCATGGGGGTTGAAGCCTGTATGATTACAACGTACCCGAGCGAAATCAAGAACGCTTCAGAGGGTGAGGTAAGATTATAATAAAGGGTGACGCTCCCGTAGCTCAGTATGGATAGAGCGATGGTTTCCTAATCCCAAAAAGCGAGTGGCGGAGACGCGGAAAGCCTATGATTTAGGGCTTCTGGGTGGGCCCGTGACGGCTGATATGGAACGATCTCGCAAAAGATTGGAGCAAGAGTGGAGCAGGTGGAGCGAGGGTTCGATGACTTCAATGCAGGTTCGTTCGGTTCGTAGCTTGAGAGCGAGGTTTCGGCATCCGGTTTCACAGAAGGGTGCGATCTCCCTGAGAGGACACCATGGCGAAGGTGTTAATCTGGATTCACCGTCGAAGACGCGTAGGTAGTCACTTACGACCATCGAATGACGGCGGGGGTCGCGGTTCACAGCATCTCGTGCACGTGGTTGACACGCGGACGCGATGGATCGCGATCTCGCCCGCGTTCGCAACGCCTTCGCACTGGAAGTCGCCGGGCGTGCCGCGAGCGACCTTAAAACCGAATTGGTCAGGTCTGTAGTGTGATGAGTCGGCTGAAGCACTTGCTCCACTGGGTCGCCCAGGGCCACTTCGTCGGCAGGTGAAGGTATCGCCGTTGTCCCGAGTTGGTGAGCCGACCGGGCAGCGCGAGAAACTGGTGACGGATGGTCGTGGCGACGAGCGGTCCTTTCAACTCGAGACCGAGCGATCCGACCCAGCGCACCGAGTTGTGGGCGACGGAGGCGAGCACGGCCCAGGCGGTGTTGGCGTTGAAGTCGCCCCCGAGCGCAGCACGTCGGCGTCATCGATGCACGAGGCCCCCGCGACCAACGCGTGCACCAGGGTTGCCACGCCTCGTCCGGGGAACGGAGCGATCGAGATCGTCTCCTCGGCCAACTCCTCCAGGCCGAACTTTTCGCTCAGGAGACCTACCAACGCGAGCCCCGCGTTCGCCACGGCGTGGTCGTCGTCGAATGCCACCGCCAACCGCGAAGGACTCTGTAGAGTGGTCATCGAAAAGGTGCCTTCCTCAAGTGGTGAATTTGTTGTGTCGTAACTCAAATTCTACCTGATGGAGGCACCTTTTTCGCGTATGGTCAGACCCTCAGCTCGCCTCCCCGACAGTGGTTCCAGGCTTAGGCCTACCTCATTTAGGCCCCAACGGCCCTGACGTCCTTGTTGGCGGCGTTGTTAGTCGGGTGGTCACGGGTGTGTCCGTTGGTGAGAGCACCCGGCTCCATCGCACCGCGGGGTGGCCGGCACCCCGAAAAGCCTCGCGATCGGTCGAAGCGGGTGAGCGCCGCCCGTCGCGGGGGCGCTCAGCCGCTCACTCGGGAGCGGGCGAGCAGGTCTCCGTTCGCGAGGCGTGGCGCGGGTTCTGGGCGGAGGCTCACGACGAGCAAGCCGGCCATGAGAATGACCACGCCCGCCCAGCCCAGGGGGGAGAGTCGCTCGTGCAGAACGACGAGGGCGAGAAGGGCCGCGACGGCTGGCTCGAGCAGTGACAGCGTCGTGGCGGCGCTCGCGCTGATCGCCGACAGTCCTCGACCGAACAAGGTGTAGCCGACGAACATCGGGATCAGGGCCAGATAGGCGACGGCGCTGGCGTTGCGCCACGAGGCGACGATGGGGGAACCGGTGACGAGAAGAACGGGCATCAGGAGGAGGCTACCGACTCCGAATATCGCTCCCATGGTGGGTCGAGGCGGGACTCCGTTGCGCATGATGTGGGCAGCACCCCAGGAGTAGAGAGCGTAGGTGATCCCGGCGAGGAGCCCCAGGGCAATGCCGGGCAACGGATGCCCTCCGAAGCCCGTCGTGCGGGGTCGCGATCTGATCGCTTCGGCGACGGTCAGCACGGTCAGACCGAGCAGGCCGGCGCCCCCGCCCACTACCCAGCGTGGGGGCACGGCCGTGCGATCAACCACGCGCTCCACTAGGGCGGCGGCCAACGGAGCCGATCCGATGGACACGACGGTGCCCACCGCGACACCGGCCAGTCGCATCGAGGTGTAGAAGGCGAGCGGGTAGGCCCCTACGGCAATACCCGAGAGCAGGAGCGTTCGCCATCGCATGACGAGGTCACGGTCGTACGCGCGAAGGGTGGGGAGCGCGACGAGAGCCTGGAGCAGTCCACCCACTCCCATGGCCGCCGCACCCACGGCGATCGATCCGATGGTCGGGGCCAGTGCGGCGACAGTGCCCGTTGTACCCCAGAGGATGGAGGCGGCCAGGACACTGGTGGTCCCGAAGGTCTGTCGTGTCACCGCGGTTCTCGCCGGGCGGTCGCGTTCACGAGGGTGAGGGCGAGTGCGCGAACTCGGTGAAGTCGTTCGGAATGACCCTCGAGGCCAGCTCGCGTCATTGCACCTTCGAGAAGGTAGGACAGCTCTTCGGCGAGCTCTCGGACGCTCGCGGTCGTGAGACCCCGAACCTCCGCGAGATGAGCGGCCAATAGTTCCTCGACCTGCTCCTTGTGTTGACGCACCATGAGCCGGCCCGGGGCGTCGGCGGGCAGTTCTGCCGCCGCGTTCAGGAGGCCGCACCCGCGAAACCCGTGGCGATAGGCCATCTCGGCGTGATCGAGGTACGCGTCGAACACTGCCGCTACGCGCGCGAGGGGATCGTGGGCGTGAGTCAGTCGATGTTCGTAGAGGGCCAGCCACTCCTGGTGGCGGGCTTCTAGGTGCGTGGGTCAGAATCCACCACTGACCCGACCTCGGCTGTGAGAATTGTCCATGACCTTCCTGTGCGAAGACGATCGGCTGTTCCAGGTGGAGGTTTCCGAGTCTCGGGCTCGCGAAGTGT
>JAJYDR010000158.1 GCA_021777285.1 Actinomycetes bacterium
GTCATGGGGCCTCCCAAGAAGGCCGGTGGGTTATTGCCAAAACCTACCACTCACGCAATTCTCACCAAGCGGGGTGGTCGCGATACCGCTGACCTAGACGTTGACGATGGCAACAGTCTGAGGTTCCCCAGGAAAAGTAGACACGGTTTTCATGCTGCGACGCGCGCTGCTGCGGCCAACGATATCTCGTAGTTGACTGGACTGACGTTGCCGACCTTTGAGTAGCGACGGACGTGATTGTAGAACTCGATGTAACTAGCGACGCCGGTGCGCAACTCATCCATGGTGGCGAACACGTGACGATAGAAGTACTCGTGTTTGAAGATCGACCAGAAGCTCTCGGCGCTGGCGTGGTCGAAGCACGAGCCGGTCGCCCCCATCGATCGCACGATGCCGAGCTGCTCACAGAGCGCCGCGACGCCACCGTCACTGAACTGTGCGCCGCGGTCCGTGTGGAACGTCGTGCCGACGCAGACGAAGTCTCGTGTGCGAGCCGCGTCGCGTAGCGCCTCGATGACGAGCTCGGCGCGCATATGGTTCGCGAGTGCCCAGCCGAGGACCCGCCCCGAGTGTTCGTCGCGGATGCAACACAGGTAGGCCTCGCCGGTGCCGATGGTCATGTAGGTGATATCGCTCGTCCACACGAGATCCAGGCCCCCCTGGTCGAAGTGTCGGTTCACGAGGTCTCGGGGATAGCTCGCGTTCGGGTCGGCCTTCGTGGTGACCCGGAACAGGCGTGGACAGATCCCTTGTAGTCCCAGGGCCCGCATGCGTATCGCCACGGTCTTCTCGTTCACCGGTCGGCCGGCCTCGTGCAGGTCCTTGGTGACGCGCGGGGCGCCGTAGGTGGCGCGAGAGGCGCGGTGTGAGTCGATGATCGCTTCGTCGATCTCGTCGCGGCGCCGCTTCGTCGGCGTGGTTCGTTGTTGGCTGTGGCGCCACTTGTAAAAGCCCGAACGCGAGACCTCGAGCAGTCTCGCCATGCGGTCGACTTCGAAGTTTGCGCACTCCGCTTCCATCAGAGCGAACCTTTGCGCTTTGGTGGATTCGCTGCGAAGTACGCGGCTGCTTTTTTTAAGAACTCGTTGTCCTTCTCCTGCTCAGCGACCTGGCGACGCAACCGGACGAGCTCGGCTCGTTCGGTTGCGCTGAGCGGCTCGTCACTCGTTCCCTCGAGTGCTTCCAGGCGTCGGCGTTCGTCGCGGACCCATCGGAACAGCGAGTTCTCGGCGACCGAGATCTCTCTCGCGACTTCGGTGACGCTTCGACCCGAGTCAATGACGCGGTGCGCCGCCTCGATTCTGAATTCGAGCGTGAACTTCCTTCTTGTCGGTGCCATGGTGACATCCTCTCAGCCGGCTCAACGAACTGGCTTATCGGGTGTCCACTTCCTCTGGGGAATCTCAGGCTATGCCGAAAAAGGTGCCGCAACTCAAGGCGAGAACCGAGAGTGCGATGGGGGCAACTCCTGAGATGTCAAATGCCGTGTTCTGAATGAGGCCCGAACCATCGAAGCTCGATGTGACCACGCGACTGGCCCACCATTGGACGATGGTTCCAAAGAGCGACATCGCAATCACCAGCGGTATGGCGATGGTTAGCCACCCGGAAAGTAGCCACTTGGTTCGAGTGACGCCCTGGGACCACGCGAGACGATTGGTCCTCGTGTCAATCTCAGAAGCGACGAGCGGCGCGCCGAGCATGAGCCCAACGAGGAACGGCAGTAGCCCGATTCCCCAGGACACGTAGTTTGCGTGGCTCTCTGCCCGGTGGACCGTCCTCAAACAGGCGGTTTCCGGGAAAAATACCCCCGCTTGGGTGCCGCACTTGGCCACCGCATCGTGATAGCCGTGCAGGGTCATGATCATGAAGAAGACCAAGATGAGCATGAACAGCCCCAGCACGATGATGCGAGTACGGTAGCGGCGCCACGTCACCCACGTCATGAACGCTCCTCGTCGGGACTCGCTTCGCGAATCCCGGTGGCGCGGTAGCGCGTAGCACTGGATTTGGCGAGGTAGCCGAGAACGATCTCATTGAGATCTGGTGAAAGAACTCGCCACTCACTCGAGAGGGGTCCAGGATCGCCTTCGATCAACAGCGTTGCCTGACGGCCCGCGGTGCTCGATGCAATCACGTCCACCGAATCGAAGTGGGCAGAATCCTCAGGTCCGATGAGGACGTGATGGTTCGCCAGCAGAGACTCGACGGTTCCCGATTTCTGGACCGTCGACTTCGAGAGAATGATGAGGTGATCGCAGATCTCTTCCAGTTCGTCAACGATGTGCGAGGAGAGGAGCACCGTGGTTCCGCGCTCGGTCACCGAGTCGAGCAGCATCTGCTTGACGCCGCGACGTGCCAGGGGGTCGAGGCTGGCCATCGGTTCGTCCAGCAGCAGAAGGTCGGGGCGCTTTCCCATGCACATGGCGAGTGCGACTTGCGCCTGCTGACCCGCCGAGAGCAGACTGACTCTCCAGTCAAGGGGAATCTCCAGATCAACGAGCCATCGAGTCGCGCTCGAATTATCCCAGAATGGATTCAGCTTCTGTCCGAGCTTTAGCATCTCTTCGACGCGGAAGTTCTTGTAGAGGGGCCGGTCCTGGTCGAGGTAGCCGACGCGATTGAGAAATGCAGTCGAATTCTGATTCGCCCGTTGTCCGAACGCGGTCACCGATCCTTCAGATGGCCTGGAAATACCGGCGGCGAGGCGAAGCAGCGTCGACTTTCCGGCTCCGTTGGGACCGACCAATCCGGTGATTAAGCCTTCAGGCACTTCTAGCGTGCAGTTGCGTAGTGCCCAATTCATCATGTAGCGCCGCCCAAGGTCTACGGTTGCGAGTGCGATCGTCATAACTACTCCACTTCCTTTTGTGAGTGCATTGCGTCGGCGAAAAGTGCTTCGATCGCTTCGGTGCCCAGCCCGGCTTCGTGCGCTCTGCGAATCCATGTTTCGAGCTGGCCCGCCAACTTGGGCTGTTGAGAGGGAACCTCGGAGAGCGACTGGCGCACGAAGGTGCCGCTACCAGTTCGGCCCTCAGTCAGGCCCTGCAACTCGAGTTCCCGGTACGCCCGGTGCACGGTGTTGGGATTGATGGTGATCTGGCGAACGACTTCGCGAACCGTGGGTAGTTGGTCGCCGGGTCGAAGGATTCCAAGTCGAATGGCGTGACGAACTTGGTCGATGATCTGGCGATACGCGGGTACACCGGAGTGACGATCGAGGCGAAACTCAATCATCGGTCCTGGCGTCATGGTTCGAATGTACTAGTAAATTAGTACAAAGACAAGTCACTTCAGTCCATGCTGCTTGAGGTGACCTGCCCTTGGTGAGTCGGGTCCGCTGAAAGATCGCTTGTTCCCTTGTTCATTCGGCGCATGTCGTCACACCTTTCGATCCCGAAATACCCCTCAGGATTTCGCAGAAATTGGAGGCCCAAAATGAGGCTCGCTGGACATCAGCAGGGGATAATGTTTTGGAGTACAGCCACGAAAACACCGTATAACTCCTGGTGGGTCGCCTGGGTCTCGATCCCAGCGCTTGAGGATTAAAAGAGGGATGCGGATGGTCGGATCCGCCCGGTGGTGTCGGATCTGTCCGAGAATTAAAGGAATTTGGTCCGATGGTGTCGGATTCGGCCGGTGGTGTCGGAATGGTCGGTGGGAAAAGGTGTGGGATTTCCTGATTGAAATCGTGCACCGTTGAGGTTCGTGTTGGGAATCCGACTCCAACAAATCCTGACAGCCGCCTTTGGAGTTGGAGATGGTAACTGGGGCACTACGTTATGTCTGACGTGAAGGAATTGAGTAGGTCAGGACAGCCATGGCTCGAGTGCCTGTTGCAGCCATGAAAAGCGGACTCGCTCTTGTTCAAGACGCACCGCTTGGCCGTAGCGGTCTTCAACAAGGTCGTGGTACAGAGCCTTCTCAGCATCGGTAAGGTTCGTCAGCACTCGGTTGGTGGGGCTAGGCTCGGTTACCCATTGTCGGGGATGGGCGAGCAGTGTCTGATGATCCATCATTATTGATTGCACGGAATCGAACCGAGTCCGCAGTCGGTGCAAGATGTCGAAGCCATGCGTGTCGATGTCACCCCAGTAGACGATCTCTCTGTTATCCATCCAGAGGATCTCTCGCAGGG
>JAJYDR010000028.1 GCA_021777285.1 Actinomycetes bacterium
CAACGACCTCACGATGCGCTACACCGATGAAGCGTGCGCTCGATGGCCGGGCAACTCACGGATCCTGTCGTGCTCGCTGCCACTAAGCCGCTCCCCGCTAAATCCGACCGAGTATTTCCGAGGCCTGCTTCCCGAAGGCCAGCACCTCCAGTATCTGGCCTCTCAGGCAAAGGTTGCAACTAGCGACCTGTTTAGCCTTCTCGCCCGCTACGGACGCGACGTCGCTGGCGCCGTCGTAGTGTCCGCCGACGACCCCGCAAAACGAGCCGGCGACGCAATTCTCTACGATGGCGAAAGCCTCGCCGATGAAGTCGCCGGCCTAGACGACCGACCGCTCGCGCTCTACGACGACAGTGAGCTCTCGCTTCCCGGCCTCCAAAACAAGCTTCTGCTGATCAAGACCGACGTCGGGTGGGCCCGACCGGTGGGTGGCCGCCCCTCGACACACATCCTCAAGGCCGAGGACCGTCGCTACCCCGGGCTCGTCACCATGGAACACGCGGCAATGACCCTCGCCCGCCTACTTGGGTTGACGACCGTCGAGACGGAGATCATCAACCTCGGCGGGATCGACTGCATCATCGTGTCCCGCTTCGACCGTGCTTTTGACGAAGTAGGCAAGCTTCACCGGATTCACCAAGAGGACATCGGTCAAGCCCTTGGAATGAACTCGCAGGCCAATCGTGGCCGGGCCAAGTACGAAAGCTACGGCGGACCGAGTCTTGCGAAGGTCGCCGGGCTCCTTGACCAGTGCGCAGCGTCACCAGAACGAGAACTGGCCCAGCTAGTACAGGCCGTAGCGTTCACCGCAATCATAGGTAACGGCGATGCACACGCGAAGAACCTGAGCCTGCTCCACACCGAGCCAGGTGTTGTCAAGCTCGCCCCGCTGTATGACACCGTCCCGACTGTGCTGTGGCCGAAGCTCCCAGATCGCGCAGCGATGCACGTCAATGGCGTCACCGTTCTCAGCCGGGTCGCTCTCAGCGATGTAGTCGCCGAGGCGACGCGATGGCCGCTAGATCCGAACACAGCCGAAATGTCCGCCATCGGCGTCGCGAAAGGCGTCCTCAACGCACTTGACATGGTCCCAGGGAGTCTCGCCAAAACAATCGCCAAGCGCGCCGAGAAGTTCTTGAGCAACTGAATCAAGTCAGTACGAAGAAACGATGGGCCCAGTCCTCGAATCGGCTTGCACGACCGAAGGACGCTGCTGTCGGTTTAGTTGACGTTTGCTTTCCATAGTCTCACGCCGCGACTTCCACTTCGTCAACGGCCTGAATCACGGCTTCAAACTCCACAGACGTCATCTGTCCGAGACTGCGCTTGCGACGTCGACGGTGATCGGCCCGTTGGATCCACGTGACGATCTCCACACGAAGATCCTCTCGCGTCTCCCACCTCTTCGTGCCGCGCACGTTGTCCTGCGACAGCGAGTGGAACGACTCCATGCACGCGTTGTCACCAGCGGCGGCCACGCGCTGGGCGTCCTTCTTCGTTCCGCGCACGGTCTCACTGATCTGCACCGGGCGCTCGGCTTCGTCACGGCCCGCGAAGCCGTGCATCTCCCAGACACACGGCCGTCTCTCTCGTATCTCCGCCGCGCATCCCGACGGCGCGAATCAAGATGAAGTAGGGATGAAATTCGAAGAATAGCGCAAAGTCGGCTCGACCCCTGGGAGAGAAACCCTACTTGAGCAGGTGCTTTGCCACCACGACGCGCTGGATCTGGTTGGTGCCCTCGTAGATCTGGGTGTTCTGGCCAAACGGTCCACCCCATCCATAAAGCCTTTGTTTGTATGGGAAGTCGTCCGCCACGTACACCCCGATAATGGCGTTTCGTCTGAATAGTAGGGATGAAGTAGGGATGACCCCGGCGTGCGGGTTCACCTCGGGGGCCCGACGTCTACAAACTCCGACTGGAGAATCGTCCATTGAGATTCGCAGCACCTCTGTGACATCTCCGTCACATAACGCGGGGCCGTGGAGCCTTCCACCGACATATGCTTCATATCTGATCACATATGCTGATTTGGAGATACCGTGGCTCAGACTCTCAGTTCGTTTGATGCCTGCAAGTCTCGAATGGTCGATCCAGACCAGGTCGACGCAGTGCGTTCGTCGATGCCGCCAGATGACGTCGTCAGCCAACTCGCCGATACCTTCGACCTGCTCTCTGACCAAGGCAGGGTTCGGTTATTAATCAGCCTGATTGGCCCCGACGAATTGTGTGTCTGTGACCTAGCTGCTGTAACGAATATGAGCGAATCTTCAGTCAGCCACGCACTCCGGCTGCTTCGCTCCAACCGAGTCGTGCAGGTACGCCGCTCCGGTCGAATGAGCTATTACCGCTTGGCCGACTCCCACGTGCGGATGCTGATCGGCCTCGGTCTGGAACACGCTGGTCACGTCCTTGTTACAACTCCGCGCGGACGTTCGATACCGTGATCGACAATCGCGAGCGCGACCACGACCGCGGCCCCGGTGGAGACAGTGACGTTGCACACGGCCACGGGATGGTTGCTGATGCCGATGTTCGCTATCTGACAGTCGCGTTCGCGTTGATCGTTGGGTTCATGATCGTCGAGGTCACCGCCGCTGTCGCGGCAGGGTCCTTGGCGCTACTGGCTGACGCCGGGCACATGCTCGTTGATGCCGGCGCCCTCGGAGCGTCACTGTGGGTGGCGCGCCTGTCTACCCGACCGGCCGTGGGGAAGTGGAGTTACGGCTTCAAGCGAGCCGAGATTCTCTCCGCCGCAGGAAACGGCCTCACGCTGCTGGTCGTCGCGGCGTTGGTTGCGGTCGAGTCGGTACACCGCCTGGTCCACCCATCCAACGTCGAGGGCAGCGTCATCGTGATCGTCGCTCTGCTCGGAGTCGCGATCAATGTGATCGCAGCGTGGGTGTTGGCAAAGGCGAACCGCTCGAATCTCAACGTAGAGGGTTCGTTTCAGCACATCCTCACAGACCTGTACGCGTTCATCGCAACAGCTATCTCTGGCGTGGTCATCCTCGTCACCGGATTTGAACGTGCGGACGCCATCGCTTCTCTCATCGTGGTTGGCCTCATGCTCAAAGCCGCATGGAGATTGCTGAAAGCCTCCGGACGGGTGTTGCTCGAGGCGGCGCCCGATAATGTCGACCTCGATGAAGTGCGCGTCCATCTTCGCGAAGTCGAGCACGTTCTCGACATCCACGACTTACATGCGTGGACCATCTCATCTCGCCTCCCAGCGCTCTCCGCACATGTGACCGTCAGCGATACGTGCTTCACTGACGGAAGCATCCCACCCATTCTCGACGCGCTGCAGACGTGCCTTATCGGGCACTTCGACCTCGAACACAGCACGTTCCAAGTCGAACCAGTTGGACACTTAGAACACGAAATAGGTGCGCACTGATGGCGCGGGCCGACTCGAGGCTGACTGGTCCCCGTCTCGCTCGGCGATCGCTCGGCGTCGAGTTTCTAACTATTGGGTGGAACGTCATCGAAGCAGCCGTGGCTGTTGTGAGCGGCGTGATTGCGGCCTCCGTGGCCTTGACGGCGTTCGGAATCGACTCAGGGATCGAACTGGTCAGCGCCGCGATCGTCGCCGTTCGTCTGCGATCGCTGATCGTCACCAAAGAGACGAACGAAGAAAAAGAGCGTCGAGCGCTACGAGTCGTTGCGGTATGTTTCTACGCTCTCGCCGTGTACGTCCTCGTCGATGCTACGCTGACCTTGTCGAGTGGCGAGCATCCTGCTGCGAGCCCGATCGGTATCGGAGTCACTGCTGCGGCTCTCGTCGTGATGCCAGCTTTGGCAGCCGCCAAACGTCACCTCGCTAATCGTTTCGATGCTGATCGGTTGTCGGGATTCGCCACCATTCTGCGAGCGGATGCCGCCGAAACTGCACTGTGTGCCGTCCTCGCCGGCACCACCTTGCTCGGACTCGGACTTAATGCGCTCTTCGGGTGGTGGTGGGCTGACCCCACCGCCAGTTTGGTGGTCGTATATTTCGCCGTCAATGAAGGACGTGAGGCGTGGCGCGGTGAACTCGTCTGTGCCGACGACGACTGACGATAGACAGGCCGTGAGTTGGACGCGGTCTAGTTGGTGTCGGAGGCCTGACGCGACAGTTCTGCCACCGCGCACTGGGGATTTGAGGCAGATCCGTTCTGGTTGGTGACCTGGATGGTGTCGGAGGCGGGACTCTGACGCTCACCAGCGGCAAGAGTTCCACTTGGGCCGTCGGCCATGGCAGTCCCTCCTCGTTGGTCGTGAGAACGCCATAACGCGCTCCTGTTACGACCGGGATCCACTGACGAAGAGCGAGACGCGTGAACCGCTCGACTACTTCGCTATTGTTGCCCCAACCGCGGAAGCCACTCACGACGGTCAGCGTGCTCGAATCACTGCGGACCCCTGGTGACCACAGAGACGGGGTGATGGCTAAATGAACACCTCATTGGTGGCGATTTAGAAATGACTGCCCATACCCACGGAGGCCGCATGCTCGATCATTGTCTCCCCACTTTGGGCGACTCAATCCTCGCGCCCGCCCGCTACACCGTCGTGGTGAATCTCTCCGGGTCCTGGTCGAATTTCTCGGCACATCCTACGTTGCAGAACCAAAAGTCGAGTTCGTCATGCAGGCGATGCGCGGCTGCCGTCGACGGAAAAACTGTCATGCCGCAGACCGGGTCGACTGTGATCACGTGTTCTTGGTCGACTTGGTCCGTCGACCTGGGACCCCGACCCTTCTCCACGAATTGCTCCGGGTCGGCGTCGAACTGGTCACTGCAGCGGTCAGCGCAGAAGTAGTACTTGGTGCCGGCGTGAGATGACTGAGCTGGTGCGTCAGTCGTCCTGACCTGCATCCCGCACACCGGATCAATGGCGTAGCCCTCACCGCCGCCGAAGCGAACTCGATTGCGCGCCAGCCACCACACCCCAGCCGCGATTGCCAGGAAGGCGACGTTGAGGAACGTTGTGTAGTTCCACTCGAAATGTGCCACGGCCACGGTTACCGGTCGCCGCGTCGGCACTGCGCCGAGGGCGTCGAAGACGACTTGGGTGATCAAGCCGGCGATTGACATCACCGCGTAGAAGACCGCAACCATCCGCAGAGTCATTCTCCAGCCGTAGTATTTGCGATATATCAGGATGAGCGGCATCGTGATCAAGTCCGCGAAGATAAAGGCGATCACGCCGCCGAACGAAATGCCGCCCGACCAGAGCGCCGCCGCGAGCGGCACGTTGCCAATCGAGCACACCCAGCTGATGATCGCGATGAGTGGCCCGATAAGAGCGTTCTCAAGGCTGGTCCAGAAACCGTGCCCGTGGAGGAACAGGGCGTTCCATACATGGGTCGGCACGAGCACAGCGAGAAACCCGGCAACGCCGTAACCAATGACGAGCTCCTTGCGGAGCATCGTCGCGTCTGCCACGGCGTAGCTCGACGCATCCGACCAGGCGGCCAATGAACGGAGCTTCGAGATCCCCGGTTCCGCATCGAGCTGCTCTTGGCGCTCGGAGCTCACCATCGTCGTGGCGTCGTGGTCGTGTCCCTGACGCGACGCGCCGCGGACACGACCGCGCGCCCGCGTGACCGCCGGCGCGGTGAACGCCAGCCCACCCGCGAAGGCGAGCAGCACGATCATGATGGGGCCGCCGACGAACTCCGCGGCGGCGAACTGCCAACCGAGCAACACCAGTATGACGATCCCCAACTCGACCACCAGGTTTGTGGAGGCGAACATGAAGATCATCGAACTGGTGAAGTCGGCGCCCTTGGCGAACAGCGACTTGGTCATCGCTGAGGCGGCGTACGAGCAACTCGACGACACCATCCCGTAGCCCGAGGCACGGACAACGGCCGCGGGTCGATGCGAACCGAGCTTGGCGCGCATCTGGTCCTTCGAGACGAACGCCTGAACGACTCCGGACAACACGAAGCCCAAGACGAGCGCCCAGAGCGTCTCCCAGAACATGAAGAAACCCTCACGCAGGCTCCGTCCCACGTCGACGAAGACGGACGCGGTGGCCAGCCAGGTCATGACTTGACCAACCGGGCGATGGCTTGTGATGCTTCGCGGAGCTTGGCCTCCTTCTCCTCCCCGCCGGCCTTAACCGCGTTGACTACGCAGTGCGCCATGTGTTCATCGAGCAGGTGCAGCGCGACACCCTGCAACGCGCGGGTGGCCGCCGAGATCTGTTCGAGGACCTCGATGCAGTAGCGGTCATGCTCGATCATCTTGTGGATTCCCCGGACCTGGCCCTCGACCTTCTTCAGCCGGGCCAGGACCGCCGACTTGTCGTCGGCGTAGCCTCGTGTCGTCATGTTGTTGGGCCCCTCTCGCCTACGATCATGCTGCCGTCAAACTAATTGCTATCTGACACTGAGCGTCGTGAACATTCCGTTGGCGTAGTGCCATGGCTCGTCGCAGAGCAACTCGTAGTTGCCCGGGGCGAGGTGCACCGTCACCCAGCTCGTCGCCCCCGGTGAGATTCCCTTGCCTGCGCCACGCCCACAGGAGGTTGACGCCTCGCCGAGGCTCCCCGCCTCGTCGATCTTGCCGTCGCTCCCGACGGCTCGCGTACCCATGCCGTCGGCGGAAGCGGGCAGTACCAACAGCTCGTGGTTGAGAGCACCGGTGTTCGTCGCGATGAACGTGACCGCTCCGCTGGGGACCGAATTGGGCGAGGCAGTGACCGACACCATCATCAGGTTGCCCCCACCCATCATCATTCCGCCTCGATCGGTCAGGTTCACCTTGACGACCGCGCCCTCGGGGTTACGGGGGGCGCAGCTCGCTAGTGTCAGGCGCTGGCCCTCGTCGTGACGAGCTTGGACGTTGGCTACTGCGACGAACGTCCCGAGGGACAGCAGTCCCACGGCCCCGATGATGACGAACAGACCGGCACCTCGCTTGGTCACTCGTCACCCTCGAGCATCCCGCGAAGGCGCGTGTACTCCTCCTCGGTCAGTTCACCGCGAGCTAATCGCTGCTTCAAGATCTCGATGGCTGGGCTCGACAGAGGTTGTGCGTGCCAGCCGCCGCGCCACGGGCCGTAGTGACGCAACAGCGCGACGATCCCGAACACGAAGACGGCCCAGAAGACCACGATGCCGGTCATCATGACGGCCCACCAGCCCCCACCCATTCCTTGGTTATACCAGCCGTACATCAGGCTCCCTTCGGGATGCGCCACTTTACCATACCCCTAGGGAGTATAAACACGCGTTCGCACCGTGATTGTCCGTGCGGTAAGGACCTAGGTCACCTTCGCGGCGCGCGGCGCGCGGCGCGCGCCTCCCTGAGTTGGGGGCTGTCCAGCGGGCGGGAGAATGTGACCAATGGCCCTACCCCCTAGGGGTATAACACGGCACGATGAGTGTGAGCCTAAATGTGTCACGCACAAAGGGAGCGTTCGCAATGATTTCATTCTCAGGAAGTGGTTGGTTGGCCCTTCTGGTGTGGGTTGCGATGGTTCTGTTCTCGGGCCTGGTCGCCTGGATGGTGACCCTCGTGATCGGTGGCGAGACGCCGCACCGTGAGGAAGACCCCCACGGAGACAGTCCGCGTCAAATCCTCGATCAACGACTCGTACGAGGTGAGATGAACCGTGACGAATACAGACGCCTTCGCGTTCTGCTTGGCCTCGACCGATCGCCCGTCAGTTCGAGAGGTGCACGATGACGAAGGTCACAGCGCCTCCGTTGGGAGACGAGTGCGTCCCGGCGCCGAGGTCCGCATCGAAGCGACCGGTCCGCGGCTACGCCTCTGGCAAGGAGGACTACCTGGCCCGACTCGGCAAGATCGAGGGCCAGATACGCGGACTCGAGAAGATGGTCGAGGATGACCGCTGGTGCCCCGACATCGTGACGCAGATCTCGTCGGCGACCCGGGCGCTTCAGGAGGTTGCGGTCGGGCTGCTCAACGACCACCTCCACTGCTGCGTGGTCGAGGCAGCGCGCCGCTCCGCATCCGACGGAGAAGCGGCCATCGAGGAAGTGACGAGCACCATACGTCAGGTGGTCCGGTTATGAAGGACAATACATCGAAACTCCGCACCGGTTGGCGCGGTGTGAGCATCAATATCACGCCGGTCGAACGCTTCGCACGCATCGGCGTGGGTGGTGCGGGCATCATCGCCGGGGCAGTTTGGCTTGCTTCGGCGGCCACGGCCCTGGCGGTCGTCTTGGAGGCACTCCTCGTAGCCGCCGGACTCGACCTGGTCGTCACCGGCACGTTGGGGCACTGCCCGCTGTACGCCAAGCTCGGCCACGTGCCGAAGTCATTAAGGAGGCCGTGATGAGCCACACGGATCACACGCCGACCAACGCACCCGAGCAGCATGAGATGGGTGGGCACGGCGGCCACAGCTGGATGATGATCGCCTGCTGCATTCCAATGATGCTGATCGCCGTCGTCCTGGTGGCCACCGGCGTGGTCTCGCCCGTCCTCTTGGTGTACGCGGTGGCGTGTCTCGGAATGATGTTGGTGATGATGAAGTCAATGAGCGCAGCGAAATGAAGATGAGCTCGCTCGGAGCGTCGTTCTGATGAATGCGAGTGACATCGTCGTCGTCGTAGCCGATCTGACTGTTGCCGCTGGTCTCGGATGGTGGTTCTTCGGGCCGAAGAGGACCACCACCTCGGAGCTCGAAAGTGGCGTCCAGACCGTGCACGTCTCGGTGCGCGGTGGCTACAACCCCAATCGGATTAGTGCCCGAGCCGGTGTCCCGCTGCGACTGGTCTTCGATCGCCAAGAGTCCGGAGACTGCACCGCTCAAGTCGTCTTTCCGGACCTGGGCGTCTCCGCCGAACTACCGGCGTTCGCCCAGACAGTGGTGGAGATTCTCCCTGAAGCGCCCGGCGCGTACGCTTTCGCCTGTGGCATGAACATGAACCACGGCGTCCTGACGGTGGATGACGAGAGTGTCCCATCGACTGGCCCTGCTGCATCTGGCGATGGCGCCCGGCCGCCGGTCATCGTGCCACCCGTCGTTCGAGACGGTAGCGCCCGCACGGGACACGCCCACGGGGAAGACCAGGAGACTGCTGAACGCCACGCCGAGGTCGCCGACCTCGCGCGACGGGTTCTCCTGGGGGCCGTACTCACGGCGCCGGTGCTATTTGGCGTGATGGTGAAGGACTTCCTCCACGCCGCGTGGCTTCCGGCCACACTCACGAACCCGTGGTTCGCGCTCGCGATGATCACTCCGGTGTTCCTCTACACTGGCTGGCCGATTCACCGCACCGGCTGGCTCGCCTTGGCCCATCGCAACGCGGACATGAACTCGCTCATCACGTTGGGGGCCTGCGCAGCGTTCGCCTACAGCCTGGTCATAACGATCGCGCCCTCCCTCGCCCCGATCAACGTGCGCGGCGTGTACTTCGAGGACGTCGGGTTCATTCTCACCTTGATACTCCTAGGGCGCCTAATCGAGGTGAGAGCCAAGGCCGGCACGGGCGAAGCCATCCGGAGGTTGCTCGGCATGCAGGCACGAACCGCGCGAGTCCTACGCGATGGGGCCGAGATTGACCTAGCGATCGAAGAAGTTGTGCCCGGTGACGTGGTACTCGTGCGCCCCGGCGAGAAGATCCCCGTCGACGGCGTGGTCACCGAGGGTCATTCGGCGGTCGACGAGTCCATGGTTACGGGAGAGCCCATCCCTGTCGAGAAGGGCCCTGGTGACGAGGTCGTTGGCGCGACGATCAACGCCAATGGATCACTGCGCGTCGAGGCGACGAGGGTCGGTGCGGGCAGCGTGCTCGCCCAAATCGTCGACCTCGTGCGCCGCGCCCAAGCCTCACGTCCACCGATTCAGCGTCTGGCTGACCAGGTCTCGTCGGCGTTTGTTCCGATCGTGGTCTTCATCGCCCTGGGCGCCTTCGCCGTCTGGTTCGCAGCCGGACCCTCCCCAGCTCTTACTTACGCGATCATCACTGCCGTGACTGTTCTCGTCATCGCATGTCCCTGCGCGCTCGGACTGGCCACGCCGCTAGCGGTGCTGGTCGGCACCGGCCGCGGCGCCGCCAATGGCGTGCTCTTCCGCTCGGCCGAGGCAATCGAGATGGCGGGACGGCTCGACACGATAGTTCTGGACAAGACCGGCACAATTACGGCGGGGCACCCGGTGCTAACCGACGTCATCGTCCTCAAAGGATTCGACGAAGCCGAACTCATCTCACTCGTGGCGAGCGCCGAGCACGACTCGGAGCATCCTCTGGCTGCGGCCATCGTGGCCGGCGCTGCTCAGCGAGGACTGGCGTCGCCTCGGGCGACATCGTTCACCTCGGTCACTGGTCAAGGCGTGCGCGCTCGCGTGGACAGTCACGACGTCCTCGTCGGCAACGTCCGCCTCTTCACAGAGTCCGAGATCGATTCGTCAGCTCTACAGGCCCGGGCCGACGAGCTCGCCGTTGAGGGAAAGACCGCAACATTCGTCGCCATCGACGGGCTCCCGGCGGGGCTCGTTGCGGTCGCCGACCCGATCAAGGAGGATTCAGTGGCCGCCATTGGCGCCCTGCGCTCGTTGGGCATTGAGGTCGTGATGCTGACAGGCGACGCCCGGGCCACTGCGCTCGCCGTGGCCCATCGGGTCGGGATTGACCAGGTGCTCGCCGAGGTCCGCCCGGAGGACAAGGCTAACGAAATCGCCCGCCTGCAGGCCGAGGGGCGCTCGGTGGGGATGGTGGGTGATGGGATCAACGACGCGCCGGCGCTGGCGAAGGCCGACGTCGGCCTCGCCATTGGCACGGGCACTGACGTCGCCATCGAAGCGGCTGACGTCACCCTCATGTCCGGATCGCTCATGGGAATCGCCACGACGATTCGCCTGTCACGAGCCACCATGCGCAACATCCGTCAGAATCTGGCGCTCGCCTTCGGCTACAACACGGCGGGCATCCCGTTGGCGGCGGGCCTGCTCTATCCCTTCTTCGGCGTTGTCTTGTCGCCGATGATCGCCGCGGCGGCGATGGCGTTGTCGTCACTGTCGGTGGTCACCAATGCCAATCGCCTGCGGCACACGCGAATCACTTCCACATCGAAAGGGTCCGGCACATGAGCGATCTCCTCTACATCACGGCCGAGGACTGCCATCTGTGCGAGCACAGCCGCACTGTGCTCGACCAGCTGGGCATTGCGCGACGCGAGTTGAACGTTGCATCCGACGAGGCGATGGCCCTGGCAGCTCGTGGCGTCCCGCTGTCGTTCCTGCCGGTCCTCACCGACGGCGAGCGGGTCCTCGCCTACGGTCGCTTCTCTGCGAAGCGCCTCGCCGCGGAGCTGGGACTCTAGTGATCGCAACCGCTTCGCTCATGACCGGCTCGGCCGCCGCGGCGTTCGTCGCGGGCATGATCGCCTTCTTCGCCCCGTGCTGCTCGGGGGTCATGATGCCGACCTACCTGGCCGCCATCTCCGGCCACAAGCCGCTTCGCACGGCGATGCTCACGTCCATCTACGTTGCCGGCGTGGCGGTCATCGTATGGCCGATCACCATGGGAGCCGGAGCCATCGGGCAGTGGACGTCGAGATTCCACCCCCAGCTCTTTGTCGTCGGTGGGCTGATGATGCTGGCCACGGCGGCGGCCCTATGGCGTGGCACCATGCTCTCGCTGCCCTTCGCGCGCCAGCCTGAGATGACGGGCTCGGTCGGCTCGGTCTTCCTTTTGGGCATCTTCTCGGGCGCCATCACCGCGTGTTGCGCGCCCGTCCTCGCCGGTGCCGTGGCCCTGTCCGCCCTGAACGGTTCCGCCCTCGGCGGATTCATTCTCGGTGGCGCCTACATCATGGGCATTGTCTTCCCACTGGTCATCATCGCCCTCTTCTTCACCGGAGCCAAAGCCAAGGCCAAAGCCCGTGACTGGAAGTTCACCATCCGTTTGGGAAACTACGTGAAACCCACCAGCCTCTCGCGCCTCGCCGGCACGGCCGTCTTCGGCGGATTCGGGCTCTTCTTCGTGGTGACGGCCGTCACCGGTCAGTCCCGGCGAGCTCTCGGCTTTCAGCGCTCGATGAGTGCCTACCTCAACAATCACGTCGCTCCCTATGCCGCTCACGTCTCGAACTGGATCGCCTGGCCCGTACTTTCACTGTTCGTCGCCGTCCTCGTCGTCATCGTCGTTCGATCGCTGAAGAAGGAGTCCACCGATGAGTAAGTCCGCTCGCAAGAAGTCCGCTACGAGGATCGTCGACCGCCCTGTCGTGCCGACGGCCAGCCGGACTCGCACCTCCGCCTCGCATAAGCCCTACGTGATCAGACATCATCACGCCTGGCTCTACTGGTCCGCTGGCGCGCTCGTCATCACGGCGATCCTATTCGTGAGCTTCCTCGCCGACTCGAATCGCCCGGGTGCCTCTTCTAGCGTCTCATCCTTGGCAGTGGGCAGCCGCGCACCTCAGTTTGTAGGGATCGACCCACAGACCGGCCAACTGATCGACTCGACGTACCTGGCCGGCCGGAACGTTCTCTACTACTTCAGCGCGGGCTCGACGTGCCAGGCCTGCATGACCCAAGCACAAGCGCTTCAGCGCGACGCCTCGCAATTGACCCGTGATCACATCACCCTGGTGATGGTGACCAACGACAACGCAACGACCCTTGCCGCGTCGGCGCGCTCCTACGGTCTGACCATCCCGATGGTGGCCGATCCGGGCGGGGTGATTACGAGTCGTTTCGGTGCGGTCGGCGGCGGGATGGACATGGGTCCGAACACGGCGGACCACAGTTTCATACTGGTAGACCGCCACGGCATCGTCCGCTTCCACGAGGACTTCCCCGGCATGTGGATCTCCACTTCGGCCCTGCTCCACCGCTTCCCGATGATGACGTAAGCAGACGGACCTGAGAGCATTTGAAACCACAGTCAGGGCTTCGATTGCCGATACCGAAGCGATTGTTCGATCGGCACTCAAAGACCAGGGTTCGCCATGTTAATCAAAAGGGGTATCCATCTCGCTGCCAATCTCCGTAGGGACTGCTGCACGTTTAGTTGACATCTAACATGAACTTCTCCGAGTGGGGTCAGGTCTTGGGCGATGACGTCCTGGCCACGGCCATCCTCGACCGCCTCCTGCACCACTGCGAGGCAATCTCCCTCAACGGACCCAACTACCAGCTGAAAGACCACGTGAGCCCGAAGGGAGGTGAGCCGAGGCACCAATCTACAGGGACTCACCGACTTATCAGCCTGTACTTGTTCCGACAAATGAGAACGTACGCTGACAACTGGCGCATTAGCCCAGGTCCCCGCTGGAGTTTCCCGCCGATTCGTAGATGCATGCGCCGTGTTTGGTCTCGCACCGATCTGGAAAGAACAGGAGCACAGACAGCTATCGGACGCGCTAGCGTTTTGCCATGGCCGACGTGAAAGAATCATCTAGTCAGTTGGCCGGGATGCCTGCGATCAAGCGCTTCTCGCCTTCGATTGCCTCCTTGCTGGCCACCATCATGATCACATCAGGTGCCTTGATGATTTTGCCGGAGGCGGCCACGGCCTCAGGAATCTCGAATGCTCGGGCGAAGGCCACGATCTTGTATCGACAGATTCAGTCAATTGGCAGCCGAGTAGAAGCACTCGGCCAGAAATATGACTTGGCCCAAATTAACTTGAGGAGATTGAACGATAAGATAAAGAGTTCGCGAGCCATCACTATTCATATTGAACAAAGTGTGTCTTTTCAAACGAAACAGCTTCGACAAGATGCAATATTTGCCTATGTGACGAGTCGTTCAAGATCGAGTGCAAACCCGCTTTTCTCGAACGATACGCTTAAGTCAGATGCAACCCAAGTTTACAATCAGTTGGCCGCCGGAGACGTTGCCGTCACTCTGGCCAGACTGAAGAACTACAAGGTTCAGTTGAACCACGAGCGGACGTTTCTTCTGAGCCAGGAGCGAAAGGTCGCTACTACTACACGCGAGGCGGCAACGTCTTTTCATGAGGCAAACGTGCTGCGGGCGGCGCTTGAACGTGCGCTCGGACATGTGAAAGGACTGATTGCAACCTATATCGCGCGCCAGGAGGCGGCCGCAGCCGCGGCTTCCGCGACGGTGCTTCGTGAGGCAAAGCCGACTCAAGATTTACCAGCTCCCCCTTCCAATTCCCGCGCGGCCGTCGCCATTCGAGCTGCCCTTAACTTGATTGGCGTTCCGTACGTTTGGGGGGGTGCTTCACCCCGTGGCGTCGACTGCTCCGGTCTGGTCTTGCTGGCGTACGCCGCCGCCGGCATCTTCTTGCCACACTATTCGGGATCCCAGTACGCGGATACGGTACGAGTGCCGTTGTGGAATATTCAACCGGGCGACCTCCTGTTCTATGGACCAAATGGCAGTGAGCATGAGGCAATGTATATCGGTAATGGAAAGATGATTGAAGCATCGTCAACGGGCACTTTTGTTCATATCAGTCCTGTCCGATTCGGTTACGGATTCGTGGGACTCGGTCGGGTTCGAGTCTAGAAGACTGGAGCATCGGAATGTAGCAGGGTGGCCAAGCGTGTGAAGCACGTCGCGTTCGGCTTTCGGTCATTTTGTAACTACCGAGTGCGTGCGCCGCTCTACGCCAGCAAGCCGAACTGGGATCTACTCGCGACGATCAGACTGCATACCAACTACTTGGTTGTAGATCGGACGTCGAACACCTCGTGGACGATCGCACGCAGACGAGACTCGGTCAGTCCTCCAACTTGCTTCCCAAGAATGTGGCCGTCTGAACTAATGAAAAACGTCGTCGGAAGTCCATAGACGCCGTAAGCCGACCAAACCTGCGCAGTGTCAAATGCTAGTGGGTAGTGCACGTGGGTGCTACGGGCGAAGGAAATGCCCGCGCTGCGCTCGTCCTGCGTATCGAGCCCCACGAAGTCAACCTTGCCCACCATCTGCTGCGCAACGCGCGCTAGCGCCGGCATTTCCTTGCGGCATGGTGGGCACCACGATGCCCAGAAATTTACAACTAGGGGGTGGCCTCGAAACTCCTGAAGTGAGACCGACTGACTCGGGTGCATGAGATTCACCACATCGAATGAGGGAGCCACCGTTTCGCGAATTCGAGTAAATATGCCTCCACTTGAGGTGATTATATTTGAGGATGATGCTCTTAGGGTTTCAGGTTTATTTACGCGCGCAACTGCAACTCCCAATGACGCACCGACGATCACGGCGGCAATGGCCAGGAGCCACCATCGAAGGGGGGCAGGTCGAGTACCGGTCGGCAACTGGGTCGCTGCATCTGTTCCAGCGTGAAGCGGGGTATCCGCGGTACCAGTCATTGATCCATCACTCTCATAGTGGAGGCCAACCCAATTGTGCAAAGCGGACCTGAAGAGGAATAAAGAGGGTCTTCCAGATGCCACTTACGAAGAGAACACCCACGGCAACAAGTAAGAGTCCGCCCACAATCTCGATTGCTCGTCCGTGGCGTTTCAAGAACGAGAGTGATCGGCGGGCCCGCCCGATTCCTAGAGCGAGCAGGATAAACGGAACGCCCAGGCCGATCGAGTAGAGGGCAAGTAGGAATGCACCCTCTACGACAGTCTTGCTCGTGCTGGCGACGGCAAGAATTGATGCCAGTATCGGTCCGATGCACGGCGTCCAACCAAACGCGAATGCCATGCCGAGCGGGAAGGCGCCTCGAGGCCCGCCAGTGATTCTCGCCAAGTCGAATCGGCGCTCTCGCGCCATGAATGGGATCTTGATGAGTCCTGTCATCGCGAGGCCAAAGATGATAATCACGATACCCGACACCTTCAGAATGAGCGGAAGGTGGTGGATGAGGAATGACCCAAAGAGTGTAGATGAAGCTCCGAGAGCAGTGAATACTAAGGTGAAGCCTCCAACGAAGGCCGTAGTCGATAGAAGCACCACACGCCGTGCAGTTCTCTCAGAAAGCTCTCCGATAGGCAGCCCCGAAATGTAGGATAGGTAACTGGGAACCAGCGGCAAGGCGCACGGCGAGGTGAATGAAATGAGCCCAGCCACAATGGCGAAGATTGGAAGAGTCAAGAGTCTCATCCGTTGGTCGACTGCTCAAGGTAGTACGCGATGCCTCTGCCCCAGCGCTGTAGCAATTTCGGCGGCAAGTATCCTACGCCGTTCCTTCGCTGAGTGATACTCGCGTCGGCGAGAAATCGTTCTCGACCAAGGGGATTCACGAAGTACATGTACGATGAGTGCACGGTTTGGGTACCATTCTTCGGCAAGATGACCTCGATGCCATAGGAACGCCAAACTGGAACGAGACGTGCGAGAGGGCCGGTAAGAAAGTACCAGTTGGTCAGTGAACTGAGGCCGTGAACGGACGTGAAGTTCCTGACGTCGGCAACGGAGTTTGCGTGAGGATTGACGTTGACTCCGACAAAGACCATGCTTCGCGCCCGTCGTCCGAGGTCCTTTTCGGCATCGATGAATTCCTGGGCAATGAGCGGACACACTTCAGTGCACCTAGAATCCATGAAGGTTAGTACGACTGACTTCCCATGAAACTCACTCAGACGGACGGACTCTCCCGATTGGTCAGTCAGCGTGAAGTTCGGGGCTGGTCGTTCAGGCACTGGCGAAATGCTCATCAGCGTTGAGAGTGACTGCCGAATTGCGGATTCGTTCGAGTTGAGCTTTGTTGCCGAGCCGTGGACTTCTTCGTACGCAGTAATCGCCAGCCCTAAACTGAAGGCGAGAGAAAGAGGTATCACGCCGAAGAATGTCCACCGCCAGAATCGGCTAGGGGTCAACGTTGTGCTCATGTTGGTCGGTTGAGTCCCCTATCGGCGAATGCGGTGTTGATGTGATCAACCTGTAGACTATCCTTGCACTAGCCCCAGCACACGGCGTTTCCGAAATTTCGAACAGTTCTCAGATCCCGAGGCTCGAGGGTGCAGATTGCAGCCTACCGAGTCGGCGCTGGGACCGTCAAGGCAAATTGGCCCCACCGTGTGCATCTGAAATGTTCCAACCCTGGTGAGAGGGTCGACTTCCAGTTGGACTAGAACGCCTGCCTTGCTTGAGGCAGGCGTTCCACCGAGCTGGTCACCGGTGAGCACTCACGACTTCTGAACCTCGAGTATTACGGCTAGATCCGTGTCCCAACCAGTTGGTGGGGTTGACGGAGAAGGCTGGGGGTGTCGCGCCGCGAGCACCGAACCATTAGTACGGTGCCCTCGCCTTCGAATCTCGTTCAATTCAGCGACCATTGGAGACTGCGCACCTCACCTGCCGGCCTCGCGCTGTCCGAACTCCCTCGTGACCTCGGAATCTCTGTTCTGATCGTTGTCGCGAAGGTTGCGCGGCCCGACCCGAATGCTTCTCGATGAATCCCACTATCATTCTTGAAGTGAGTGAAACTGAAAGTCATGAGAGTTCCACCAATGCGATCGATCCGATCTGTGGCATGACGGTCGACATCGCGATGGCGGCGGCGCATCGCTCTTTCAATCGAACCGATTACTGGTTCTGCAGCCCAGGGTGCGCTGTGACCTTCGATAGCGATCCGGACCGCTATGTCATCAGCGATCACGCACACGATGACGGCCAACCCTAGACTCGTCGGTGTCAACAACGCGGTAACGCGAACTGCAATGGTGACGCCAGTGCTTCACCCGCTGTGCTCGCCGGCGAAGGAACGACTTGGCTGTGCCTGACTTGTCCTGTCCACTACTCACCAAGTTGGTGCAGTGAAGTCGTCGTGATCGAATGAAGCGTCGTGTGATGATCACTTCATTTGTCGCCCTTGTGGTCGTCGCTGCACTCTCATACCTGCTCGTCACCCGTCGTCCAGTTGCCGCCACCATCATCCCGAGCCCCCTTGCCGGCAAGATTGCTCCTCGCCTGAGTGGAAGTCAACTTGATGGCGGAACGTTTGACTTGGCAAAGGACCGCGGTCAGATAGTGGTCGTTAACTTCTGGGCATCGTGGTGTGTCGCCTGTGTGCAAGAAGCGCCCGAGTTAAGCACGTTCGCGTGGCGCGAGCGAGGACGCGGCGTAACCCTTGTCGGCGTGGTCTTCAACGATACATTGTCGTCGGCTCGAGCCTTTGAACGTCACTATGGGTCGCTTTATCAGTCGATTATTGACACTAACGGAGCCATTGCGAATCGCTTTGGCGTGTCCGCACCGCCCACCACGTTCGTTATCAATCGAAGCGGGCGAATTGCGGTGACCCTCCTCGGCCCCGTCAGCGCAAGCCAATTGATACATATCATTGCTGAGGTACATTGAATTCTCGCCGCCTGAACTTCGTCGGCAATGGAGAAGTATTGGCTTACCGATGCAAAATGACTGTGCTGCGATATCCTTGATAGACGTACAGAAGGGTTCATCAGATTCGTCTCCCGGCTGACCATGTTGAGTCAGGGCCTCGGCCCGGGGCCGACGAGCGCGCAGCGCTCCGGCGGCCCGTCGGGCTCGCTGGAAGATCTTCAAAATCGTTGAAAAGTGGGGGTTTCTCAAAGGAATTTGGGACCTCGCCCCAAGTTGTCGTTCGAAAGTGGCGGAAAAGTGTGGCTACTTCTATAGAGGGCGAATTTTTCAATACCCGTAAAAGGAGATCCATGAGCGCAGTGTCTGTCACCAGGTCCGTCGACGTCGCCATGCCACGTCACCCAGCTACGGGGCATTCAGGCAAGGTCGAGGTGCTTCCACGGATGCTCGTGAGCGTGACGGAGGCCGCTCGAGCTCTCGGCGTGTCTCGCTCCTTCGCGTACGAACTGGTCGCCGCAGGGGTCCTGAGGTCACTCCGGCTCGGCCGGCGCGTCCTGATACCCGTCTCGGCGCTAGAAGACCTCCTCGCCGCGGGCAACGTCGAGCTCTGAGGCAGTGGGCTCTGTCTCGTGCGTGTCGAGCACCGATCCGAGAGCGGCGGCGATCGGAGCGTCGGTCGAGTCGACGGCGTGGGCGTACGTGCGTAGCGTCATTGAGGGGTTCGCGTGCCCCAGGCGGTTGGCGACGGTGCGGATGTCGTGGCCCCGGGCGATCGAGATCGTCGCCGACCAGTGGCGTAGGTCGTGCAGTCGCCACCGGGCCGCGACACCCGCACAATCACGCGACCTGCGCCACCACGCGGTGAGGCGCTCCGGATTCACCGGTGCCTCTCCCGTTGACAGGATCCACGGGCCGAAGGTGCTGAAGTTGGCCCGCAACTCATCGAGCAGCGTGAGTGTCGTCGCGTCGAGTGAGATCACGCGTCGATTCGCGGTCTTGGTGGAATCGTCGCGCAATGTTGGACCGCTAGAGCCACCTCGAATGATGGCGATGCTCGAATCAATGGTCAGGTGCCCGTCATCGAGGTCACGCCAGCGCAACGCGGCCAGCTCGGACCGGCGCGCACCGGTCACCGCGGCCAGGCGCAGTGCCACCGCGGCCTGAGGCTCCATCTTTCCGTCGGTCACGAGAGTCGTCGCGCTCTCGAGGACGCGGCGCACCTCCTCGATGCTCAGCGTTCCTCGAGGCTCGCTCTTGCGTCGTCCGAGTCGCGCCACGGCAACGACGTTCGTCGACAGCCATCCCCACCTCACCGCCAGCGTGATCGCCGCGCGCAGCACCGTGTGCTGATTCTTGATGGACCCTTCGCCCACCCCTCGGCCGGCCAGACGGGCGTGCCACCGATCGACCTCGACCGCGCTGAGCCGCGACAGGGGCAGCGCGGCGATGCGGTCCGATTTCACCAGGCGAATCCGGCTCCGCTGGTCGCGCTCGGTCGACGGGGCCCAGGTGGGCCCCTCGGTCTCGGCCCACAGGTCGAGCATCTCGGCAACCGTCAGACGTCGCGCGGCGACGGTAGAGGGCTTCAGGGTCATCTCCGCGGCGACGCGCTGGGCGTCCCTCCTCGTTCCACGCACCGTCCGACTGACCTGCACCGGACGGCCCGTCTCGTCCTTGCCGGCGAAGCCGCGTACCTCCCAGACACCCGGCCGTCGTTCTCGTATCGTCGCCACGCATCCCAACGGTCGCGCGGTAGGGATGAAGTAGGGATGAAATGCGAAAAATCGTGAAAAGTCGTCCCGACGCGAGAAGAAAAACCCTACTTGAGCAGGTGCTTTGCTACCACGACGCGCTGGATCTGGTTGGTACCCTCGTAGATCTGGGTGATCTTCGCGTCGCGCATGAACCGCTCCACCGGGAAGTCCTTCGTGAACCCGTAGCCGCCCAACAGCTGGACCGCGTCGGTGGCC
>JAJYDR010000159.1 GCA_021777285.1 Actinomycetes bacterium
GGGTCTGGACTTCTCGGGCGTCACCCAGGTGGGCTGTGACGAGACCTCGGCCCGCCGGGGCCAGGACTACGTGTCGCTCTTCATGGACCTAGCCGAGCACCGGGTGATGTTCGCCACCCCGGGCAAGGACGCCGACACGGTGAGGGCCTTCGCCGAGGACCTGACCGCTCACGGTGGATCACCGAAAACCCAGGTGGAACAGGTGTGTTGCGACATGAGCCCCGCCTTCATCAAGGGCATTGGCCTGCACCTCTGCGAGCAACCAGAGGAGTCGCCAGAAGAGACGGGCGTTGCTGACGTCGAACTGACCAGTGCCGTGGGGCGGGTCACGATCACCCGAGCGGGTCAAGTGTCAGACGAGGTGCAAGCGATACCGGTCGAGCTCCACCAACCACAGATCGTCTTCGATCGATACCACGTCGTCGCCAAGGCCAACGAGGCGGTCGACGAGGTTCGCCGGGCCGAGTCAAAGACCCGCCCCGAGCTCAAGCGGTCACGCTACGTGTGGCTGAAGAACGAGTCCAACCTCACCGCCAAGCAGGGCGAGAAGCTCACGTGGCTGACCCGTCCCTCGATGCAACTGAAGACCACTCGCGCCGCGCGGTGGCGCGACGACTTCAGTGGACTCTACGAACAGCCGACCCGTGACGAGGCCGAGACGTACTTGCGTCGTTGGTGCTACGGGGCCAAGCGCTCTCGCCTGGGTCCGATCAAGGAGTTCGTTCGCATGGTCGAAGCTCACTGGGAAGGGATCATCGCCTGGCAGGACAGTCGACTCAGCAACGGGCTACTCGAGGGCACAAACTCGATCGTCCAGGCGGCCAAACGCAGGGCCCGCGGCTACCGCTCCAAAGCCAAGATGATCACCATCATCTACCTCATCGCCGGAAAGCTCCCGCTACCCCAAATCCACACGATCTAGCGAGGAGCCGTATTCAGAGAACGGACCGGTGGGCTACACACTCTTTCGTGCCCGCACGCTGGAAGTGGGTCTCGCAAGTTCGAAGTCGCTCGTTCGCGTCAGAGGGATTGTCGACGCCGCAGAAGGCAAGATGTGGGTCACCCCGTTTGTTCCTGGCGGGACTGGAACCGATGAACCGACCACCGCACCTTCGCGTCGGGATTGATTGTGATCAGCGCGTCGATGCATTCGTCGGATCTGGCACGTAGGGACATGACCAAGCGATCCCAGGGGCCGATCGTCGAGCGGTAACGCTCGCCACTTGTCGACGAGTCGTTCGTGAAGCCCGCCGAAGGGATACGGGGAAGGACCGCGCAGGGACCGAGCGCGGACTACTTCTTGAATGTCTCCTTGACCTTCCCCTTGAGTTGCTTGAGGTGGCCCTTCAATTGGTCGACCTCGCCGTGGACTTGGAGCGAGGGATTTCCGGTGGCTTTACCGACTTTGGTCTTGATCTTTCCCTTCATAATCTGCATTGTGTTCTTCGACTTGTCTGTTGTTGACATGATTTCCAACCTTCTTCGGTTGCAAGAGGGAGCATCCTCCGACTTGCGCTTCACATGGTTTCCAATGGCTTGATTGTGACTGCCTTTATTGTGTCGATATCGCTAAATCCTCGCGCGCCGAACTGCGGTCGACACCGATACCGATAACAATGCCCGCGGACGGTCGCAATGGTTATCGCCGTAGCAAGATAACCAGTAGGACTACGACGATTATTACGACGAGCAATCCGCCTCCGATGTACATAAGTACTCCTCCCCTCTGTGTAGAAATATTGTTTGCGTGATTTGATCGGAAATAGAATCAACGAGTGACGTGACCGAGACTCGATGAGGTTGGCGGCGTCTGGCTCGCTTGCTCGAATCGTCAAATCACTGGGAGATTTCATGGACCGAACTGCTATGTCCGTCGCAATTCACGACGTGGCGGTTTAGCAAATGCCAGCTACCACCACTCGGGCGTCGAGAAACGGCAAAGACAGTCGTGGTAACGATGAATCCGAACGCACCCACGATCATCACGATGAGACCAATCGCGAAGAAGCGGAAATCGGTGCTCTGGTACGTGATGGCCGAGTACATCACTGCGCCGACGGCACCTGCAATGGCGCTCAGCACCATTCCGGGCAAACCCATCTCGCACCTCCTACTGCGGGCCGTGACAAATTGTCAGGCGAGTGGGATGCGAGGTCTTGACGTCCTACTTCGCAATATAACCACTGCGGACAGAGTTCGTACGAGCGGCGTCAAAATTATCGACGTTCCTGGTCTCGTACCGCCCATTCATTCGGTGCGGAACCCGTGTCGGGCCCCGTTGGCACGGGGCCCGAGAGTCGCTAGAGGGCGCTTGGTGTCTCCGATGAACGTGGTATTCACGGTGACTGCGGTCACCGGTGAGTCACCTAACGCCGCTGACGATGGTCGTTGCGGCGTGGTGTGCGATGGGGACGTTGTAGATCGACGTGATTGCAGCACAATGAATTCCGAGGTCCGAGGACGTCTAGTCGCACAACGGCGGTGACAACTGGCGGTGGCGTCGAGCCGTATTGCGGCATCGGTAGTGAGAGGCGGGAACGGCACCGTCACGCGGCCGCGCGATGGTCGGTCTAGGCGGTCGCTACGGGTTCACGTCGCGTCATTGGCCGCGTTCGACTTCGAGCAGGGTTGACTTGGTCGCCAATCCCCAGCGATAGCCGCCCAGTGTTCCATCGCTGCGCACGACCCGGTGACAGGGAACGACGAACGCCGCGGGATTCGCTGCGCAGGCCGAACCCACCGCTCGGACTGCACGAGGTGAACCGACTCTCTTCGCCACCTCTGCATACGTGAGCGACTCGCCCAAGGGGACCTTGCGCAGGATGTTCCACACTCGGGCCTGAAACGCACTGCCCGCCAGGTCGATCGGCAGTATCGAGGCGTCGGATTCGCCGCGAACGGCGTTCGCGAGCACGCCAGCCACGTAAGACATCCCGTCATCGTCGCGACTCAACGAGGCATTGGGGAATTCGGCCACGAGCTCGCGGACAAGTGTGGACTCGTCGGTTCCGATACGTACGGCACAGACTCCCCGCACTGTCGCTGCAGCGACTACCGTTCCAATCGGCGTGATGAGTGAGGTGTAGGCGATCCGCTCGCCATCACCTCCCGTTCGGTAGTGACTGGGCGCCATGCCCAGTTGGGTCGCACCATGCTCGTAGAAGGCGCGGCTCGAACCGTAGCCGGCGTCGATGATGGATTGGGTCACTTGACCGTTCGACCGTAGGGTGGTCCGCGCTCGTACGGCTCGCTGGTTCCGTGCGTACGTGGCGACCGGGACCCCCACCACCTCGGTGAACCGTCGTCGTAGATGACGTTCGCTGTAACCGCTTTGCGCAGCGAACTGCGCAACGTCGACCTTTGCGTCGGTGCGTTCCATCCGCCGACACAGTTCGATGACCGCCTCGAGGGCGGAGTCGCGAGCGATGGGCTGTTCGGGATGGCACCGCTGGCAGGCTCGATAGCCCGCGGCGGTGGCCTCGGCGGGTGTTGAGAAGAACTCGACGTTTCGTTTCAGTGGCTGACGCGACGCGCAACCGGGGCGACAGTAAATCCGCGTCGAGACGACGCCGTAGACGAATGAACCGGCGGCGCTGGCGTCACGGTTCTGGACCACACTCCATCGGTGCTCGTCAAGATCGTTCACGCGACGTAATTTAGGGGCGGGCACGGGTCTCACGCCTTCCGATGTCGGACATGTAATTCCAGGCGCTGCACCCTCGCCGGGTCGGTGATCGTCGAGAGTCACCGATGACCCGATGACCGAAGCCACATCGCCGTGGTGGCTCAGAGTCGTGCCACTCGCGGACTGCGAACACGCGGTTACCAGCTTTGCGCCGCGTCACGCAGCTTTCGGGACCACTGGACAGCGAGATTTCAATGGTTTCGGTGCCTTTGGGACGTCCAGGACCGGGTTTGTTGAATTTCGGTGGATGCGCGAGTGCCGATCCGTGCACGCAGTTAGGGAAATTCCCTATGGACCGTTGCAACCGAGTGAGTTCTAGTGAGTCCACTCATGCTGCACTCCTCACGGAGTTGTTCGCCCCGACGAGCGCCGGAGTTCCCTTTCGCGTGTCATCGCCAGCCGCTGAGTGAGACTCAGTCT
>JAJYDR010000160.1:0-2618 GCA_021777285.1 Actinomycetes bacterium
CAGTGCTTCGCCGACCCAGTTGTACGTCGGCACGTCCAACGTGACGTTCGACTTAACGGGCACGGGCTTCCAGAACGGCGCGACGTTGTCATTCACGAGCACCTCGGGCGTGAGCTCGCCCGGCTGGACAGTCGTTTCTCCGACGTCGATCACCTCGACGGTCGATGTCTCATCCTTGGCGCCGCCGGGTACCTACGAGGTGACGGTGACCAACCCTGACGGTCAGGTTTCCAATGGATTTCCGTTCGTCGTGAGCGAACCGCCGCCCACCATCACGACGGTGAACAACGGGGATAGCGGAACCGTCTGTAATGTCAAGTTCAACGGGAACTCGGGCAAATTCGCCCCGAGGATTAGTGCGCATGACAGCAACGTCAACTGCACTGTTTACGGAACCAACTTCTATCCACCAGTGACGTACGTGGTCACCTCGGTCTCGGGAAACTACTGCGTCCCGAGTAGTTCGCTGACGTGGGTGTCGTCGACCCAGTTGACGATCCAGTTCACGAACACGTGTGGAAACACCTGGAACAATGGATCGTCCTCGACGTATTCGCTGACTGTCACGACCTCGGGCGGAACGTCGAACGTCTACTCACCGGCCTTCTCAATTTCGGGCAACGGGTAACGAGTGCACACGCTAGGGGACGCCGCTCGGCGCAAGATAAGGTTCTCGCTCCGGGAGGTTCGGAATCATGCCTTGAAGTCGGGCGGTCTGGGTTCGAAGGACGCCGTCGCGCGGGGCGAGTCGGGGGCGTCGCTCATCTTGGCGCTCGTTTTCTTGATTGTCGTGAGTCTCATCGTCATTTCCATCGCCGGACTCACTGCGGCCGATCTCCGCTTGACGTCGTCCTTCGGCGCCGCGCAGTCGATGACTGCCGCAGCCGACGGAGCGACTTCGGTGGCGGTGCAGCAAGCCCGATACGTGTTTGACGCATCGACCTTGAATACCCCCGCGCCGTGCGACGCGGCAAATCCCACGCAGAACTTCAACGCGCAGACCGTCCAATCGTGGTGTGATACTCAGTGGAGTCCCCAGTCGGCCGCGACGCGGACGGTCATCGTCTCAACGTGTCCCAGTACCGTGACGGCAGGGGTAGCGTGCGAAGCGTCGCCACTACTGCAGGCGATTGTTGTCTTCGACGACTATCCCGCGTCCAGCAGTTACGCGTCTTGTTCACCGATCGTCGCCGGTGTCACGCCAACGTTTCAGAATAAGACGTGCGGTTCACAGATGGTGCTCCAATCGTGGGCCTTTAATGTCGCACCGCCCATCGTGACGAATATCGCCCCCGTCACGTCCGGCCAAAATCTCTGCTCGGCGACGTCGGTCACCATTACGGGGAGTGGTTTCACACCGTCGTCATCGGTGGAACTCGTGTCGGCCACTCAGTTCAGCCAGAACATCGTTGTCGACGCAACCGTTTCAAATGTTACGACGACGTCAATCACGGCGTCGTATCCCGCCGTCGCCTCTGGCAGTGGCACCTTCTATGTGGTGGTGACCGGTTCGACCGGATCGAACCCCTACGGGTCGACGACGTCGACCCCCAGCTTTACTTGCTGAGAGGTGCCATGAAGGTATTCTCGGACACTTGACCTCGGGACAATTGTGACAATCTCGTGTACGAGAGAGACCAGTTCGCAGTGGCGTAATCCGATTGTGATTGTGGCACGAAGTGATAACGATTATTGGAAATCATCCCGGGCCTACCGTTCGAAACCTCAATAGAGCTCCCGCACGCGACGAGGAACTTCATAATTGCCTTGGGTGGTTTTATATGCTAAAAATAGTTCTTGATTCGCGAATTGCGGATTGACCGGGTGGTCGGTGCCGGTGGATGAAAGGTAGAGAGAATGATTCGGACTTATCAACGTTTGCAGCGGCGTCGGGCCGCCGGTGAAATTGACGGGGGCTTCACGTTGATCGAACTCCTCATTGTCATCATCGTGCTCGGCATCTTGGCCGCCATCGTCGTCTTTGCTTTGGGCAGCGTGACGGGCAAGAGTACTGCCGCCGCTTGCCAGACTGATGCGTCGACGGTTGGAACGGGTGTGGCCGCACTCTTGGCCGAGAACCCGGTCTATCAGACGTCTGGTTTGACAGCTGCGCAATTTGAGGCTGCCATGACGCAAGTCACGCCGACTCCGTATGTCAGCGGGTCAGTTACAATCAATGGAAACCCATTCGTCCACACGTGGCCATCCTCCGGTTCATATTCGGTATCAGTCGGTGATGGAACAGCATTAGCAAATATCAAGACAGCTCCGGCGACTGGTACGCCGGGTAACGGTCCTGCGGACACCACATACGGCGACGTCTACGTGAAGGCTCTTGGTGGTACTTACAAGAACGATTACTTTGACGCCACCACGTCGCCGGTCGAGGCCTGCAACTGGGCGGTCCAGGGCAAGGCTTGATTCGATTATTCAGTAAGTAGTGGTCGGCGGCCCGCGTACGTGACGACTTCGTCGTTGGGTACGCGGGCCGCGGCCTTTTCAAGTATGTAGTGTTGGGTCGATGGTGATCGGGGGTAGGCATGTCGGGTGGTGACATCCGCAACGTGGACCCGTGGCTGCAGATTCTGTGGGACAAGGGCGGATCGGACCTGCTCGTC
>JAJYDR010000160.1:2628-4035 GCA_021777285.1 Actinomycetes bacterium
CGTGGAGGGTGCGCCGGTACTGACGGCCGAGCAGGTCAGTGAGATGTCGATGCCGCTGCTGACCGATGCCCAGCGCGTTGTGTTTTCCGAGCAGATGGACGTGGACTTCGCGTTCTCGTGGCGAGACCTCGCGCGAGTACGTGGCAGTATCTTCACCCAACGTGGCCAAGCCGCGATGTCGCTGCGCATCATTCCCTCGAAGATCCCATCGTTCGAGGACCTTGGGCTGCCGTGGGCGGCGGGTTGGGTTGCCGAACAGCCCCGCGGCTTCGTCCTCGTCACGGGGCCGACCGGATCGGGGAAGTCGACGACGTTGGCGTCGATCATCGATCGGATCAACGAGACGCGCGCTACGCACATCTTGACCATCGAGGACCCCGTCGAATACGTCCACAATCACAAGAAGTCCGCGGTCACGCAGCGTGAGATCGGCCTGGACAGCCCATCGTTCGATCGGGCGTTGCGTTCGGCACTGCGCGAGGACCCCGACGTCCTGTTGATCGGTGAGATGCGCGACATCGACTCGATCCAGATCGCACTCACCATGGCTGAGACCGGCCACTTGGTCTTTGCGACGTTGCACACCAATGACGCAGCGCAGGCGATCGACCGTATCATCGACGTCTTCCCGGCGTGGCGCCAGGAGCAGACCCGCGTCCAGCTCGCCGCATCGCTCAGTGCGATCGTGGCGCAGCGGTTGATCCCGAAGGTCGGCGGGGGCATGGTGGCCGCGTTCGAGGTGCTCGTGGCGACGAGCCCGGTGCGAAATCTCATCCGCGAGGGTCGAAGCAATCAACTGACGAACGTCATGTTCACCAACTCCAAAGAAGGCATGCAGATACTCGAGGCCGACCTCGCTCGGCTGGTCGTAGCCGGCACCGTTTCCTACGAGGACGCGTTCGCTTCGAGCGCGCACCCGAAGGAGCTCACGAGGTCCTTGGAGTTCTTGGGTTACAAGGCGCCGGCGGCGTAGGTGTCCCCTACGCTGCGTCGAGGACCGGATCTACCCTATTTACTGGTGGCGGGGGTCACACCCTGCAGTGGTGGGTGGCTCCTCGCCGGAGCCAAACACCACGCGGCGACCTTTATGCCCGAGCCACCCCGGGTCTTCGAGACCTTCCTTGAGGTGCTCGGCGAGCGACCAGGTTACGCCACGATGGTGGTGAATGCGCCGATCGGCTATCGCGACGAGGTTGGCGACCCCCCGCGGACGTGTGACCTCGAGGCGCGCAAACTGCTCGGTCGACGGGGGTCGACGATCACCAGCGCGCCGACACGTGCGAGCCTGCGCGAGGGCGACGACTTCACGACGAGCGGGCTGGATGCGACGACGCTCGTGCGCCTTCGTCACTACCGCGAGCTCTACCTCGAGATGTCGCCGTTTCGCCAACGCGTCCTCTACGAGGG
>JAJYDR010000029.1 GCA_021777285.1 Actinomycetes bacterium
CGCACTCGCCCGCCATCGGCTCAACGCTGATGGCGGGCGAGTGCGCGTTCACGACCTGGTGGCGCCCAATCGGGCGTAGCGATCGTTGGGCGATGCTGGTTCTGGTCGTCCTGCCCGCCGTGATCTTCGGGCTTCCCGCACTGTTCGGCCATCCCGCGATCGCCCAGGACAACTTGATCCAGAACTTCCCCTTGCGGGTACTCACCGGGGAGCAACTACGCAGTGGCCACCTCCCACTGCTCAACACCCTCGCCAATTCGGGCACGCCCCTGCTCGGGGGCATGAACGCCGGGTCGTTCTTCCCGCTGACCCTGCTCTTCGTGATCCCCGCGCCCATCCTCATGTGGGTCGTCAACCTGGTCGTGGTCTACGCGGCGGCGGGGATCGGACTCTTTGCCCTGCTCCGGTGGTATGGCATTAGCACCTCGTCGGCCTTCGTGCCGGCCGTGCTGTATTCACTCACCGGCGCCATGAACGGCCAACTGGTCCACCTCGGCGTGGTGCAGGGGTTCGCGCTCCTGCCGTGGTACGTGCTGGCGATCGTTTCGCTCGAACGGACCGTGAGCGGGTGGGAACACGGCGTGGGGCTGGGCGAACGAGTCGCCTCGGCCGCACCGTCAGTACTCGGTATCACCGCCCTCTGGGCGTTAACCACGCTGTCGGGCGAACCACGGGCGATCGCGGAGATGGAGTTGCTTGGCGCTGTGCTCATCCTCATCGGTGTCCTCGCGCCGCGGGCGAGATCGGCGCCGTCGTGGCGTCGGCGCGTCGAATTTGTGCTCGCGAACGCGGCGGGGATCGCGTGGGGATCGCTCATCGGGCTGGCGCAACTGCTGCCGGGTTGGTCGTTCATCAACATCTCCCAACGCACTGGGCTCGGGTATCAGTTCTTCGGTGCCGGCTCGCTGCCCGTGCGCTGGACGAGCCTGCTGCTCATCCCTGACCTCGTCGGGGGCAACGGGGTCGCGAATCAGCCCGCGTACTTCACCCACTACAACCTGCCCGAGGTGACCGGCTACGTCGGCGTCGCGGCCCTGATCGCCACGGTCGCCTTCGTCCTGCGCGCGACCCGCCAGGGCTGGCGCGAGGCCGAACGACCCTTCGTGCCGTTTGTCGTGGTCGGCGTGGTGGGACTCTTCGCGACCTGGGGCTACTACACACCCGTCGGGCACCTCTTTCGCGCGATCCCCCTGTTCGGCAGCACCCGACTGCAGAGTCGTAACATCATCCTGGTCGACCTGGCCGTGCTGGTCCTGCTCGGTTGGTGGTTGGACGAGTTTCGCCACGAGGCTAGCGACGCGCGTAGCTCGGGGGGGCTGCGCGCGTGGCTGGCCCTGGCGCCGGCCATCGCGGTCGTCGTGCTGAGCAGCGCGCTGCTGATCGACGGTGAGCCCATACTGCGGTGGCTCGGCGTGTCGGTGTCCGCGTCCGCACTCGTCCACTACCAGCGTCCGACGATCGTGGCCCATCTGCTCGTTGCGGCGGGTCTGGTAATCGTGATCCGATGGTGGCGCTCGCGCCCGACGAGGATGCGATGGCTGCACTTCCTCGTCGCGGTCGACGCACTGCTCTTTTTCGCCTTCACCACCACGGGGCTCGTCGGGGGGCGATCGTCACCGATGCCGAGTCCCGCCGCCGCCGCGGCGCACCTGGGCGACGCCGGACGTTTCGCCCTGATCGATCCGTCCGGAGCGCATCAGGGGCTCTACGAGACGCTCGGTGCGCCCAACGTCAACGTCTTCACGGGCCTCGCGAGTGTCCAGGGCTACGGCTCGCTCGTGAACGCGCTTTACGGCAACGTGACCGCGACGCACCCGATGTTCTCGCTCAACCCCTGCCAGCTGGCCGACGGCACCTTTCGTCAGCTGCGTCTCGAAACGGTGGTCGTCTCCTCGGACAAACTGGCAACCCCCGTCACCGGGCCGTTGCCGAACCCCAAGTCCTGCCTGCCCCTGCGGCCCACGGCGCGCACGGAACGCTTCTTTGGACAACTGCTGCCGGTGCGCAACGTCGTGCTCGCCAGCGTGAACAATCGTCGCATCTCGACGGGAACGGTCTCGGTCCAACTACTCAACCACGCGGGGCGCCCTATCGGTCCGGTGCTGAGTGCCACGGGCGCCGCGTCACTCACCTTTGACTTCTCGTCGTATCACCACGAGAGCGCCGGCATCGCGGTGAGCGCACCCGATCGGGCCATCTTCAACTTCGCCGAAGTGATCACCCGTGGCGATCCCCAGCACGAGTACCGCCTGGCCACGGCCTTCCAGCAAGCGCTCGCTTCGCCGGGCTGGCGACTCGCGCAGACGACCGGCACCGTCGCCTACTTCCGCGCGACGTCCCTGCGACCACCGTCGTGGCTCGGTTCGAACGCCGGGCGCTCGCGCGTGGTGTCCATACGAGACACCGCGTACGGCGATTCGTGGGTCACCGTGCACGCCGTGGCGCCGACGATTCTCAAGCGCTCGATGGAGTGGATACCAGGTTGGCGGGCCTCGGCGCAGAACACGAGGACCCACGAGACCATCACGTTGCACGTGGTCCGGTCGGGACTCATCGAACAGGTCGACGTGCCCCGGGGTGACTGGACGGTCCACTTCTACTACCACGCGCCCCACATCGAGCTCGGCCTCATCGGCACGGGCGTGGGGCTCATCGGCTGGCTCGGCGCGCTCGAGGTCACCAGACGGCGACGGCGACGCGCTAGGGTGCCATCGTGATCGGCATCGCAATAGTTGGTGGCGCCGGTCGAATGGGCCAGGTGATGGCCAACGGGCTCGCAACGTACCCCGAGTTCGACGTCGTCGCGCTCGTCGACCGGTCGCCGGGCCCTACCGGCGACGGTGCGGTGTGGTTCACGACGCTCGAGCACGTGGACGCGTCGCCGGTCGACGTCGTGGTGGACTTCTCGACTCCCGAAGGGGTCATCGCGTCGGCACAGTGGTGCGCGAGTCACGCCAAGGCGCTCGTCGTTGGTGCGACCGGGCTTAGCGAAGCCGACAGGGCGGTCCTGGGCGAACTGGCCGAGCGGACGCCCATCGTCGTGGCGAGCAACTTCTCCATCGGCGCGGTGTTGGCTGAACGGTTCGCGGCCACGGCGGCACCGTTCTTCGATCGGGTCGAGATCATCGAGTTGCACCACGACGGCAAGGTCGACGCGCCGTCGGGGACCTCGATCGCGACCGCCCGTGCCGTCGCGCGGGCCCGCCAGCGAGCGGGCCGCACGACCGACGCTGAGCCGACCCTTCGTCAAACTGTCGAGGGCGCCCGTGGCGCTTCTGTCGAGGGCGTGCCAGTGCACGCCGTTCGCCTGCCGGGTCTGGTCGCGCACCAAGAGGTGCTCTTCGGCTCGCCCGGCGAGGGTTTGATAATCCGCCACGACTCCTATGACCGGTCGAGTTTCGTCACCGGCGTTGCCACGGTATTACGCCACCTGCCGTCCACACCGGGCCTCGTCGAGGGGCTCGACCGTTTTATCGACGGCGTGTGAGCGGCACCTCGGGTCACTGGTAACTTCGAGGTATGGCGTCACCAACCTTCGGAACGGTTTTGACCGCCATGGTCACGCCGTTCAGCGACGACGGCGCTGTCGATCTCGACACGGCCGCCGCGGTCGCGCATCATCTCGTGACGAGCGGGAGTGACGGCATCGTGGTCGCAGGTTCGACGGGCGAGGGCACCGCGCTCAGCGACGACGAGAAGATGGACCTCTTCGCGTGCGTCGCCGCAGCGGTGAGCGTCCCGGTGCTCGCCGGGTCGACCTCGTCGGACACGGCCCGCTCGGTCGCCCTGACGCGGCGCGTCGCCGATACGGGCGTCGCGGGTGTGCTCGCGACGACGCCGGCCTACGCCCGGCCGAGCCAGGCCGGCATCGCCGGTCACCTGGGCGCGATCGCCGAGAGCACCCCGCTGCCGGTCATGCTCTATGACATCCCCTCGCGCACCGGTCGCAAGATCGCCGCGACGACCACCATTGAACTCGTACGCGAACACGCCAACATCCGTGCGTTGAAGGACGCCTCGGGTGACCTGCCCGGCGCCGCGCACGTCAAGGCCGTTCTCGGCGATGACCTCGACCTCTACAGCGGCGACGACTCGCTGCTGCTGGCGTTCCTCGCCATCGGCGCGACGGGCATCGTCTCGGTCGCCGCCCACTGGGCGGGACCCGAGTTCGCCGCGATCGTGGCGAGCGTCGCCAAGGGGGACTGGGTCATGGCCCGCGAGCTCAATGAGCGACTCGCGCGCAGCTGTTCCTTCGAGTCAACCGAGTCGGCGCCCAACCCGATCCCCGCGAAGGCCGCCATGCGATCCCTCGGGTTCGCCGTCGGTCAGTGTCGCTGGCCACTCGGGCCGATCGGCAGTGACGTCGACGCGACCGCCGCGTCGGTGGTCGCCGAGCTTCGAGCCGCCCGTGGCTAACGAACGCGTCCGGATCACCTTCCTCGGTGGTCTCGGTGAGATCGGTCGGAACTGTCTCGCGCTCGAGCAGGACGGCCGCATCGTCGTGATCGACGCGGGCCTCATGTTCCCCGAGCCGACGATGTACGGCGTCGACCTGATCCTGCCCGACTTCCGGTGGTTGATCGAACGACGCGACCGGGTCGACGGCATCGTGTTGACCCACGGTCACGAGGACCACACCGGCGCCCTGCGGTACCTGATCAAGGACGTCAACGTGCCGATCTACGGCTCCGCACTGACTGTGGGCTTCGCTCGCCACCGGCTGAGCGAGGCGAAGCTGGCGGCCAAGTGTACCTTCATCGAGGTCACCGACGGCGAGCGTCGTCGCATCGGTCCCTTCGAATTCGAATTCATCCCCGTTACCCACTCGGTGCCGAGCGCGCACGCGCTGGCCGTGCGGACCTCGGTGGGCATCGTGGTGCACTCGGGCGATTTCAAGTTGGACCAGACCCCGATCGACAACCGTCGCACCGACCTGGCTCGACTCGGCGCGATTGGCGACGAAGGCGTCGCGCTGTTGCTGTGCGACTCCACGAACGCCGAGGAGCCGGGGTTCACGAACTCCGAGCGCACAGTCGGCGGCGCGCTACGCCGGCTCTTCCTCGAACGGCCTCAGCGGCGCATGGTCGTCGCGTGCTTCGCCAGCCACATCCATCGGGTCCAGCAGATCATCGACGTCGCGCGTGAGCAGGGACGCAAGGTCGCACTCATGGGACGCTCGATGGAGGCCAACGTCAAGCTGGCGCGCAAACTGCACCTCTTGCACGCCGACGCCGCGGACTTCATCGACATCGAGACCGTCGACCGCTACGAGCCAGGCCAGGTCTGCGTGATCTGCACCGGCAGTCAGGGCGAGCCGATGGCGGCGCTGACCAAGATGTCCCGCGGCGACGCGCGGTCCTTGCGCGTCGGCGTCAACGATACCGTGATCTTGAGCTCACACCCCATTCCCGGCAACGAGTGGTCGGTCGGGCGCGTCATCGACGATCTGCACCGCGCCGGCACCGAGGTCATCGACTCGAGCCAAGAGCCGGTCCACGCGTCGGGCCACGCCCGCCAAGGTGAGCTCCGTACGTTCCACCAGCTCGTTCGCCCGCGCAACTTCGTGCCGGTGCACGGCGAGTACCGCCACCTCGTCCACCACGCCGAACTCGCCCGGTCGATGGGGCTGTCCAACAAGCACATCCTGCTCTGCGAGGACGGCGACCAGATCGAGGTACGCGCCGATGGGATCCGTCGCGCGGGCGAGGTACCGGCCGGTCTGCACTACATTGACGGCTCGGCTGGCGATCTCGACGAACGACCGCTCGAGGAGCGGCGCATGCTCGCCGAGTTCGGCGTACTACTGCTGTCGGCGGGCGTCGACGGCGAGCTCGCGCGGATCGTCCAGCCGGTGCGGGTCGTCGCTCGCGGCTGGTTCGACGGCGAGACCGACCGTCAGTTGATCACCACGGTCACCGACGCCGTCCGCGTGGCGATCGACGAGGCGCTCGCCGACGGCGAGCGCGACGAGAGCGCGCTCAACAAGGCCGCCCAACGGGCCGCGGGACGTCTGCTTGGTCAGCGTTTCCGTCGTCAGCCGGTGCTGATGACGGCGGTCGTCGTCTACTGATTCAGGAGTCGGACTTGTCCGGCTCGCCGTGGTCGGCGTTCGCCCGGCCGAGCCGCCAGTAGGCCTTGTGACTGATGTCCTGGTCGCGAAGACCGCGGTCGCGTAGCGCGTCGCGCACGGCGCGCACCACCGAGAACTCGCCCAAGACGTAAGCGTGACCCTGGTCGGGCGGGAAGGCGAAGGCACTCAGTCCGCTCAGCAGGCCGGCGGGGTCGTTGCGACTCCGCTCGCGCCGGTCCACGAAGATCCCGGTGACGCCGAGCCCCTCGTCGAAGTCGGCCGTCAGTGCGTCGTCGTCCTGGTCGATCTCGACGATGAAGATGGCCCGTCCGGGGGTCTCGATGCTCTGGGCGAGACGGTAGAACGCGGCCAGCCCACTCACGTCGCCGATGAACAGATGCCAGTCGGCCGACTCAGCGAGCGTGATCTTGCCCCGGGGACCAATGACGTCGACCGCGTTGCCGGCGGCGGCCGACTGGGCCCAGGTGCTGCCCGCGCCGACGTGGTCGGTGCTCACCCAAATCGAGAACCGGTGGTTGTCGTAGTCCACCGAGCGAACCGTGTAGCGGCGACGGACGTGATGACCGTCGTGGCGGACGCGGACCATGACATCGTTACCCGGCACGCCCGCGAGTCGTGGGTCGCCGTGCAGCACGACCTCGTGCAGCGACGCGCAGATCGGTCGGGCGCTGACGACGGAGCAGGAGGCCGTGCGCGCGCCGAGGCGTTCGGCGAGTTCGGTGGAGGAGCGATGGGCTGATGGCACGTCGCAAGCCTAATGGGGCAGAAATAGCCCGGCGAGAACTCGGGTTCGGTAAGTTGAGTGGGTATGGTCGCACCCCGACACGCTAAGAAGACGCCCGCGCGCGCTGGTTCGGCGCGCGGCGCGACTCGCGCGACTCAGCCACCCTCGTTGTGGCAGCGTCACGGCCGTGACGTCTGGGTGCTCGTTCTGGTGGTGTTCGGCATCTTGATCGGTCTCGCCGAGGTGCACGCGCTCGGACCGTTCGGTCGCTGGCTCGCGAGCGTCGTCGGAGACCTACTTGGGGTCGGTCGGGTCATCTTGCCGCTCGTGCTCATCGGGCTCGGGGTGGCGATTCTCTGGGGCAAGGTCGAGGTCGACAACGCGCGCCTCGGCTGGGGGCTCACGCTGGGCCTCATCAGCGTGACCGGTCTCGGCGACCTGATCGGGGGGCGTCCGTCGACGAGCGCCACGGCGAGCGCGCTCGGTCGAGCTGGCGGGTGGCTTGGCGTCGTCGTCGGGGGCGGTCTCGTGCGGGGACTCGGCGAGGTGGGCGCCGTCGTGGTGTTGTTAGCGGTGTTGGTCGTGGCGGTGATCGTCACCACCGGCATCGGCTTACGCACACTCGCGGCGGCCAGCGTGCGCGCCGTTCGCGTGGTCGTTCGTGCTCTCGGTCGTTGGTGGTCCAGTCGGCCGCGCCCGGCCGAGGTCGACGAGCTAGAGGCGACCCCCGCACCCGCGAAGCCCCGACGCACGCGCGCGGCGCGCAACGACGAGCTGTCCCCGGTGGACGATGCCGTCGAACTCGAGGCGACGCCCTGGCCGACGGAGGAGTCGCCCGACGCTCAGGACGCGCTCGACGCAGCCCGCGACGAGTGGGTCCCCGTCGAGGCACCCGTCGCACCCGCGCCGGTGGTCGTACCCGACGCGCACGAGACGTCGTGGTCGTTGCCGCCGCTGACGCTGCTCACTCGCACGCGCGAGCAGCGTCAGGACCGCGCGAGCGTGGAGCGGGCGGGCGCCGAGCTCGTCGAGGCCCTCGCCGCCCACGGCGTCGAGACGGTCCTCGTCGGTTTCACCGTCGGTCCAACGGTCACGCGCTTCGAGCTTGAACTCGGTCCCGGGATCAAGGTCGCCCGGTTGACCGCGCTCAGCCGGGACATCGCCTACGCGATGGCGACCCCAGACGTGCGCATCCTCGCACCCATCCCGGGACGTTCGGCCATCGGCGTCGAAGTGCCGAACCGGAACCGGACCCTCGTCGCCCTCGGCGACCTGCTCGCCACTGACGAGGCCCGTGATGCCCATCATCCCCTCGACGTGCCGATCGGCCGCGACATCGCGGGCCAGACTGTCATCGTCAACCTCGGCGAGATGCCCCACGTGCTGATCTCGGGGGCGACGGGCGCGGGTAAGAGTTCGTGCATCAACTCACTGGTGACCGCCCTCGTGATGCGGGCCAACCCCGAACAGGTCCGTCTGCTCTTGATCGACCCCAAGCGTGTCGAGATGGGCCATTACCAGGACCTCCCGCACCTGCTCGCACCGGTCGTGGTCGACCCGAAAAAGGCGGCCGGGGCGCTGAACTGGGCTGTGAAGGAGATGGAGCGGCGCTACGACGTGCTCGCCACCTGTGGGGCGCGCGACCTGACTGGTTATAAGCAGATGATCGATCGGGGCGAGCTCGATCCGGGTCCGACGATCGCCGAGGAGATCGGCGAGGCGATTGAACGCGCGACGGGACTCGCGTCGGATGCCCTTCGACCCGTCGGGCCCGAGCAGATGCCCTACATCGTCATCGTCGTCGATGAGCTCAATGACCTGATGATGGTGGCCGCGCGCGACGTGGAGGACTCGGTCGTGCGTATCGCGCAGATGGCCCGCGCAGTCGGGATCCACCTCGTGCTCGCGACCCAGCGGCCGAGCGTCGACGTGATCACGGGCGTCATCAAGGCGAACGTGCCGAGTCGGATGGCCTTTGCGGTGTCATCGCTCGCCGACAGCCGGGTGATCCTCGACCAGGCCGGCGCCGAACGGCTGGTCGGTAAGGGCGACATGCTGCTCGTTACCGCCACCAGCAACATCGCCCGGCGGATCCAGTCGCCGTGGGTCTCCGAGGCCGAGGTCCAGCGGGTCGTCGAGTACTGGCGCGCCCAGGGCGGTCGTCGCGAGACCGTGGTCGCCCTTGACGTGCCCGTCGAGCGCGGCGGGCCCGGCGGTGGCGGCGGGGACGACGACGAGGTGCTGCGTCAGGCCCGCGAACTCGTGATCCGTACTCAGTCGGGATCGACGTCGATGCTCCAGCGCAAGCTGCGCGTCGGCTTCGCGCGCGCGGGCCGACTCATGGACCAGCTCGAGCAAGAGGGTGTTGTCGCCGCGGGCGACGGGTCCAAGGCGCGCAAGGTCTTGATCACGCGCGAGGAGTACTTCCCCGACGAAGACCGCTGACACCGGGGCCGGTCGATTCATGGCGCGGCGCCGGCGAACGCCTACGCTGATTCCATGATCGCGCGGGTGCCGGCCAGTTCGGCGAACTTGGGACCGGGCTTTGACACCTTGGCGGTGGCACTCAACCGCTACGTCGAGGTCGAGGTGCGCGACGCCGACGAGTTCTCCATTGTCACCAGTGGTTATGGCGCTGGTCGCTTCGACGACGAGGGCCACCTTGGGGCCCGGGTCGCCGCGTCGGTGCTCGGGCATCAGCGTTTCGCGATTCGCGTCGACTCACAGATCCCGCTCTCGCGCGGCCTCGGCTCCTCAGCGTCCTTGGCGCTCGCGGCCGCCGCGGCGGCGGGGGCGACGGACGCGCTCGCGATCGCGGTGGCGATCGACGGGCACGCTGAGAACGCGGCTGCGTCGTGGCGCGGCGGACTCGTCGTGGCGGGTCAACGCGACGGCGCGATCGCCGTGGCCGACCTCGCGCTCGACGACGTGTGGCGCTTCGTGGTCGTGATCCCCGAGGTCGAGCTCGCGACGGCCGACGCACGCCGGGTCCTGCCCGACGAGGTGCCCTTCGCCGACGCGGTGGCGAACCTGACCTCATTGGGTCTGTTGATCGCGGGCCTCGCGGACCACCGCGTCTTCACACCGTGGGCGATGGAGGACCGGCTGCACCAGCCCTACCGGGCCGGGTTGTTGCCGATCGCGGGTCCGATGCTGAAGGCGCTTCGCGACGCTGGTGCGCACGGGGCGTGTTGGTCGGGTGCCGGTTCGACGATGCTCGGACTGGCGACCGTGGACGCGGCCGACGCCGTCGCCGAGGGCGCGCGGCGGACCCTCGCGGACCACGGGGTCGCGGGTTCGGTGGCGATCCTCGAGGCCGACCGGATCGGAGCGGTCGTCTCTTGACGTCGTCGCTCGCGCGCCGGCGGACCCTCGCCGGTGTCGCATTCCTCCTGGCGGGAACGACCACGATCCAGTGGTCGGCAGCCCTGGTCATGCCGGTCTTCCTACGGATCGGCCCGTCGGCGTCGAGCGCGTGGCGCTTCCTCTTCGGCGCAGTGGCGCTGCTCGCGGTGTCTCGGCCCCAGGTGCGCGCCTGGTCGAGAGACCAGTGGGTCGGGGCGGCGGCACTCGGCGCATCGACGGCGTTCATGGGCTTTTGCTTCTACCAGTCGATCGCGCGGATCCCGCTCGGCACGGCGGTCGCGATCGAGTACCTGGGCCCATTCCTCGTGGCGGCCCTCTCGAAACGGTCACTTCGTCACTACGTGTTCGTCGCCCTGGCGGGGGTGGGGGTGGTGGCCCTCGCGCGACCGGGTGGCGGCGTGACGCTCATCGGCGTGCTCTTCGCCCTCGGGTCGGGTGCCGGATGGGCCGGCTACGCCTTCGCGTCGCACCGCGTGGGCGGCTCGATCGAGGGTTTCGGCGGGCTCGCCGTGGCGATGTCGATCGCGGCGTTGGTGACCATCCCCTTCGCCGTCGCGTCGGCCCACGTGCTTCTCGCGCGGCCGTGGCTCGCCGGCCGCATGGCCCTGGTGGGCGTCGCGGCGATCGGGCTCGGCTTCGGGATGGAGATGCAGGCGCTGCGCCGGATAAAACCGAGCGTCGTGAGTGTGCTGATCGCGCTCGATCCGGCGATCGCCTTCTTGATGGGCTGGTTGTTCATCGGCCAGGGTGTGTCGGTGACTGACCTGGTCGGACTGGCGTGCGTCGTGGGGGCCGGCGTCGGGGTGACCTACGACGTCACCCGGGGCGTCGTTCCGGTCGCTCAGTAGGCTGGACGGCGTGTCAACGCCGCGCACTTTCTCCATTCGCACGTTCGGCTGCCAGATGAACGAGCACGACTCGGAGCGCTTGGCCGGACTGTTGGTCAACGAGGGGCTGGCGCCGGCCACGAACGAGGCCGAGGCGGACGTGGTGATCTTCAACACCTGCACGATTCGCGAGAACGCCGACCTCAAGCTCTACAGCGCGCTCGGGCACTTGAAGGCCGCCAAGGCCGCGCGACCGTCGATGCAGATCGCCGTGGGCGGCTGCATGGCCCAGCACGAACGGGGCCGGATCCTCGAACGGGCCGGATGGGTGGACGTCGTCTTTGGCACCCACAACCTGAATGAGGCACCGGCGCTCTTGCGCCGCGCCCAAGTAGAGGGTCCGATCGTGGACGTCGCCGACGCGCCCGACCCGGTCGTCACCCGCGACATGGCCCCGGCGCTCAGTGCGGTGCGTGAGCTCCCGTGGGCGGCGTGGATGACGATCCAGACGGGATGTGACAACTCGTGCAGCTACTGCATCGTGCCCGACGTGCGCGGCGGCGAGATCAGCCGACCGTTGGCGGACCTCGTGACCGAGGCGCGGATGCTGGCGGCGTCGGGGGTCACCGAGATCACGGTGCTCGGCCAGAACGTGAACTCCTACGGCCGGGACCTGACCAAGCGTCGACCGCTCTTCGCCGATTTGCTGCGGGCGCTCGGCGAGGTCGAGGGCATCGAGCGGATCCGATTCACCAGCCCCCACCCGAAGGACTTGCGGCCCGAGACGATTGCGGCCATGGCCGAGACGGCGTCGGTGTGCCCCCAGCTCCACCTCCCGCTGCAGTCGGGATCGAATCGCGTCCTGACCGCGATGCGCCGGGGTTACAGCGCCGAGCGCTACCTTGAGCGACTAGCCGCGGCGCGCGCGTCCATCGCGGACCTGGCGGTCACGACCGACCTGATCGTGGGCTACCCCGGGGAGACCGACGAGGACTTCGAGGCCACGCTCGCGGTAGTGGCCGAGGCGAACTACGACTCGGCCTACACGTTCATCTTCTCGCCGCGCGACGGGACGCGAGCCGCCGCGATGGTCGACGAGTTCGTCCCCGACGAGATCATCAAGGACCGGTTCGAACGGTTGAAGCACGTGTTGGACCGTTCGGCGCTGCGCGCGCACGTCGCGCGCGAAGGCCACCTCGAGGAGGTCTTGCTCGAGGGACCGTCGCGCCGGTCGCAGAGCCGGTGGTCGGGACGCACTCGACAGGGCAAGCTCGTGCACGTGGACTCCGACGCGCAGTTACGCCCCGGCGCGCTCGTCGAGGTGCACGTCGATCACGGCGCGCCGTACCACCTGATGGGTCACGTCACCCGGGTCCTCCGGCCACCGCGGCACAAGGTGCGCATCGCCCTCAACGTCTCGTGAACCGGGTCGCGGTGGCCCTCGTGGGCGCTACCGCGTCGGGCAAGTCAGCCCTCGCGCACGCGCTCGCCCGTCGTGATGCGAATCGTGCCATTGTCGCCGTGGACGCGATGACCGTCTACCGGGGCATGGACATCGGCACGGCCAAGCCCACGCCGGCTGAGCGTCGCGAGGTGCCCTACTACTTGCTCGACCTCGTCGAACCCGACGAGTCATTCACCGTCGCGATGTTCCAGCGCGCGGCGCGCGAGGCGACGGCCGAGGTCTGGGCCAAGGGTGGTCAGGTGATCTACGTCGGCGGCACCGGTCTCTACGGGCGAGCCGTCCTCGACGACTACCGGATCCCGGGCCAGTACCCCGAGGTTCGACGAGCCCTCGAGGCGCGATGGGTGGCCGGCGAGGCGCTGCACGAGGAGCTGGTCCGACGCGACCCGGTCGCGGCGGGACGCATGGAACCGACCAACGCCCGACGGGTCCTGCGCGCGCTCGAGGTCACTCTCGGCAGTGGCCGTCCGTTCTCCTCGTTCGGTCCGGGCGTGGCGCAGTACGGCCGAGTTCGTGTAGTTCAGGTCGGACTGCGAGTCACCATGGACGAGCTCGACCGGCGTATCGAGGCGCGGTTCCGCCAGTGGCTGGACGAGGGGTTGCTCGACGAGGTCCGCCGCCTCGCCGTGCGTCCCGGTGGGGTGGGGCGCACGGCCCGTCAGGCCGTCGGCTATCGGGAGCTGCTGGCGCACGTCGAGGATGGGGCGGACCTCGAGCAGTGCGTGCGCGACGCCATCACCCACAGCCGCCGCTTGGCCCGCCGCCAGCGCTCGTGGTTCGAACGCGATCCGCGCATCGAGTGGTTCGAGAGTCCCGAGGCGGCCCTGGCGCGCTTGGAGCACGTGCTGAACGGCCCCGACGGCTTCGTGCGAGAATGGGACCAGTGACACTTCGCTATCTTCAAAAATGGCACGGCGCCGGCAACGACTTTCTGGTTGAGGTGATCGAGCACGGCATGGCACCCTGGTGGGATGAGGACCACGTGCGCGCCGTGTGCGATCGCGCCACCGGCGTCGGCGCCGACGGTCTGCTGCTCGCGACGGTCGGCTCCGAGGTGACGATGGTGCTCTTCAACGCCGACGGGAGCCGCGCCGAGATGTCGGGCAACGGTATCCGGTGCCTCGCGGCGGCAGTGCGCCGCTCGACGCGCGATGCGTGGGACAGTCTGGACGTGGTGACCGACGTCGGGGTGCGACACGTGACCTTGACCGGTGATCGCGATGGCGGGACGGGCAGTGTCGAGATGGGCGCAGTCGTTGTCGGACCGGGCCCCGCGGGGACGTTGGGGGTCGCCTCGGTTGGCAATCCGCACGTCGTGGTCGCCGACGACCCGACGTGGAGTATCGAGGACCGGACGAAGTTCGCCCAGTCGTGGTCCGACGCTGTCGGCGGCGCGAACGTCGAGTTCATCACGCCCGCCAGTGCGGACCTGATCAAGTTACGGGTATTCGAGCGTGGTGTCGGCTGGACGCTCGCGTGTGGCACCGGTAGTTGTGCGACCGCCGCGGTCGCGCGTTCGCACGGGCTCTGTGGCGACGTGGTCACGGTCGCCAACCCCGGCGGTGACCTCACGGTTCGCCTAGACGGCGACCGAGCGACCCTCAGCGGTCCGGTCGAGTTCGTCGCCAACGTCGAGTGGCTCGCGACTTGACCTACATCCCGTCGACTCTCATCGATCGAACCTTCCGCGAGCGGATCGTGCTCGTGGGCGTGCAGTTCCCGGGCGTCACCGCCGACGAGTTGGAACGCCAGTTGGACGAGCTGGCACTTCTCGTGGACACCGCCGGCGCGGACGTCGTCGCGCGGATCGTCCAACGGCGCGACGCCCCGGACCCCGCGACGTTCCTCGGATCGGGCAAGGTCGACGAACTGCGTGAGATCTGCCTCGCCGTTGACTCGGACACGGTGGTCTTCGAGCACTCGCTCTCGCCGGCCCAACAGCGAAACCTCGAGAAGATCCTGGGTCGCACCGCGATCGACCGCACCGCGGTCATCTTGGATATCTTCGCCCAGAACGCCCGTACCCCCGAGGGCAAGGCCCAGGTCGAACTCGCGTTGCTGCAGTACCGCCTGCCGCGCCTGCGCCGCGCGGGGGGCTCGTTGTCCCAACAGGCCGGTGGCATCGGCACACGCGGCCCCGGTGAGACCCAACTCGAGGTCGACCGCCGTCGACTCGTGCATCGGATCCACCGAATCCGTGAGGAGCTCAAGGAGATCGACCGCACGCGCGGTGTCCAGCGCCAGGGGCGTGACCGCGGGCGTCACCGTGAGTTGACCTTGGTCGGCTACACCAACGCCGGCAAGTCGTCCATGCTCAATGCGCTCACCGACGCCGGGGTGGGCGTGGAGGACCGGCTGTTCGCGACCCTCGACCCACGCACCCGCCAGCGCCAACTCCCCGGCGGGGAGACCGTGCTCGTCACCGACACCGTCGGGTTCATCTCGAACCTACCCCACGAGTTAGTCGAGGCCTTCATGAGCACGCTTCGCTCGGTGCAGCTGGCGGACCTGCTGGTCCACGTCGTGGACGCCGCGAGCGAGAACGCCGAGGAGCAGATCGCCGCCGTGCACGAGGTGCTCGGCACGATCGGCGCTGATCACGTCCCTGAGCTCCTGGTCTTCAATAAGGCCGACGTCCCGGGCTCTCGGGCTCGCGACCTCGTCAAGCTCTACCCGGGCAGTGTCTTCGTCTCGGCCCTGACCGGTGAGAACCTCGACGCGGTCGTCGCGTCGATCGCTGAGCGCCTTCGCATCGAGGACCGCACGATCACCGTGCGCTTCCCGCTCGACCGTGGCGACCTCGTCGCGGCCGCACATCGAGAAGGGGACGTGCTCGAGACGACGGTCGAGGACGACGCGATGGTCCTGCGCATCGCCCTTGACCCGGTGGGGGCGGCGCGCTTCGAGGAGTGGCGGGTCGCACCATGACCTTCACGCCGCCGCCGTACCCCTACGAGCGGCTCGACGGGATCAAGCGGATCGCGAGCGCGCACGACGGTGGCGCGATCGACTGCTCGATCGGGACACCGATCGACCCGCCGCCGACGGTGGTGCTCGAGGAATTGGCCCGCGGTGCGGGCGCCCGCGGCTACCCGCCGTCGGCCGGTACCGATGACTTTCGACGAAGTGCGAGCGGATGGCTCGCGCGTCGCTTCGGGGTCAACCTCGGCCCCGACGCGCTCGCCGCCTGCGTGGGCACCAAGGAGTTCGTGGCCTCGCTCGCGAGTTACCTGCACCTGAACGCCCCCGACAAGGACACGGTCTTGTTCCCCGCGATCAGTTACCCCACGTACGCGATGGGCGCGACACTGGCGGGGCTGCGCGCTGTGCCCGTACCCGTTCGTGATGGACGGTTGGACCTCGCGAGCGTGGCGGCCGCTGACATGGCGCGAGCCCTGGTGCTCTGGAGCAATTCGCCGTCGAATCCGACGGGCGGCCTCGAGGACTTAGAGGCCGTCGCAGCCTGGGGACGGCGTCACGGCGTGCTCGTGGCGAGTGACGAGTGCTACGCCGACTACACCTGGTCGAGCGAGGCGACATCGATCCTGCGTACGGGCGTGTCGGGTGTGCTCGCACTGCACTCCGCTTCGAAGCGGTCGAACCTGGCGGGACTGCGGGTCGGCTTCTACGCCGGTGACCCCGACGTCGTCGCCTACCTCCGCGCGGTGCGCCAGCACGCCGGACTCATGGTGCCCGGTCCGGTTCAGGCGGCCGCGGCCGTGGCGTACAACGACGAGGATCACGTCACGGTGCAGCGGGATCGGTACCGGCGACGGCTCACGACACTGTCGGAGGCGTTGAGCGCCTTCGGGGTGGACGCGCCGCTGCCCGAGGGGGGTTTCTACCTGTGGTGTCGACAAGCGGGACTCGACGGTTGGGCGCTCGCCGAGCGACTGGCCACGGTCAGCGCCATCGTGTCGAGTCCCGGTGAGCTCTACGGCGATGCGGGCGCGCCGTACGTGCGCATCGCGGTGGTCCAGCCGACCGAGCGGATCGAGCTCGCCGCGTCGCGGCTCACGGGCGCGATCTGACCCGACGGTACGATGAAGCCATGACGACCCTGGCGAATCGAATCGACGCGTGGTACGAGCAGATCGCCACCCTGACCCCCGATGACGTCGAGGCGCGTCGCGATGTCGAGTTGGCCATCACGATGCTCGATGACGGCCAGTTGCGGGTGCTCGACGTCGAACCCGGCGGCGACGTCACGGTCCACGAGTGGGTCCGTCGAGCGATCCTGCTGCTCTTTCGCTTGCGCGGCCTCGAGCGAAGCGAGGTCGGGCCCTTTGAGTACTTGGACAAGCTCGAGTTGAAGCGAGACTACGAGCGTCGCGGCGTTCGAGTGGTGCCGGGCGCGTCGGCTCGACGAGGTAGTTTCCTCAGCCCCGGCGTGATCTTGATGCCGAGCTACGTCAACATCGGTGCCTGGATCGGGCCGGGCACGATGGTCGACACCTGGGCGACCGTGGGCAGTTGTGCGCACATCGGGGCGAACGTCCACCTGGCCGGAGGGGTCGGAATCGGTGGGGTGCTCGAGCCCGCGAACGCTGTGCCCGTGGTCATCGAGGACGACGCGTTCATCGGCAGTCGGTGCATGGTCGTAGAAGGCGCCCGGGTCGGACGGGGCTCGGTGCTCGGCGCCGGGACGATCCTCAACCCGTCGATCCCAGTAATCGACGCAGCGACCGGTGAGGAGGTCTCGCGCGGGCACGTCCCCGACTACTGCGTGGCGGTGTCGGCGAGTAGGCGGCGGGAGTTCCCCGGCGGCGAGTTCTACCTACCCTGTGTCTTGATCATCCGTCGCCTCAGCGAGGGCGAACGACACGACAAAGTCGCCCTGAACCAGGTGCTGCGCGAACACGGTGTCGCCACGTGACGCGGCTCGATCGGGTGCTAGACCTCGTCTTGATCGACTCGGTGAGTGGCCGCGAGTCGGCGATCGCCGACTACGTCGTCCAACGGCTCTCGTCGAACCCACGTCTCGACATCGAGCGGATAGGGGACAACGTGGTGGCCCGGACGACCGGATCGCACCCGACCCGGTTGATCGTCGCCGGACACCTCGACACCGTTCCCGGGGACCCGAATCGCGCCCGTATAGAGGGCGACATGCTCACGGGGATCGGCGCGTGCGACATGAAGGGGTCACTGTCGGTGATGGTGGATCTCGCGAGCGACGACAGGCCACATCAGGTCGAGTTGACCTGGGTGTTCTACGCGCGCGAGGAGATAGCGCGCACGGAATCGGGACTCCGAGAATTGATCGAGTTGCGGCCAGACCTCGTGGTCGGCGACGTGGCGGTGTTGGCTGAGCCGACGGGCGGCGTCGTCGAGGTCGGCTGCCAGGGCACCTTGCGTGCGGCCGTCACCATGTCGGGCGTTCGTGCGCACACCGCGCGGCCGTTCATGGGGACCAACGCCATTCACCGGCTCGGTGCGGTCATCACGCGGGTCGCTGACTACGTGCCCCGAGTCGTCGCGATCGACGGCGTTGAGTTCACCGAACAGATGCAAGTGGTGATGGTCGACGGTGGGGTGGCGGGCAACGTCGTGCCTGATGTCGCGCGGTGTGTGATCAACTACCGCTTCGCACCGGACCGAACCCACGTTGACGCCGAATCGGCGCTCCGGGCGTTGCTGGGTCCACTTCTTGACGCCGGGGACTCGGTCGAGGTGCAGGACTGGGCGCCAGCGGCGCTCCCCGGCTTCGATGAGCCGCAGTTACGGGACCTCGAGAAACTCTCGAACAGTGCGGCGCGCGCGAAGGTCGGCTGGACGGATGTGGCGACGTTCCAGGAGCTCGGCATACCGGCGGCGAACTTCGGCGCTGGCGATCCGTTACTCGCCCACCACCCCGACGAGCGAGTGACGGCGAGTGAGCTGGAGCACTTCGCGCGGGTGCTCGGGGCCTGGATCCGCTAGCGCGCGAGCATAACGATCGTTGCGCACCCGATCCACAGGACCGTGCGAAGGATGTGCCACCGTTCGAGTTGAGTGATGTCCTGGTCGTCGTGATGTCTCGAGAGTCGGTGATGGATCGGTAGCGCCTGGAACATGGTGAGTACGACGGCCAGTGCGGCGAGCGCGACGTGAGCGAGGGCGAGGAGTCGGTGGGGTCCGTGGAGCAGCCACCAGAGTGAGCCGACACCCTGAATTGCCCAGGCCGGGGCGACCGCAGCCGAGATCCGTCGGACGTGGGCGTCGTGGTACGCGAGCCACTGACCTGCTCCCACGAGATGGAACGCGGGATACACGACGATCGCCACCGTGAGTCCGAGACCGACGAGATAGAGGTCGGCACCGATTAAGAGAACGTGCATAATGTGAATTCTAAATCGGGTAGAAAACGCTTAATAGGCACGCATGACGGCAATCACACGACCGAATATCGCCACGTCAGCCGAGTCGAATTCCATCGGTTCCATCGACGGATTTTCTGGCTTCAACACGACGCGGGCACCTTGGGGGAAGAAGCGCTTGACCGTTGCCTCGCCTTCGGGCAACCCGGCGACCACGATTTCACCGGTCTCGGCGGTGGCCTGGCGATTCACGACGAGCAGGTCGCCGGGCATGATCCCCGCGCCGATCATCGACTCGCCTCGAACCTGGAGGACGAAGCTGTCGCCCCGTCCGGCGAGTTGCGAGGGCACGGTCATCATCTCGTGGAGACTCTCGGTGGCGAGCACGCCGGTTCCGGCAGCCACGTCGCCGACGAAGGGAATGCTTCGCACGGAAGCGTCTGGCGCCATCGAATCAGCGTCCAGGCGCACCGTCAGCGTCCGGGGTTGCTGGGGATTCTTCGCGATATAACCCGCGTCGCGCAGCACTGTGATGTGGTTCGCGACCGTTGCGGGTGACTTCAACCCCACGTGGTCGCCGATTTCTCGGATCGTGGGAGGGAAGTTCCGTTCGCGCTGACAGGCGATGATGAACTCGAGGATCTGACGGCGCATGGGGGTGAGGACCTCAGCCATGGCACTCCTTTCACGAACGAACAACTGTTCGTATCGTAGCGACTGCAGCG
>JAJYDR010000030.1 GCA_021777285.1 Actinomycetes bacterium
CCGGGGGCGCGCACCCGGCCCCGGGTGAACGTGTTGAGCGCGGTGCCGAGCGCGGCGGCTAGGCGAAGTCGGGCGGGGCTCGAGAAGAGCCAGGCCGCGCCGGACATCACGAGCCGCTCCTGGCTGACGCCGGTCTTGTTCGCGACGACCTCGCCGCGCAGGTGCACGAGCAGCTTGGGGATGTCGATGCGCACCGGACACACCTCGAAGCAGGCCCCGCAGAGTGTCGACGCGTAGGGCAGCGAGGCGGCGACCTCGTCGCTCGCCACGTGGTCGAGCTGGGGCGTCAGCACGGCGCCGATCGGACCGGGGTAGACCGAGCCGTAGGCGTGGCCGCCGACGCGCTCGTAGACCGGACAGACGTTGAGACAGGCCGCGCAGCGCACGCAGCGCAGGGCCTCACGTCCGACCCGGTCGGCGAGGGCCCGCGAACGGCCATTGTCGAGCAGGACGACGTGGAACTGCTGGGGGCCGTCGCCGGGGGTGACACCGGTCCAGGTCGAGTTGTAGGGGTTCATCCGCTCACCGGTCGCCGAGCGCGGGACGAGTTGGAAGAAGACGTCGAGGTCACCGAAGCTGGGTACGACCTTGTCAATGCCGGCGATGGTGATCAAGGTGTCGGGCAGGGTGAGGCACATGCGCCCGTTGCCCTCGGACTCGATGATGGCGACCGAACCCGTCTCGGCGACGAGGAAGTTGGCACCCGAGACCCCGACCTCGGCGGCGAGGAAGCGCTCGCGCAGGTGGGACCGCGCGGCCCGGGCGAGCTCGTCGGGGGCGTTGGTCAGGTCGGCCGGCGCCGGGCGGCCCCACTCGCCCATGTGCTCGAGGAAGATGGTGCGCACCTCGTCGCGGCTGCGGTGGATCGCCGGGACCACGATGTGGCTCGGTAGGTCGTCGCCGAGCTGGATGATCAGCTCGGCGAGGTCGGTCTCGTAGGCGCGCACGCCGTCGAGCTCGAGTGCCTGGTTCAGCTCGATCTCGGCGGTGGTCATGGACTTGATCTTGACCACGTCGTGTGCGCCGCTCGTCTCGACGAGCCCGCGCACGATCGCGCGCGCCTCGGCGGCGTCGCGGGCCCAGTGCACGTGGCCACCGGCGCGGGTCACGTTGGCCTCGAACTGGACGAGCAGTTCCGAGAGCTGCGCCAGGGTCTGGTTCTTGATGGCCTCACCGGCGAGGCGTAGGTCCTCCCACGTCTCGAGCTCGGCGACGCGCAGGTTGCGCTTGGCGCGGATGGTCGTGGTCGCGTTGGCGAGGTTCTTTCGCAGCTGGGGATTGGCGAGGGCGACGCGGGCGCCTTCGGTGAAGGCCGGCGAGCCCGTGAAGCTGCGCGTCATCGCGGTTCCCCACTCGAAGCGAGGATCTCGGCGAGGTGGATGGTTTGGAACGGTGGCGGGTCCGCGTCGTGGGCGGCGACGGCGCCGATGTGGGTCAGGCACGAGTTGTCCGTCGCGCACAGGTACTGCGCACCCGAGCTCGCCACGTCGGCGACCTTGTCGACGCCCATCGCGGCCGAGGTGTCGGGGTTCTTCACCGAGAAGAGCCCCCCGAAGCCGCAGCAGCTGTCGGGGCGCTCGAGCTCGACGAGCTCGATGCCCTTAACCGCGCGCAGTAGTCGCAGGGGCCGGTCACCGACCCGTTGGGCGCGCAAGGAGTGACACGTGGGGTGGTAGGCGACGCGGTGCTCGAAGCGGGCGCCGACGTCCTCGACGCCGAGCACGTCGACCAAGAGCTCGGTGAACTCGTGCACGCGCGGCGCGAAGTCCCGGGCCCGCGCGGCGAGGTCGTGGTCGCCATCGTCGGTGGCGACGTCGGCCCAGAGGTCGCGCATCGTCACCGTGCAGGACCCCGAGGGCACGACGATCGCGTCGGCGTTCGCAAAGCTCGAGAGCACCGACGCAGCGAGTGCGAGCCCCTCGCGGCGATAGCCCGCGTTGAGGTGCATCTGGCCACAGCAGGTCTGGGGTTCGGGGAAGATGACCTCGTGGCCGAGGCGCTCGAGCACGGTGACGACCGCGCGACCGGTGCGCGGGTAGATCGCGTTGTTCATGCAGGTAACGAAGAGGGCGATCCGCACGGTACTCCTCAGGTCGGTTGTGCCACCCGATTGTAGAGTCCGTACACCCAACTGTCAGGTGGAATGACCACAAAATGTGATAAAGATGTCACGTCCTGTGAGATTTGTGTTAAAAACGGGGCCGCGCTGGTCGCCGCCCAGTGACGGGTGTGGGGAATTAGCGTGGCGACGAACCGAAGGGGGACGGTGACGTGATGGCGACCAACGAGGGTGGGGTCGAGGGTGTGCCGAGCGATCCCGTCCTCGAACTGCGGGACGTGTCCAAGTCGTTCGGACCGGTCGTGGCGCTCGCGCACGGCTCAATCCAGTTGTTCGCGGGCGAGGCGCACGCGCTGCTCGGCGAGAACGGCGCCGGTAAGTCGACGATGGTCAAGATCATGTCGGGTGTCTACTCGCCCGACAGCGGCGAGATCCGCGTGGACGGCGAGCCGCATCGGTTCGAAGGTCCCCACGAGAGCCAAGACGCCGGCATCGCCGTAATCTACCAGGAGCCCACGCTCTTCGACGACCTCACCGTCGCGGAGAACATCTTCCTCGGCCGTCAGCCGCTACGTCGGCTTCGACGCATCGACAAGCGCGAGATGAAGCGCCGCTCACTCGAGATCTTCGAGCGCCTCGGCGTCCAGATCGACCCGACCCGGCTGGCGCGCGGGCTCTCAGTCGCCGACCAGCAGATGGTGGAGATCGCGAAGTCGCTCTCGCGCGACGCCCGGATCCTGATCATGGACGAACCCACGGCGGCGCTCAGTCCGGCCGAGGTCGACCGACTGTTCGACGTCGTCGCGACGCTTCGCCAGCACGGCGCGGCGATCCTGTTCATCTCGCACCGACTCGAAGAGGTCTTCGCCATGTGCCAACGGGTGACGATCATGCGCGACGGGGAGTTTGTGCGCACCGACCCGATCGAGTCGCTCACGATCGACGAGGTCGTGCGCTCGATGGTCGGACGTGAGCTCGGGTCGCTGTTTCCCAAGTCCGTGATCGAAGCGGGTGCTGAGGTGTTGCGCGTCGAGCGTCTGACACGCGAGGGCGTGTTCACGGACATCTCCTTCGAGGTGCGCGCGGGTGAGATCGTCGCACTGGCCGGACTGGTGGGCTCGGGGCGCACCGAGGTGGCCCGGGCCATCTTCGGGATCGACCACTACGACGCCGGTCACGTCTACATGCACGGCACGCCCGTGCGGGCGAACTCGCCGGTGCGCGCGATGCGCGCGGGGATCGGGTACGTGCCCGAGGACCGCCGCCAGCAGGGACTCGTCATGGAGTACGGCATCGACCACAACATCGCGCTCGCGACGATGCGCGACCTACGAGACGGGCCGTTGCTCCTGCGAGGGCGCGAGCGGACCCTCGCGCGCGAGTGGGCGCTCAAGCTGCAGCTGAAGTACGGGGCCCTCTCGGACGCGGTGAACACGTTGTCGGGTGGCAACCAGCAGAAGGTCGTGCTCGCCAAGTGGCTCGCGAGCCAGCCGTCCTTGATCATCGTGGACGAGCCGACCCGAGGGATCGACGTGGGGACCAAGTCCGAGGTCCATCGGATCATCGACACCCTGGCCGCGAACGGTGTCGCCGTGCTGATGATCTCCTCGGAGCTTCCCGAGGTGCTCGGGATGGCCGACCGGGTGCTCGTGATGCGCGAGGGTCGCCTGGCCCAGACGATTGACCGCTCCGCGGCCACCGAGACGTCCATCATGATGGCCGCGACCGGGCAGGGACAGTCGTGACCACGAGTAGTCCCATCTCGCTCACCAGCCGCCGCCATCGGGTCGCTGAGACCATCGCGCGCACGCGCGAGTTGGCCATCGTGGTCATCATCCTCGTCGTCTTCTTCGCCACGGCGATGAAGACCTCGGGCTTCGCGAACCTCACCTCCATCCAGCAGATCCTGACCAACGCGTCGCTGCTGTTGCTGCTCGCGGTCGGTGAGACCGCGGTCATCGTCACGCGAAACGTCGACCTCTCGGTCGGATCGACACTGGGCATGTCGGCGTTCCTCGTGGGGGACCTCTACACCCACGTCCCGAACGCACCGATCTGGCTCGCCTTCGTCGTCGGCATCGGCGTCGGCGTGGTCGCCGGGGCGCTCATCGGCATCATCGTCGCATTCGCCAAGGTGCCCAGCCTCGTCGTGTCGCTCGCGGCCCTCTACATCATCCGTGGCGTGCTCAACACGATCGGCCTGGGCATTCAGATCGAACCGTCGGCGATCCCGATGTCGCTCCAGAAGATCGGCTTCGAGACGGTGGCGGGCGTGCCGTGGATTTTCGTGATCGCCATGGGCATCGCCATCATCGCCGCCTACGCGATGCGGTCGTTCCGATCGAGTCGCGAGCTCTACGCGATCGGGTCGAACCCGGACGCCGCACGCCTCGCGGGCGTTCCCGTCGCGCGACGGGTGCTGAGCGCGTTCGTCCTCAGTGGCGCCCTCGCCGGGCTGGGCGGCGTGCTGTTCGTCTCGGAGTTCGCCACCGTGAACGCGACCGCTGGCACGGGCTACGAGTTGCTCGTAGTCGCCTCGTGCGTGATCGGTGGCGTGGCGATCTTCGGGGGCAGCGGCACGGCGATCGGCGCCGCCTTCGGCGCGATCCTGCTCCAGGTGATCAACCAGTCACTCGTGGTGGTCAACGTGTCGCCGTTCTGGGATCAAGCGCTCGCGGGTGCCCTGATCCTCATCACCATCGCCTTCGACCGCATCGTGAGCAACCGCGCGGCGTTGGCCCTTCGACTCAAGGGAGCGAGCAATGGCTGAGGTCGCCGCCGAACTGGTCTCGGACCCGGGCCACACCACCGTGACGACGTCGCGACGATCGTGGCGTTCGCTCGCGCGCTGGGAGCTAGCCCTCGTCGTGCTGCTCGGGTACTCGCTGTACTACGGCGCGACCACGACCACCAACTTCTTCTCGCGAGACACGGTGTTCTTCGCCGGGATCAACTTCGGGCTCATCGCCATCATGGCCCTACCCGAGACGTTCATCATCATTACCGGCGAGATCGACCTCTCGGTGGCGGCGATGCTCGGCCTCGCGAGCTCGGCCTACGGCTACCTCTACATGCACCACGTCCCAGTGATCGCGGCGGTGCTCATCGTTCTCGTGATCGGCGCCGCGGGCGGGGCGCTCAACGGGTACCTGGTCACCGCGGTGGGTCTGCCGTCGATCGCGGTCACCATCGGGACCCTGACGATGTTCCGAGGGATCGCCGAGGTGATCTTGGGGACCAACGAGGTCTCGAACTTCAACGGGCCCTGGACGGGTATTGGGACGAACTCGATCCCCGGGACTCCGTTCTCCTACACGTTCGGGATCTTCATCGTGCTCGCCGTCGTCGCGACCGTCGTCTTGCACTTCACGACGACCGGCCGCTCGATCGTCTCGATCGGCCTGCAGCAAGAGGCGGCGTTCTTCTCGGGCGTGCGCGTCAAGCGGATCAAGTTCGTGCTCTACACGGTCTCGGGACTGATCTGCGCGTTCACGGGCCTGCTCTACACGTACCAGACGAACACGGCGCGCTACGACGCGGCCCTAGGAATGGAGCTCAACGTCGTGGCGATCGTGCTGTTCGGCGGCATCTCGATCTTCGGTGGCAAGGGCACGATGCCCGGTGTCGTCCTCTCGGTGATCGCCGTGGGGACCTTCGATCAGGTGTTGACGATCAAGAACGTCTCGTCGCAGTCCCAGAGCGTGGTCTTTGGCATCCTGCTACTGGCGAGCGTGCTGTTGCCGAACTCGGCCCGGGGGTACCGCGCGCTGCGAGCACGGATGGCCCGGCGTCGTGCGGTGACGGTCGATTCGAACAGTCGGCCCTCGTGATCAGGGCCGACTTGATCCGCAATTTGTCACATTCTGATACACAACTTGTGACATTCTGTGATAATTTCTGTGAAGCCTCGACCGTCGGGAGACCGCTTCGACGCAGTGCAGTACCAACAACGACCAAGCTGTAAGGGGGAACATGAAGTTCGGTTCAAGTAAGCGGGGGACATCGCAGCGGCTCATCGTCGCGGCGTCGATCCTCAGTCTCATCGGTGGGCTGGCCAGTCTGCCGGCCGGTGCGTCGGGCAAGATCGCGGCCAAGGGCGTCGTGTACATCATTCCGAAGGACACCACGAATCCGTACGAAGTCATCGCGGACAACGGGGTGAAGGCCGCGCTGGCGTCCCAGGGTTGGACCGGTGTGGTCAACTCGGGGACCGTCGACACCGCCGCCGCCCAGGAGCCGGCGATCCAAGCGGCAATCGCGGCCAAGGCCAAGGCGATCGTCATCGCGGCGAACGACCCGTCCGCACTGTGCCCGACGCTGGCCAAGGCCTACGCCGCGGGCATCAAGATCGTCGGATTTGACTCGGACAACTACTGCGCGCACAACCTCTTCATCAATCAGGCCAACACGGCGACCATCGGCGCCTCCGAGGTCTCCCTGCTCGCCCGTGAGATTCACAGCAAGGGCCAGATTGCGATCCTCTCGGCCGCGGCCACCGCGACCAACCAGAACGCCTGGATCTCCTACATGAAGGTGGAGCTGAAGAAGTTCCCGAAGATGAAGCTCGTCTCGACGGTCTACGGCAACGACGACCCGACGACCGCGCTGACCGTGCTGCAGGGCTTGCTCGCCAAGTACCCGAAGCTCGCCGGCATCATCTCACCGACCACGGTGGGGATCTCGACGGCCGCTCAGTACCTGTCGACCCACTCGCAGTACAAGCACATCATCCTCACGGGACTCGGGCTGCCGTCGCAGATGAAGCCCTACACCGGTAACGCGAACGTGAAGGCCTTCGAGTTGTGGAACCCCTACGACCTCGGCTACCTCGCGGGCTTCGCGGCGATGGACCTCGCGTCCGGCGTCGTGGTGAACAAGGTCGGTCAGTCGTTCCGGATCCCGCCCAAGGCCAAGCAGCTCACCGAGGCGAAGTCGTGGAAGATCACCGGGCCGACCAAGGGCTCGACGGACCCGTCGAACATGGTCACGCTCGGCGCGCCGTACGTCTTCACCAAGGCCAACGTCGGCAAGTTCAACTTCTAGGAATCGGTCCTCCCTGACCGCGTGCTGCGGGGCGGCTCGTACCAGCGCCCCGCAGTACGACTGATTCGATGAACTGGAGAGACGGTGGAACGAGTCTGTTTCGAGTTGCACGTTCGGCCCGAGCGCCTCGATGAGTACGTCTCGCGACACGAAGCCGTCTGGCCCGAGATGCGTGAGGCGCTCAGCGAGGCCGGCTGGCGCAACTATTCGTTGTTCGTCAAACCCGATGGCACCTTGATCGGCTACTTGGAGACCGATGACTTCGTCGCCGCCCAGGCGGCGATGGCTGGGACCGACGTCAACGCGCGGTGGCAGGCTTCGATGGCTGAATTCTTCAGCGACATCGACGCCGCACCCGACGAGAGCATTCGACCGCTACGCGAGATATTTCACCTCGACTGAGGAGCGCAAGGAGAACTATGAGTGAACAACTAGACGTCAAGCACGAGATCCGCCAGCTGAGGATCGAGACGCCGTCGTGGGCGTACGGGAACTCGGGCACCCGGTTCAAGGTCTTCACGCAACCAGGCGTGGCCCGCAACCCGATCGAGAAGCTCGAGGACGCGGCCCAGGTGCATCGGTTCACGGGCGTGGCGCCCTCGGTCGCGCTGCACATCCCGTGGGACCGTGTCGAGGACTACGCGGACCTGCAGTTGAGCGCCAAGCAGTTGGGACTGTCCATCGGCGCGATCAACCCCAATGTCTTCCAAGAGGAGCAGTACCGGCTGGGCAGTGTCTGCAACCCCGACCCGGCGGTGCGTCGCAAGGCCACCGCCCACCTGCTCGAGTGCGTGGACGTCGCGGTCCAGACCGGGTCGACGATTCTCTCGCTCTGGTTCGCCGACGGCACGAACTATCCCGGACAGGACGACAGCCGCGCCCGCCAGGACCGTCTCGCCGACGCCCTGCGCGAGGTGTATGACGCGATGCCGGCGACCATGCGGATGCTGGTGGAGTACAAGCTCTTCGAGCCGTCCTTCTACACCATGGACGTCCCCGACTGGGGCACGTCGCTGGTGCACTGCCTGGCCCTCGGTGAGCGTGCCCAGGTGCTCGTCGACACCGGCCACCACGCACCGGGCACCAACATCGAGTTCATCGTGGCGGGGCTGCTGCGGATCGGTCGACTGGGCGGCTTCCACTTCAACAGTCGGTTCTACGCCGACGACGACCTCATGGTCGGCGCGGCCGACCCCTTCCAGCTGTTCCGCATCATGAACGAGATCGTCGCCGCGGGTGCCCATCGCGAGACGTCGTCGGTCGCCTTCATGCTCGACCAGTGTCACAACATCGAGGCCAAGATCCCTGGGCAGATCCGTTCGGTCATGAACGTGCAAGAGGCCGCAGCTAAGGCGTTGCTCGTGGACCGTGACGCGCTGGCCCGCGCCCAGGCCGACGGTGACGTCCTCGCCGCACACGGCGTGCTGATGGACGCCTATAACACCGACGTCCGACCGCTGCTCGCCGAGTTGCGTCAGGACATGGGGCTCGACCCCGACCCGATCGGGGCCTACCTGCGATCGGGCTACCAGGAACGCATCGAGTCCGAGCGGCTCTCGGGCGCCGGCGCTGGATGGGGTGCGTGATGCAGAGCGCAAAGACCCGCACCGTCGTGTCGGACCTGATCGAGCGCTCGCACCGGCTCGGGGCAGATCCCCGCAACACCAACTACGCCGGCGGCAACACGTCCGCGAAGGCCACGATCGTCGACCCGGCCAGCGGTGACGACGTCGACGTGATGTGGGTCAAGGGCTCTGGCGGCGACCTCGGCACACTCAGCGAATCGGGCCTCGCGGTGCTGCGGCTCGACCGGTTGCGTCGGCTCGTGGCGGTCTACCCGGGTGTCGACCGCGAGGATGAGATGGTCGCCGCCTTCGACTTCTGCCTCCACGGTCGCGGTGGCGCGGCACCCTCGATCGACACCGCGATGCACGGACTGGTCGAGTGCGCGCACGTCGACCACCTCCACCCCGACGCGGGGATCGCGCTCGCCACGGCGCTCGACGGCGAACGACTGACGCGCGAGTGCTTCGGAGACGCCGTCGTGTGGGTCCCGTGGCGGCGACCGGGCTTCCAGCTCGGGCTGGACATCGCGGCCATCCAGGCCGCCAACCCACGGGCCATCGGCTGCGTGCTCGGCGGGCACGGGATCACCGCGTGGGGTGACACGAGCGACGAGTGTGAGCAGCGTTCCCTGCACATCATCCGCACCGCGGAGGCCTTCTTGGCCGAGCGGGGACGCCCCGACGCCTTCGGCGGCGTGGTCGCGGCGTGGGCACCACTGCCAGCCGAGCAGCGCCACCGTCGCGCCGCCCAGCTCTTCCCGCTCCTGCGCGGTCTCGCCAGCACCGACGTTCGTCAAGTGGGCCACTACACCGATGATGACGTCGTGCTGGACTTCGTCTCGCGCGAGCGGCTCGTGGAGCTGGCAATGCGCGGAACTTCGTGCCCCGATCACTTCTTACGCACGAAGGTGCGTCCGTTGATCGTCGACGTTCCCGGTGACGCCCCCCTCGAGGAGCTCGAACTACGGATCCGACAGCTCCACGACGAGTACCGCGACGAGTACCGCGCCTACTACGAGCGGTACGCGACGCCCGAGTCTCCCGCGATCCGCGGCGCCGATCCGGCGATCGTGCTCGTTCCCGGCGTCGGGATGTTCAGTTTCGGTCGTGACAAGCAGACCGCCCGGGTCGCGGGCGAGTTCTACGTCAACGCCATCAACGTCATGCGCGGTGCGGAGTCGGTGTCGGTCTACCAGCCGATCTCAGAGCAGGAGAAGTTCCGCATCGAGTACTGGGAACTCGAGGAGCAGAAGCTGCGTCGCATGGCCCCACCGAAGGCGCTCGCGACGCGCGTCGCCTTCGTGACCGGTGGCGGTTCGGGGATCGGCGCGGCGACCGCGCGACGTTTCGTCGCCGAGGGGGCGTGCGTCGTGATCGCCGACCTCAATCGTGAGAGCGCGGCGGCGTTGGCCGACGAGCTCGGCGGCCCTGACAAGGCCGTCGCGGTCGACGTCGACGTCTCCTCGCCCGAGGACGTCGCGCGGGCGATGCGCGAGGCGGTGCTCGCCTTCGGCGGCGTCGACCTGGTGGTCAACAACGCCGGCATCTCGATCTCCAAGAGTCTCTTTGACACCACGATCGAGGACTGGGATCGCCAGCACGACGTGATGTCGCGGGGCTCGTTCCTCGTCAGTCAGGCCGGCGCGTCAGTGATGAAGGCTCAGGCGATGGGCGGCGACATCATCTACGTCGTCAGCAAGAACGCGATCTTCGCGGGACCGAACAACGTCGCCTACGGCTCGACCAAGGCCGACCAGGCGCACCAGGTCCGGCTGCTCGCGGCTGAACTGGGCACCTACGGGATCCGCGTCAATGGGGTGAACCCCGACGGTGTCGTGCGGGGGTCGGGTATCTTCGCCGGTGGGTGGGGTGCGCAGCGCGCCTCGGTCTACGGAGTCGAGGAGGACCAGTTGGGCAAGTTCTACGCGCAACGCACGTTGCTCAAACGTGAGGTGCTGCCCGAGCACGTGGCCAACGCGATCTTCGTGCTCGCGGGCCCCGAGCTCAGCCACACGACCGGGTTGCACATCTCGGTCGACGCTGGCGTGGCGGCGGCGTTCCTGCGGTGAGCGCACTCGCCGCGGCGCCGGCACCGCGCCGACGACCTCGAGCGACCGTCGGGCTCGTCGCCGGCGGGTTGGGGACGTACTGGCCGCAGTTCCCGGGGCTGCTCGAGCAGCTACAGCAGTCGGCGCGCGAGGTGGCCCGTCGACTGGGCGGGTTCGACGTCGAGGTCGTGGACGTCGGGTTCGTCTCGGATGCGATCGAGGCGGCCGAGGCGGCCGAACGACTCCGGGTGGCGGACTGCGACCTCATCGTGCTGTTCCTCACGACCTACATGACGGCCTCGATGGTCGTGCCGATCGCCCAGCGGACCAAGGCCGACGTGCTCTTGTTGAACCTCCAGCCCACCGAGGCGATGGACCACGCGACCTTTGACACGGGCCAGTGGCTCGCCTACTGCGGTGCGTGTCCGCTGCCCGAGGTCGCCAACGCCTTCGAGCGCGTCGGTGTCGCGTTCCGGTCGGTCTCGGGCTATCTGGACGACGACCGGGCGTGGGGTCGCATCGAGCGATGGGTCTCGGCGGCGGGCGTCGCGGGGGCCCTGCGCCACGGGCGCCACGGTTTGATGGGTCACCTCTACCCGGGCATGCTGGACGTCTCGACGGACTTGACCCTGGTGAGTGCGCAGTTCGGCGGTCACGTCGAGGTCCTGGAGTTCGACGACCTTCGCGTGCGCGTCGAGGCCGTGTCGGACGCCGATGTGGGTGCCGTGCGCGCGAGGGTCACGGACATGTTCGAGCTCGATTCTTCGGTCGAGCCCGACGAGCTCGATTGGGCCGTTCGTGTCGCGGTGGCCCTCGAGCGACTCGTCGAGGACTTCGGACTCGACTCGCTCGCCTACTACCACCGCGGACTCGACGACGAGATCCACGAGCGGATCGCGGCGGGGATGATCCTCGGCGCCTCGATGCTGACGGCCCGTCACATTCCGGTGTGCGGGGAGTACGAGCTGCGCACGTCACTGGCCATGTTGATCATGGACCGCCTCGGGGCGGGCGGCTCGTTCACCGAACTGCAGGCGCTCAACTTCCGCGACCGGGTGGTCGAGATGGGCCACGACGGCCCGGCCCACCTCGCGATCAGCGAACATCGGCCGCTGCTGCGTGGGTTGGGCGTGTTCCACGGCAAGCGCGGACACGGGGTGTCCGTCGAGTTCGACGTCGCCCACGGTGACGTCACCGTCTTCGGCGTGACCCAGATGCGAGACGGACGGTTCCGATTCGTCGCGTCCGAGGGCCAGGTGGTCGCGGGACCCCTGCTCGCGATCGGCAACACGACCTCGCGGGTGGACTTCGGTCGAGACCCCGGTGAGTGGTGTGACGACTGGGCGGCGACTGCGGTCGCGCACCACTGGGCGCTCGGCGTGGGTCATCGGCTAGACGAGCTGCGCGCGGTGTCGGACCTGCTCGGCGTCGAGCTCGTCGTCGTCTGATCGTGCGCGCTCGTCTCGTCGCCGTGGACCTGGGCGCCTCGAGCGGCCGCGTCTTCAGCGCCGACGTCGCGCCCGATTCGTGGTCGTTTTCTGAGACGTCGCGATTCACCAACGGTGTCGTCCCGGTGGGCGACACCCTCTACTGGGACGTGCTCCACCTCGTCGCGGGCGTGCTCGACGGACTGGCCGTCGCGGGCGCACACGACGAGGTCACCGCCGTCGGCGTCGACGCCTGGGCCGTCGACTACGGACTGCTCGACGAGGACGGGTCACTGATGGCGAACCCCGTCTCGTACCGCGATGCACGCACGGCCGGGGTGTTGCACGACGTGGACGTCGCGTCCCCGCCGCGCGATCGATTCGCAAGGACCGGTATCGCGACTCAGACGTTCAACACGATCTACCAGGTGGCGGCCGAGCGCCGCTCGGGACGGATCCAGCGCGCGCGGGCGCTGCTGCTCATCCCCGACCTGATCAACTACTTCCTCTGCGGCGCGATCGCGAGCGAGTTGACCAACGCGTCGACGACCCAGTTGCTCGGGATCGATGGGCGTTGGGACGAGGACCTCGCGGCGCTGGTCGGTGCCGACGCGGGCCTGCTCGGTCCGCTCGTCGCGCCCGGAAACCGCCTCGCCCCCGTGCGGACCTCGGTAACGTCCTGGACGGGGCTGTCGAGTGCGCCCACGGTGGTGAATGTCGCGTCTCACGACACGGCCTCGGCCGTCGTCGCCGTTCCCGCCGAGACCGATGGCTTCGCCTTCATCTCGAGTGGCACGTGGTCGCTGGTGGGCGTCGAGCTCGAGCGACCGGTCCTGAGCGAGGCGGCCTTCGCCGCGACGTTCACCAACGAACGCGGCGTCGACGGGACCTTCCGGTTCCTCCACAACGTCATGGGTCTGTGGGTGCTCCAGGAGTGCCAGCGCGCGTGGCGACGCGGCGGGCACGCCGACAACGTGACCGAGCTCGTCGCCGCGAGCGCCCACGAGACGCCGTTGCGGTCGGTCATCGACATGGACGATCAACGACTGCTCGCTCCGAGTGACATGCCGGCCACGATCGGGGCCCTCTGTCGCGAGACACAACAGCCCGTTCCGGCGACGCCCGCCCAGTTCGTGCGGTGCTGTCTGGACAGTCTGGCCATCGCGTATCGCGAGTCGATCGAGCGAGCCTCGGCCCTGGCCGGCGTCGACGTCGAACGGATCCACATCGTCGGCGGGGGCTCGCAGAATCGTCTCCTGTGCCAGCTCACGGCGGACGCGTGTGGCGTCACGGTCGTCGCGGGTCCGGTGGAGGCCGCAGCGATCGGCAACGTGCTCGTCCAGGCGCGCGAGATGGCGGTGCTCTCGGGTGACCGATGGTCGTTGCGTCACTTCGTGCGCGCCCACGAGTCGCTCGTGACCTACACGCCCGATCCCGTGATGGCGGCTCGCTTCGACGCCTGGCGCCGTTAGGGCCGACGTCGGGCCCGCGCCGCCGCCTCGAGGACCTCCTCGGGCACGACGGTGCCGGGGCGGTTCGCGGGGTCGTGGGTGAGGAACCGGCCGAGCACCGGTATCTCGGTGAGCGACTCGGCGCGGAAGGTGGCCGCGACCACCGGCACGAAGCTCTCGGCGGCGGGGTAGACGAGGTAGCGCGGGAGCCACGCGGGGTAGTACTTCGCGTTGAACTGCCAGAGCGACTCGATGGGCAGCACCCCCGAGAGGCGTTTAAGGGCCCAGCGCTCGACGCGGGTGAAGGTCCCCTCGCCGCGCTCGCCGTCGAGCACCGAGCGGAAGGCCGCGAAGTTGAGGCTGAGCCCGCGGGCCCCGCGCCCGCGCAGGTGCTCGATCGTCGAGCAGAGGGCGTAGTCGATGAGCCCGTTGGGGTGCTCACCGGGGTCTCGGCGCATGAGGTCGAGCGAGTAGCCGTTGATCGCCGGGGAGGGCACGAACTGACAGACGGCGGCCGGCTGGCCGTCGGGGCTCGTCACGACGGTGAGCAGCAGCCCCTTGTCCTTGGGGTCAAAGAGCCGACCGAGCATCATCGAGAAGCCCCGCTCGCCCTCACCGCGGCGCAGCATCGAGATGAGGTCGACCAATGCGGGCACCCGGGTGGGGTCGATCGCACTCGGGTCAAGGAACTCGACGGTGTAGCCCTTGCGCGCGAGGCGCGTGCAGGCCTGGCGCAGGCCTTTCATCTTGCCACCCTCGAGGCTGAACGTCTGGCAGTCCACGATCGCCTCGTCGCCGATGTAGAGCGAGTGCAGGCCGGCGGCGTGGTAGATCGAGAGCCACTCCGCGCCCGCGCCCATGACCGCGATCGTCCAGCCGCGTGACTCGGCGAAGGCACGGAACGCGCTGAAGGCCTCGGGGCGCTCGGCCTCGGGTCCGATCGGGTCGGGTGAGACGAGTGCGACGCCGCCGTAGACGGCGTAGGCGACCAGTGAGTCGCGAAAGAAGTAGAACTGCTTGTCGTCACGCAACGCGAAGTAGTCGAGCGTGCCGCGCCCGTGGCGCCGCACGATCTCGCGCGCGCGCAGCTCGGCGAGGCGCCGCTCGCGCGTCGAGGTCGTACTCGAGAGCCGTCGGTCCACGACCGGCCGGGTGACGAGGTAGAGCGCCGAGACGATGAGCGCGACGCCCACGGTGGTGAGCGTCGGGTTGATGAAGTCGCCGATCCGGTCGGGCACGGGGATCGTCGTGATCCCGATGAGCCGCTCGGCGCAGGCGAGCACGACGGTGAAGAAGCCCGGCAGGTGGTGACGACCCGATGAGGCCTCGAGGCCGAGCGAGGCGGTGAGTACGACGACGATGGCGATGAGCACGAGGCGCGGCAACGCCGCTCGCGCGGTCGTGCGGTCGGTGGTGGCGAGGAAGTGTGGGCGCTCGACGAGCAGCAGGGTGAGGATCGCCACGGCGAGCAGCGGTGAGACGAGGCTGCCCGCGCGGATGAGGTGGGCGATCGAGGTCGCGGCGACCACGACCACCGCGACCGTCCAGGCGCGTCGCTGGCCGCGACGCAGCCCGCGCGCGACCATGATCATGAGGATTCCCGCGAGGGCGGTCAGGGCGGCGGCCGACTTCGCGGCGCCGAGGGGCAGGTACGTCTCGACCGCGAGCAGCCGGCTGCGCAACGGCGCCACGGCGGTCACGACGAGGTTCACCAGGCCGTCGAGGAAGATGATCCCGCTCACCAGGCGCCGGATCGCGCGCTGACGGCGCTGGGCGCTCAAGCCGTCAACGCTCGCGGGGTAGGGGTTCCCGGTTGGCCAGGCGCCGACCATCGCGGTGTCGACGCTCAGCTCGGGCTGGACCGGCGAGCCGGCGACGACCCGTTCGAGCAAGGTGCCCCGGCGAAGCGGGCTCTGACCGGTATAGAGCCGGACCTGGACGGTGCTCGCGGCCTCGACCTCGACGATGCCGAGTCGGTCCACCGAGGTGAATACCGGTGGCAGGCCGAGGAGGCCGTGACGCTCGACGATCACCGTGCGCGAGGGTCCCGGGGTCGCGCACACCCCGCGGTCGAGGAAGGCGAGCGCGGGCCGCGATGCCCCGCCGACCACCGCGCCCGCGCCGCCGCGCTCGGCCACGCGGCGCGCGTACTCGAGGGCGTCGACGTCGTCGACGAAGGTGCGCGCGAGCGGCTCGAAGAGGTGCGGGACGGTCGAACGCGCGTCGTGGTCGAAGCGGCGCCGCACGAGCAGCCCCGCCACCGCGCCCGCGAGCGCCTCGACGAGGCCGAGCACGAGCACCGTCGTGACGGTGTTGCCCCAGAAGCCGGTCGGGTGGTGCGCGTGGATCTTGAGGTGCAGCTCGAAGTGCAGGTGGCGGTCGGTAATCCGGTTCGCGATCGAGGTCAGCGTGCTCCACAGGTCGATCACCGCGAGCACGAGCACGGGGATCCACACCCAGGCGCCGAGGCGCCGGTAGAGGGTGCGCGACGCCACGAAGCGCGCGAGCGCGTTGGGGTCCTCGAGACGGTCCGCGTCCGCGCGGTCGCCTCGGTTGGCCGGCGAGACGTCCACCACGTGGTGTCCGGCGACGATTCCCACGTCGCGCACGTCGTTGGCGGTGGCGACCTGGGCCATGACGTCGTGGGCGAGCTCGACGCCGAGCGCCTCGAGAGGCGCGGCCGCGCCCGCGTGGGCGAGTGCGGCGTCGTCGGCGCCGGGCAGCACGATGAAGCGGTGACCGGGCTTCTCGCTAAAGGACCGCAGCGCCGTGGCGAGCGCGGGCAGGGCGCGCAGCGTCGCGGCGAGGAAGTCCGTGATGTGCTCGTCGGGCTCGGGGTGCAGCAGGTTCCCCGCGACCACCACGACGGCGGAGTCGTCGATGTCCTCGAGCAGCGCGATGAGCTCGCGCACGGGTCGGGCGGCGGGGTTCGTGGTCGGCGAGAGCGAGAGGTCGCTCACCACGTAGACGTGTTGGCCGTAGGGGATTGGTAGCGTGTATCGATCGGTCGCTCCCACGACTCCAGTCTCGCAGAGTTCCGTGGAGTGGCCCGGAGGAGCCATGGCAAGCACTCGAGAGAACTGGCACTGGCGCGCCGAGCCCTCGACGGGCGAGGCGGTGATCTTCGATATCGACGGCGTGCTCGCCGACGCGGCTGGACGCCAGCACTACCTGGAATGGGGCGACTGGCGGCGGTTCTTCGAGGCCTGCGGCGACGACCCCGTCGTCGAGGAGATCGAGCGCCTGCTCGAGTTGCTCGACCCGGGTCTGACGATCGTGCTGCTCACGGGTCGGCCCCGTCGGGTCCAGCCGCACACGCTCGGCTGGCTCGAGCGCTTCTCGATCCGCTGGGACCTACTCATCATGCGCGAGTACGGGAACTACGCCGGGGTCGACGAATTCAAGCGCGCGACGCTCGCGGACCTGCGCGAGTACGGCTTCGACATCCGCCTCGCGCTCGACGACGACCCGAAGAACCACGCCATGTACGTCAGCGAAGGCGTGCCCTGCATCTACATCCACTCGGGCTACTACCGCTGACCTTCAGGGCGTCTCAGGCGAGGCGCGCGAGCACGCTCGCGCCGGCGCGCCGACCCGAGCCGATGCTCGCCGGGATGCCGACGCCGTCGTAGGTGCTGCCGGCGAGCTCGACGCCCGATCGCGTGGCCGCGACCTTGGCGGCCTCGACGAGTCGGTCGTGACCCACGTAGTACTGGGGCAGGCCCTCGGGCCAGCGCTGGACGAGCGACGCCGTCGGCTCGCCGTGCGTCGCGAGGATGAGCCGGACCTCCTCGAGAACGCGCGCCACGAGTGCGGCGTCGTCGAGCTCAGCCCAGCGGTCGTCGTCAATGCGCCCGATGTGGGCGCGCACGATGACGTCCTCGTCGCGGCGCAGGTGGGCCCACTTGCGATCGAGGAAGGTGAGTGCGGTCACCATCATCGAGCCTCCGCCGCGCCACGGCGTGGCGAGGGGCACGAGAACGCCGGTGCCGTGCTCGGGCAATTCCAGGGTCGCGCGGGCAAAGGCGAAGGTCACCATCGCCGCGCCGGCGCTCGGAATCGTGCCCAGGGTCGCGAGGTCGGGGTCGAAGGCGCCACAGAGGGTCGCGGTCGCCTTCGCGGGCGTGGCGAGGATGACGACGTTGGCCGGCGTCGTCGTCGCCTCGGTGTCGACCTCGAAGCGATACGCCCCCTCACCGCGGCGGATCGCCGTAACCGTCGTGGAGCGTCGGATGACGACCCCGCGGGCCTCGAGCTGGCGGGCGAGCTCGAGTGGCAGGGATCCCATGCCCTCGAGCAGCGAGTAGAAGAGCGGGGTGGCGGCGCCCGATGGACGCGGTGGGCCGCTCGGGCGCATGGCCTTCATGAGCGAGCCACCGCGGCGTGCGGCCTCGAGTAGGGGCGGGAAGACGGACTTGGCCGAGAGGTCGTCGATCCGTCCGGCCTGGATGCCACCGACCATCGGCTCGACGAACTGGTAGGCGAGCTCAGTGCCGAGCTTGGCGCGAACGATCGCACCGATGGAGGCGTCCTCACCGACGCGCAGTCGCACGGGCACGAGTTGGTCGCGACGCGCGGCCAGCCGGGCGCGCCAGCTCAGCCCGCGCATCGCCGCGACGGCCTCGTAGGTGGTCGGCACCCCGAGGGCGAGGCCGCTCGGGATCTCGTGCAGGGCACCGCGCAGCCAGAGTGACGCACCCGACGCGCCGACCGGCTCAAGCCGGTCAGCCCAACCGAGCTCGCCGACGAGGGTCTTCGCTTCGGGTCGACGCGCGAGAAAGCCGTCGGGTCCGAGGTCGATCGTGCGACCGGCGAACGCGGTCGTGGCGAGCGAGCCGCCGACGCGCTCACGCGCCTCGATCAGCTCGACGCGCGGGGTGGTGTCGTCGGGCCCGTCGGTGCCGCCGGTCAACTCCCAGGCGGCCGCGAGGCCGCTAATGCCCCCACCGATGACAACGACCGAGGCCCGACTCATGAGTGGGCGACGACGACGTCGGCGAGCACGTCGATGAAGTCGGGTGCGTCGTTGAGCGAGGCCGTTCGAACGAGGTTGAGGCCGATCTCGCGAGCGACCGCCTGGGCTTCGACGTCGATGTCGAAGAGCACCTCGAGGTGGTCGGCGACGAAGCCGATGGGACAGGACACCACGTCGCTCAGCCCCGCGGCGCGCTTGGCCCGCAGCACCTGGAGGATGTCCGGTCCGATCCAGGGGTCCGCGGTCCGTCCGGCCGACTGCCAGGCGATGTCGAAGGCGTCGACCCCAGCCAGGGCCGCGGCACGCTCGGCGCTCTCGGCCAGCTGGGCGGGGTAGGTGTCCCCGGACTCGAGGATCCGCTCGGGTAGGGAATGGGCCGAGAAGAGCACCTCGGTGGTCGCGAGCCGGTCCTCGGGGATCTGGGCGAGCGCGTCGCGTACTCGCCGCGCGATCAGTTCGAGGAAGCCCGGCGCGTCCCACCACGCGCCCACGGCGTGCAAGTCGACGGCCTCGCCGAGCGCGTCGCGCGCGCGGCTCATGTACTGGTCGGTGGACATCGAGGACGAGTGCGGCGCGAGCGCGAGGCCAATCACCGTCGTAAACCCGTCCTCGCGCATCGACTCAGCGACGCTCTCGAGCAGCGGCGGCTCGTACTTGGAGCCGAAGCGTACGTCGTAGCGTCCGGGGTGGCGCGCCTCGAGGTTCGCCGCGAGGGCGCGGACCTGGTCGTCGGTGCGAGCGGCGAGCGGGGAGGTTCCGCCGATGGCGTCGTAGCGGCGCGTGAGGTCCGCGAGCAGCTCGGGGGTGGGCGCTCGACCGTGGCGAATCCGCGTGTAGTAGGGCTCGATTCCCTCGCGGTTCGAGGGCGTGCCGTAGGCCATCACCAACACACCGATGGGTCGACTCATAGTCCCGCCCGTCCTT
>JAJYDR010000031.1 GCA_021777285.1 Actinomycetes bacterium
GACTCCCTCGCGCGGCGACGTGACCAACTCGCGATGCGCGGCGACGGCGAGCTCCGCGTCGGGGTCGCCGCCCTGGGCGCGGATCATGTCGCGGTAGGTGGCCAGCGCCGAGCCGTCGTCCAGCCTGGACGTCGGGTCGACGTCGAGTCCGGCGAGTTCGAGCATGATCCGCGCGAGCGCCAGCGTGAGTTCGCGCACGTCGTCGGGTCCGGCGCCGCCGAGAACGTCCAGGGTCTCGCGGACCTCGAGGGCGTTGCCCACGCAGCGTCCGAGGGGAGCGTTCATGTTGGACAGCTGGGCGACGGTGTTGACGCCCTGGCTGCGGCCGATGTCGACCATCGTCGCGGCGAGCAGGTGCGACTGGGCCTCGTCCTTGATGAACGCGCCGCGACCGACCTTGACGTCGAGCACCAGCGACGCCGTGCCCTCGGCGATCTTCTTGGACATGATGGACGAGGAGATCAGGGGGATGGACTCGACGGTGCCGGTCACGTCGCGCAACGCGTAGAGGCGCTTGTCGATCGGGGCGAGTCCCTCGCCGGCCGCGCACACGACGGCGCCGATCGTTTCGAGCTGGTCAAGGATCTCCTCGTTGGTGAGGTTCGCGCGCCAGCCGGGGATCGACTCGAGCTTGTCGAGGGTGCCACCGGTGTGGCCGAGCCCGCGTCCGGAGAGCTGGGGGACCGCGGCGCCGCAGGCCGCGACCAGCGGCACGAGGATGAGAGAGATCTTGTCGCCGACACCGCCGGTGGAGTGCTTGTCGACGGTCGGACGCGACAGGCCCGAGAGGTCGAGGCGCTCACCCGAGTCGATCATGGCCGAGGTCCAGGCGCGAAGCTCGCCGGGACCCAGCCCGCGAAAGAAGATCGCCATCAACATCGCCGACATCTGTTCGTCGGCCACTTCGCGGCGCGCGTAGGCCTCGAGCAGCCAGGTGATTGCGGCCGGATCCAGCGCGCCGCCGTCGCGTTTGGCGGCGATCAATTCGGGTGCCGAGAAGCTCACTCGCTGCGCCGCTGGTCCAGGTCGCCCGGGCCGAAGGCGCCGGGCAGGAGGTCGCCGAGGGGGATCGGCGCTGCGCCGGCACCGGCATCGACCAGCAAGGCGCTCCCGCCGAATTCGAAGAGGAGCTGTCGGCAGCGTCCACACGGCGCCAGGGGCTCGCCGTCGCCGGCGACCACCGCCACGGCCACCAATCGTCCTCCGCCGTGGCGCGCGAGGTCGCTCACCAGAGAGCACTCGGCGCACAGGGTCAGGCCGAAGCTCGCGTTCTCGACGTTGGAGCCCTCAATCACCCGGCCATCGCTGGTCAGGGCGGCCGCGCCCACCCGCACGTGCGAGTAGGGGGCGTAGGAGCGCCGGGTCGCTACACGGGCCCTCGAGCGAAGCTCGTCCCACGCGATGTCGGCCGGCCCGTTCACGTCTTCACAGTACACTTCGCCCATCGTGGAGACTTTCCGATCGCCCTATCTCGATGTGCGCGAGGAGGTCGCGACAGCCCTCGCCGAGTCGCGCGCCGTCGTCGCCCTCGAGAGCACCATCGTGGTGCACGGTCTGCCGGCTCCGACGAACCTTGACGTCGCACGCGACTGCGAGAACGCGGTGCGCGACGCCGGCGCCGTGCCCGCGACCGTGGGAGTGCTCGGCGGGCGCGTCGTCGTCGGCCTCACCCTCGCCGAGCTCTCCGACCTCGCGGACCCGACGCGCCACGTCGCCAAGCTCTCCTCGCGCGACCTGGGACTGGCACTGGCGCGCGGCCTCGACGGGGCCACTACCGTGGCCGGCACGCTCGCCGGGGCGAGCGCCGCGGGCGTGGCCGTGATGGCGACGGGCGGTCTCGGTGGCGTGCACCGCGGGGCGGCGGCGACCTACGACGAGTCGGCCGACCTGACGGCGCTCTCGCGCACGTCGGCCCTGGTGGTGGCCTCGGGGGTCAAGTCGATCCTCGACATTGGCGCGACGCTCGAGCGCCTCGACTCGCTCGGCGTCGCCGTCGCCGGATACCGCACTACGCGTTTTCCCGGCTTCTATCTCGCGGACTCGGGCTTTGGCGTCGACTGGAGCGTCGCGACGCCCGAAGAGGCCGCGCGCGCCTTCGCCGCGCACCGCGCCGTGGCCTCGACGGCGATGCTGCTGGCCAATCCCATCTCGGTGGCCTCCGAGCTCGACGCGGACTTGCACGAGGCGGCGCTCGCGGCCGCCTTCGCCCACGCCGAGGAGGTCGGCGCGCACGGCAAGGACGTCACGCCGGTCCTCTTAGCCGAGTTCGCGCGCTATAGCGCCGGTGCGAGCGTGGCGGCCAACCGCGACCTCGTGGTGGACAACGCCAGCCTCGCCGGGGAGGTCGCGGTCCGACTGGCCCTCACGTGAACGTCGCCGTCCTCGGCGACGTGATGCTCGACGTGGTCGTGGTGCCGGTCGCCCCGCTCTCGGCGACGAGCGACACGCCGAGTCGCGTGCGAGTGGGGCGCGGGGGATCAGGCGCCAACCTCGCGATCGCCCTCGCGCGTACGGGTCACGACGTCACCTATCTCGGCGCGGTCGGCCGCGACGGAGCCGGCGCACTCTGGCGCGGGTACCTCGCCGAGGCCGGTGTGCACGCCCGCCTCGAGGAGGTGGACGCAGCCACCGGAGTCGTCGTCGCCCTGGTCGGTGGTGACGGCCAGCGATCCATGTACACCGATCGGGGGGCCAACTCGCTACTCACCGGCTCCTTCGTCGAGACGGCGCTCGCGACCGTACAGCACCTGCACGTCTCGGGATATAGCCTGCTCGACGCGGCCACGCGCGAGCTGTCCGTGTCCGCGCTGTCCTTCGCGCGCGAGTGTGGTGCGAGCACCTCGGTCGACGTGTGCAGCGTGGGGCCCCTTCGAGCGGTTGGTCCGGCCCTCTTCGCTTCCCTGGTCGAGGGCGTCGACTACCTCTTCGCCAACGAGGAGGAGGCGACTGTCTTGGGCGCGCGAGGGATCGACCAGGCTCTCCTCGCCCTCGGCGAACTGGCGAGAGAGGTCCTCGTGACGCGCGGCGCGAAGGGCGCGCTCGTTCGCCGCGGTGAGCTGACCTCGACGGCGCCGTCGCTCGCGAGAGAGGTGCTCGATACAACCGGCGCCGGCGACGCGGCGACCGGGACATACCTGGGCGCGCGTCTCGCCGGCGAGGACGTCGAGATCGCGCTGGTCAACGCCATGGCCGCGGCCGCGATCGTCGTCGGAGGGCTCGGTGCGGACGTCTAGTCGTGCTGGTAGGCGACCCCGTCGGCCGCCGGGGCGCGCACCCGACCGATCAGACCTGCGACCACCGCGATGGTGATGAGGTAGGGGAACATCTGGAGGATGTAGAGCGAGACTGGCACCTGGTACGAGGTGAGGGTGTAGGAGAGGTAGACCGACAGGCCGAAGATCACCGAGGCCACCACCGCGCCCGAGGGGCGCCAGCGTCCGAAGATCATTGCGGCCAGGGCGATGTAACCCAACCCCGAGGTGTAGTTGGGCTGGAACTGGCCCTGCGAGGCCATGAAGGCAACGCCGCCGATGCCCGCGATCGCCCCGCCGAGGACGACGTTGATGTAGCGCACGCGCACCACGTCGATGCCCACCGTCGCCGCGGCGCGCGGGTGCTCGCCCACCGCGCGCACGTGCAGGCCGTAGCGGGTCTTGAAGAGGGCGAAGCTGATCACCCCGATGAGAACGAGCATCAGGTAGAAGAAGCCCGACTGGTTGAACAGGACCGGACCCAGCACCGGGATCTTCGAGAGCAGGGGGATCGCCAGGTTGGGCGCGAGGTTGCCCGTGTTGTACTGAGGGAACGGTGTGAAGACCTGCAGGTTGAGATAGGACGAGAGGCTGCCGAGCATGGTGACCAGCACCACGCCGACGATGATCTGGTCCGAGAGGTAGCGCAGCGCGAAGAACGCGAGAATCCAGCCGATCGCCGCGCCGATCGCCGCGCCACCGATCGCGGCATAGAAGAAGTTGTGCGTCGTCGAGGCGAGCATCGAGCCCACGAAAGCCCCGCCGATGAACTGGCCCTCGATCGCGATATTGACGACGCCCGAGCGCTCGCACATCACGCCCGACAGCGATCCGAAGACGAGCACCATCGTGACTTCGGAGCTGCCGATGAGTAGCGCCGTCAAGTTCACGAACGAGACCGGCGAGGGCCCCGGTGTGCGCGCGGCCCAGATCAACAGGGAGAGAAGGAAGAGGACCGCGACGCCGCCGAAACGCACCATGACCCCGCGCGCGGGACGACGCACGTAGGTCTCGACGGCGAGGCCGATCATGACCAGAGCGAGAACGAGGTCGGCCAGGCGCGAATTGAGACTCAGCGCCCCCACGTGCCAAGGCGCCGACTCGCTCAGGTTTACCGGGTTGAAGAGGAACGAGGAGTGCGCGTTCGACGGGCTGCCGACGGCGAAGACGAAGAGGGAGAACACTCCGAGGACGCCCATCATGATGGCGATCACCCGCACCCGGCGGTTCGACACGACGGCCGCGGCGCTCTCGATCACGCTCATGCGCCCCATCCCTTCGTGGCGAGTTCCAACTTGGCGACCGGCGCCGACTTGAGGCGGAAGATCTCCTTCACCAGCACCGGCGTTGCCACGAACAAGACGATGGCCGATTGGATCACCGAGGCTAGGTCGAGGGGGATGCCGGTGGCACCCTGCATCGCGCGTCCGCCCACGCCGAGCGCGGCGAAGAGCAACGACGCCCACACGATGCCGCCGGGCTTGTTTCGCCCGAGCAGCGCCACGGTGATCGCGGTGAAGCCGATTCCTGCGCTACCAATCAGGAATCCGCCGTCGATGTAGTGGGTCGTCGAGGCGGCCTGGACGATGCCCGCGAGACCCGACAGGCCGCCCGAGATCACGAAGACCAGGATGATCACGGCTTTGGCGTTGATACCCGAGGCCTTCGCCGCGGCCGGGTTCGCTCCGGTCACGCGAAAGTCAAAGCCCATCGAGGAGCGTTCGAGGAACCACCACGCGAAGGCCACCACGAGGGCGGCTACCACGACGCCGTAGTTCACGCGCAGGCCCGACGCCACGCCAAAGAGCGGGTGGAGCTGGGCCGAGGGATCGATGGTGCGCGAGATGTCGTTCTGCTGGCCGGGCAGCTGGAACGGCGTAGACAGCACCGAGAACAGGAGGAAGGCGTAGATCACGTAGTTGAACATGATCGTCACGATCACCTCGTGGGCCCCGGTGTAGGCCTTCAAGATGCCGGGCACCAGCCCGGCGATCGCCCCGCCGGCGAACCCGCAGAGCAGCGTGAGGGGCAGGTGAAAGAACATCGGCATGTGCACCATCGAGCCGAACATCGCCCCGGCCACGCCGCCCAGGACCGCCTGGCCGTTGGCGCCGATGTTGAACAGACCCGTCTGGAAGGCGATGCCCACCCCGAGGCTCGTGATGATGAGTGGCGTGGCGTAGGTCAGCGTCTCGGAGAGCGGGGTCAGCGTCGTCTCCCAGCTCTGGCCGGTCGTTACCGAGTGCCACAGGCTGACCGGGTTCACCACCGCGCCGTTGAACATCGCGCGATAGGCCGCGCCGACGTTGTCCCATGTGACCTTGAGGGCGTGGAAGATACCGCCGCCGCTATGAAAGATCCCGCGCCAGGCGTCGAGCACCGCGGGGGTCGTGGTGATGATCACGAGGGCACCGACGACCAGCCCCAGGACCAGCGCGTAGAAGGTGATCATGATCGGGCTGCGGCTGTTGAGGCGCCAACGACGACTATCGGGCGCGCTCGGCCCGCTCGCTGCGGCCGTCGGGGTCGGCTCGGCGGTGACCTCACTCATCGGTCTCTCCGGTGGTGCCGGCCATCAAGAGGCCGATGGCCTCGCGGCTGGTGGTGGGATCGACGATGCCGCTGATGCGTCCGTCGAACATGACCGCAATGCGATCACCCAGCGCGAGCACCTCGTCGAGTTCGGAAGAGACGATGAGGGCGGCGTTGCCCTGGTTGCGGTGATTAACCATCTGGCGGTGCACGTATTCGATCGAGCCGACGTCGAGGCCGCGCGTGGGCTGGGAGGCCATGAGGAACTCGAGAGGCCGGGAGAGCTCGCGCGCGACGATCACCTTCTGCTGGTTGCCACCCGAGAGCGAGGCCACCGGCTCGTCCACCGACGTGGTGCGGATGTCGAAGTCGCGCACCAGCTTCTGCGCGTTGTCGCGCACCGCGGCGAGATTTCGCGTGCCGCGCCGTGCGAAGGGTGCGCGCCGCGGCGTGTTGAGAACGAGGTTGTCCGCTACGGTCATCGACATCACGAGGCCGTCGCGCTGGCGGTCCTCGGGGATGTGTCCGAGGCCGGCGTCGAGAACCTCGCGTGGCGTCTTGTTGGTGACGTCGCGCCCGTTGAGGAGGATCCTGCCGGACTCGACGTGACGCATGCCGGCGATGGCCTCGACGAGCTCGGTCTGGCCGTTGCCCTGCACGCCGGCCAGCGCCATGATCTCGCCGGCGCGCACGTCGAGGGAGACGCCGTTCACCTTCACGAGTCCGCGGTCGTCGCGCACGACGAGGTCGCGGATCTCAAAGACGCTCTCGCCGGGGTTGAACGCGGACTTTTCGACGGTCAGCTCCACGTCACGGCCCACCATCAACGAGGCCAGTTCGCCCTCGGTGGCGGTCGGCTCGGCAGAGCCCACCACGCGTCCGTTGCGGATGACGGTGATGACGTCGGCGACGGCGCGAACCTCCTTCAGCTTGTGGGTGATGAAGAGGATCGATTTGCCGGCTTCGGCGAGCGAGCGCATGATGGCCATCAGGGCGTCGGTCTCTTGCGGGGTCAGGACCGCGGTGGGCTCGTCCAGGATCAAGAGTTCGGCGTCGCGCGAGAGGGCCTTTAAGATCTCCACGCGCTGTTGGAGCCCCACGGGCAGGTTCTCGACGGTGGCGTCGGGGTCGACCTGGAGATTGAACTGCTGGGAGAGGCGCACTATGTCTTCGGTGGCGCGCTTGTAGTCCACGCGATTGAGCGACTTAGTCGGCTCGAATCCCAGCACGACGTTTTCGGTGACCGAGAAGACCGGCACGAGCATGAAGTGCTGGTGCACCATTCCGATGCCGCGGCGCACGGCGTCGCCGGAGTTGGCGAATCGCACCGGCTCACCATCAATCAGAATCTCGCCCTCGTCGGGGTGCAGTAGCCCGAACAGGACGTTCATCAGGGTGGTCTTGCCCGCGCCGTTCTCGCCGAGCAGCGAGTGGATCTGGCCCGGCTCGACCGTCAGGTCGATGCGGTCATTCGCGGTGAAGGATCCGAAGCGCTTCGTGATCCCTCTCAGTTCCAAGCGCATGGACGTTTATCGTAGCCATGACAAGGAGGGCTCTTGGATTGGTGCAGGTCCCTCGTCCGATGGATGTGCCAATGACGCACGCCGACGTTCTCTCCAGTGACCAGGATGGTTGAGAGCCCCGTCGCCGGACCAATCGACAGCGAAATGGTAGTCTAGTGAAGTGCGAAATGGTTGTGTATTTCTCCGCGAAATGGTAGTGTAGGGCTGATGGCGGGGACACCCACACGATGAGTGCGTACCAGGCGCGCGTGATCGACGTCGAGCTCGACATCCTTCTTGGGAGTTTGCCCGCCGTCAGTCTCGAGGGGCCCAAGGGAGTGGGCAAGACCTCGACCGCGACGCGCCGTGGTGGTTCCATCATTCAGCTCGACGATCCAGGGGTCTTCGAAATCATCCGAGCTCAGCCCGAGCGACTCACGACGGGACGTGCGCCCATTGTCATCGACGAATGGCAGCGTTATCCGGCCTCGTGGGACCTGGTGCGTCGATCCGTGGATGACGACCACTCTCCGGCTCGATTCATTTTGACTGGATCAGCGACACCAACGACCTCGCCGACGCACTCCGGCGCCGCGCGGATTGTGCCCGTCAGAATGCGGCCACTCACCTTCAGCGAACGTGGCAGCGAGACGCCCACGGTGTCACTGGCGGCGCTGCTCGAGGGAGGTCGGCCTCCCCTGAAAGGATCGACGAAGGTCGCACTTGTCGACTACACGGACGAGATTGTCACCGGAGGTTTCCCCGGAATGCGTTACTCCTCGCCTCGGGCACAGCGGACGGCGCTCGATGGCTATCTCGAGCGAATCATGGACACCGACTTGCCCGAACTCGGGGTGGAAGTTCGAAACCCCAACACTCTTCGCAGGTGGCTTCGGGCGTATGCAGCGGCGACGGCGACGTCCACGTCCTTTGAAAAGATCGCGAAGGCGTCATCCGCGGGCGAAGAGGTCTCACCCGCCAAGACCACGACCATCGCCTATCGGGAGGCCCTCGAGCGAATCTGGATTCTCGACTCGATACCGGCGTGGGCGCCATCTGCCAATCACTTACGTCGTCTCAGTGGCTCTCCGAAGCATCACCTGGCCGACCCCGCCCTTGCTGCACGGCTGGTCGGCATTGACGCTGACGGCCTCTTAAAGGGGGAGGGGGGGGCAGCGATCCCACGCGACGGGACGTTCTTGGGTTCACTGTTCGAATCTCTGACGGCTCTTAGCGTGCGGGTCTTCGCACAGAGCGCGGAGGCACGCGTATCCCACTTTCGTACGTGGAGCGGAGAACACGAGGTTGACTTGATCGTGTCTCGAGGCGACCAACGAAGTGTCGCCATCGAAACCAAACTCACTGACACGGTGACCGATGCCGACGTGGCTCACTTGGCGTGGCTACAGGCGAAGATGGGTGACGACCTGCTCGACTGCATCGTGATCACCACCGGTCGTGAGGCCTATCGTCGCAGCGACGGAATCGGCGTCGTCCCGCTCGCACTCTTGGGCCTGTAGGAAAAGGCCGAGCATGACGGCGTCGAGTCGCTCTCAACCTTTGTGGCAATAGACACGCGCGCATCAGTCCAAAATGACAAAGAAACCCGGGTTCTTTCGAACCCGGGTTTCATTGTGAAGTCGCAAACGCGACGCCGGTTACTTCGCGGGGTAGCTGTTCGGGTTCACCGAGAGACGTCCGGCGATGATCGCGGCCTTGGCCTTGGCGATCTTGGCCTTGAGGGCGCCGGGCACCGGGATGCCGCCATACTCGAGCTGCGTACCGTTGTTCTTCAGCGTGCCGAGGTAGACGCCACCCTTGAAGGTGCCCTTGGCGGCTGAGAGGACCGCGGCCTTCACCGAGGACTCGACGCCCTTGGCGACGGTGCCCACGAACCACGAGCAGTCCGCCGCGTCAGAGACGCAGCCGTTGGAGTCGACCCACATGATGCTGTGGCCCTTGCCCGCCTGCTGGGCTGCCGCCACCGAGCCCAGGCCGACGGATCCGGCAACCGGGAAGACGATGTCCGCACCCTGGGAGAAGAAGTTGGTGGTCAACGTCTTGCCCGCGGTCTGGTCGGTGAAGTTACCGATGAAGCTGCCCGAGCCGTTGCAGGTGGCCAGCGAGCAGGCGCCCTTGGCGGGCGTCCAGCCGAGGGTCTTCACCTTGGCGCCATAGGTCTTGTCGTAGTAGCGAACACCCGCGACGAAGCCGTTCATGTAGAGCGTGACCGCCGGGAAGTTCATGCCGCCGTAGGTGGCGACCGTCCCGGTGTGGGTCATGCCGGCCGCGAGGATGCCCCCGAGGAAGCCGCCCTGGTCGGTCTCGTACTGCAGCGCGAGGACGTTCTTGCTCTTGGTCTTGGGCGCGTCGTCAACGATCGCGAACTTCTGCTGCGGATGGGCGTTGGCGGCCTGAGCGGTCGCCTGGTCCATCAAGAAGCCGACGGTCACGATGATGCCGCAGCCCTGGTGCACGAAGTTGTTGATGTTGGGCACGTAGTCGGTCGACGAGGTCGACGACAGGTACTTGATCGTCATGCTCTTGTACACCTTCTTGGCGTCCTGCAGACCCTTCCACGCCGAGGCGTTGAAGGACTTGTCGTTGATGCCACCGGTGTCGGTGACGACGCAGGCCTTGAACGACGTCGCGGCGGATGCCGACATGGTCGTGGCAACAGTGCCAACGGTGAGGGCCCCCAGCACCAGCGACGCGCTCACGAGCGTCGTGGACAGGCGGCGAACACCCAATTTCTCTCCCATATGCATTCAATCCCTCCAAAGGATCGTCGAACGCTAGCGCCTCCGACTGGGCATTTCGCGGTTCTAGTTGTCACAGGTGACACTATCCGCGATTGGGCGAAGGGGCTGAACGCGATACAGCGGGCGAGGAGCTCAGATTTGGTCCTCTGCCCGGTCCGAGTCCGCTCAGTGGTTGGGGTGCGCGACGATGACCTTCGGCACGGCGAGGCTGGTCGCGAGGGCGATCAGAGCGATCCCAGCCGAGACCTGGAAGGCGCGCTCGTAACCCGACGTGAGGGCCGCCGCACTCAGGGGACGGGCGAAGCGCGCCGACGCGTCGGCCGCCAGGGTGCCGAGAACGGCGAGGCCGAGCGAGCCGCCCAACTGGCGCGACGTGTTGAGAACACCCGAGGCCAGTCCGGCGTCGGCGCGGTCGACGCCTGTGGTCGCGGCCGAAGCGAGGGGGGTGAAGAGCAGGCCGATCGCCAGTGCGCAGAGGGCCGACGGCGCCAGGACGTCCACCGTGTACGAGGAGTGCACGCCGATGCGCGAGAGCCACAGGAACCCCAGCGTCGCGAGCGAGGTGCCGATCAAGAGCAGGGGCCGGGCGTGCAGCTTGGGCAGCAGTCGCGAACTCGTCTGCGCTCCCACGATGATCGCGATCGCCATCGGCAGGAATGCGAAACCCGTCTTCACCGGGCCGTAGCCCAGGATGTACTGGTAGTAGAAGGTCAGGAAGTACCACATCGAGAAGAACGCCCCGCCGATGAGCAGCATCACCAGGTTCGCCATCGAGAGCGAGCGGACGTGAAATATCCGCAGCGGCACCAGGGGGTGGCTCGCAACCTGGGTCTCCCAGATGAAGAACGTGGCCAGGCCGAGCGCGGCGCCGAGGAACCACAGCAGCGTCGAGGTGGCGGTCCAGCCGATTGCCCTCGAGTTCACGACCGTCGTCGTGTTCACGACGCCGTAGATCAGCGCGGCGAGTGAACCGGTGACGAGGACGGCCCCGGTGACGTCGAGCTTGACTGCGGCGTCGCGATTGCGCATCTCGCGCAGGTACCTCAGGGCGAGCACGCCGGCGAGGATCCCGAAGGGCACGTTGATGAAGAAGACCCAGCGCCACGAGGCCCAGCCGGTGAGCAGCCCGCCGAGCAGACCACCGACCGCGCCGCCGGCGCCGGCCACGGCGCTCCAGAGCCCGAGCGCGCGCGGAAGGCGCTTGCCGTGGAAGGTCGTGACGATGATGGTCAGTGTCGCCGGTGAGAGGATGGCCCCGCCGATGCCCTGGAGGGCGCGCACCGCGACCATCTGGCTGCCCGTCGCGGCGAAGCCGGCGCCGATGCTCGCGATGGTAAAGACGGTCAGTCCGGTGAGATAGACGCGCCGGCGCCCGAAGATGTCCGCGGCCCGCCCTCCGAGCAGGAGGAACCCAGCGAAGGTCAGCACGTAGGCGTTCACTACCCACTGGGCGCTGTCGATCGTGAAGTGCAGGTCGCGCTGCATCGAGGGCAGGGCGACGTTGACGATCGACACGTCGAGGACCACCATGAACTGCGCCAGGCAGGCGATCGTCAGGATGATCCAATCCGGGGCGTGGCGGTGCGCCTTCTTGGTCTTTGGCATCTCGCGAGTGTAACGGGAGGCTCTCGCGGCGCTTCATTTGTAAGACTGGTCGAATGGCTGCCCAGTTCATCTTCACCATGCGCGACCTACGTCGCTTCTATCCACCCGATCGCGAGGTACTGCGCGGCATCAACCTCTCCTTCTATCCGGGCGCCAAAATCGGCGTCATCGGCGCCAACGGCTCGGGCAAGTCCTCACTGCTGCGCATCATGGCTGGCCTCGACGACGGCTACACCGGCGAGGCGCGACTGACCCCAGGATTTACCGTGGGCTACCTGTCCCAAGAGCCCCAGCTCGATGAGACCAAGACCGTCGTTGAGAACGTGGCCGACGGCGTCGCGCACCAGCGCGACCTGCTCGCGCGCTACAACGTGGTCTGCGCGAGCTTCGCCGATCCCGACGCGAACTTCGACGCCCTCCTCGCCGAGCAGGCCGAGCTGCAGACCAAGATCGACGCGGCCGGCGCCTGGGACCTCGACCGCACGCTCGAGATCGCTATGGACGCGCTCAACCTGCCGCCAGCCGATTCGCCCGTGACGACGCTCTCTGGTGGCGAGCGGCGCCGGGTTGCGCTGTGTCGCCTACTGCTCTCCCAGCCCGACCTGCTGCTGCTCGATGAGCCGACCAACCACCTCGACGCCGAATCGGTCGCCTGGCTCGAGCGCACGCTGCAGAACTACGCGGGTACCGTGGTTGCGATCACCCACGACCGCTACTTCCTCGACAACGCAGCGAGTTGGATCCTCGAGCTCGACCGCGGACACGGGATCCCCTGGGAAGGCAACTACTCCTCCTGGCTCGAGCAGAAGCAGGCGCGACTGGCCTCGGAGGAGAAGGCCGACTCCGCGCGCCAGGCGGCCCTCGCGCGCGAGCTCGAGTGGATCCGCATGTCGCCGCGCGCTCGTCAGTCCAAGGGCAAGGCCCGCGTCAACGCCTTCAACGAGCTCGTTGCTGAGGCCGAGTCCGCCGAGCGGCGCGCCGACAAGGTCGAGATCGCGATCCCGCCGGGACCGCGCCTGGGCGACCTCGTCGTCGACGCTGCGCACCTCTCCAAGGGCTTCGACGATCGCCTCCTCATCGAGGACCTCTCGTTTCTGCTGCCTCCGGGCGGCATCGTCGGCGTGATCGGGCCAAACGGCGCGGGTAAGACCACACTGTTCAAGATGCTGGTGGGTCAGGACCAGCCTGATGGCGGCACCATCCAGGTGGGTCCGACGGTGTCCTTCGCCTACGTGGACCAGTCGCGCGACGAGCTCAACGCCGAGGCCACCGTCTTTGACGAGGTGGCCGGGGGCGACGAGCGCATCGTGGTGGGAAATCGCGAGCTGCACGCGCGCGCCTACGTCGCGAGCTTTGGCTTCAAGGGCAGCGACCAGCAGAAGAAGGTTGGCGAGATCTCCGGCGGCGAGCGCAACCGGGTCCAGCTGGCCAAGGTCCTGCGCCGCGGGGGCAACGTGCTGCTCCTCGACGAGCCCACCAACGACCTCGACGTGGACACCCTGCGCGCACTCGAGGACGCCCTGCTGGGCTTTCCCGGGTGCGCCGTCGTCATCAGCCACGACCGCTGGTTTCTCGACCGGATCGCGACCCACGTGCTCGCCTTCGAGGGCGACTCCCAGGTGCGCTGGTTCGAAGGCAACTTCTCCGAATACGAGGTGGATCGCCACAAGCGTCTCGGCACCGACGCCGACCAGCCGCACCGGATGCGCTACAAGCCACTGACGCGCTGACTATTGGCCCTGGTCTTCCTCGGTAGGTTGGAGGGGAACGACGGGCCGTCGCCTGCCGGCGCGACGCGACGCGAGACGCGAGCGCCGCGAAGGCGGCTGGTCGGTGTTCGGAGGTTCGCGCGTCGCGTTAGCGGCGTCGTAGTGTCGGGGCGTCAAGCCCAGAACAGGAGAGACGACGTGATCTCACGGGACGAGTGCGCGGCGTTGGACGCCGTTGACCCCCTCGCTGCGCTGCGCGAGGAGTTCACCCTCGCCGACGGCCTGATCTACCTCGATGGCAACTCTTTGGGACCGGTCACGCGCGCCGCGCGCGAACGCGTGGCCCAGGTGATCGAGCACGAGTGGGCCGAGGGCCTGGTGAAGAGTTGGAACAGCGCGGGCTGGATGGCGACGCCCACGCGTCTGGGCGACCGACTGGCGCCCCTTATCGGCGCGCACGCTGGCGAGGTCCTCGTCGCCGACACGCTGACTATCGGGCTCGCGAAGTTGATCGGCGGCGCTCTCTCGCTGCGGCGCGACCGGCACGTGATCTTGACCGACATCGCCAACTTCCACTCCGACATCTACATCGTGCGCGCGATGGCTCACTTCGCCGACCGCGATGTCGTGGTGCGGACCATCACGCGCGAGGACCTCGCCGCCAACCTCGATGGCGACGTGGCTCTCGTGATGCTCACCCACGTGGACTTTCGCACCGGCGAGATGCTCGACCTCGCCGGCATCACGGCCCAGGTACACGACGTCGGGGCGCTGATGCTCTGGGACTTCGCGCACTCGGCCGGCGCGGTGCCCCTCGACGTCACGGGCGCCAACGTGGACTTCGCCGCGGGCTGCACGTACAAGTACTTAAACGGCGGCCCCGGCTCGCCGGGCTTCATCTACGTGCGCGCCTCGTTCCAAGGAGTCCTCGAGAACCCGATCCCCGGCTGGCTCGGACACGCGAGGCCCTTTGACTTCGAGCTCGAGTACGCGCCCGCCGCGGGCATGCAGGCCTTTGTGACGTCCTCGCCCTCGATCGTGGCGCTCGCCGTGCTCGACGGGGCCCTCGACGTGTGGAACCGCGTCACCATCGACGCGGTACGCGCGAAGAGCCTGGTCATGAGCGACCTCTTCATCGACCTCGTCGAGGCGCGACTGCCCGGGGTGTTCACGCTGGCCACGCCGCGCGAGCACGCGCGTCGCGGCAGCCAGGTCTCCTTGCGCCACCCCCAGAGCTACGGCGTCGTCCAGGCGATGATCGAGCGCGGGGTCATCGGCGACTTCCGCGAGCCGGACATCGCGCGCTTCGGCTTTGCGCCGCTGTACCTGCGTTACGTGGACGTCTACGATGCGGTCGAGCACCTGGTCGAGGTGATCGAGAGTGAGGACCACCTCGCCCCACGATTTGCCGTTCGCCAGGCTGTTACCTGAATCGCTGGCTGACGCGTCCACGCGTGCAGCGAGTTGAACGACGCGAGCCGGCCGTCCGTCGGCCACGCAGTGGGGGCGACCGTTGCGACGAGTGCAAGTCAAGAGACGGTGGTCCGATTCGTAACTTTACGATATTACGTTTATGCACGTTCTGTGCCAATCATCGTCAAATCGTAAAGATTCTGGACTAACATGGTAGTCAGGGTGGCCCTAATCGGAAGAATGTAAAGGAGCGAGATGGCGAGCTCCGTACTGGCTGTGATCGAGCGACTGTTCGCGGCGAGCGACGTCGTCACGTCCGGTGAGGTCGCCGCGGCCGCCGGTGTGACGCGCCAGGCAGCGCACCATCACCTCCGGACGTTGGTCGAGAGCGGTGAACTCGTCCGTGAGGGGGCGGGCCGCGGCGCCCGCTATCGCCGCCGGAGCCTTCGCTCAACGAGGTACACCGTCGCGGGACTTCAAGAGGACCGAGTCTGGATGGAGGAGTATTCCGCTCTTCGAAAGATGGACCTGGACATCTTTGACAATCTGAAGGTGAAACCAATTCTCGACTTCGCCGTTACCGAGATGGTGAACAACGCCATCGATCACTCGGGCGGCACCGAGGTGATCGTCCGGTGGTTCGCTGACGCCGACCGCATCGCCTTTGAGGTGCAAGACGACGGCGTGGGAGCCTTTCGCCGGATGCGTGAGTCGCGCGGTCTGGCCACGGACTTTGACGCGATCGGAGAGATCGCTAAGGGCAAGCAGACGTCAGCGCCGGATCGTCACAGTGGCTTGGGCATCTACTTCACCTCGCGGATGTCCAGTCAGTTCATTCTCTCGAGTGGTCAGCTGGTCTGGAACGTCGACAATCGCCGTCGAGACGAAGGACTCGGCTGGCTCGAACACGAGCGCACGGGAACGCTAGTGCGCTGCGAGGTCGACGCAACGACGTCAGTGGTGCCCCTCGAGGTGTTCCGCGCATTCTCTGACCCGATCACGGCAGGTCTCAATCGGACGAGCATTCGCGTGTCCCTCTTCAGTGACGGCACCTTCGTCTCGCGCTCCGAGGCCAAGCGCGTGGCGGCACACCTGGAGGCGTACGGCGTCGTCGAACTTGACTTCACGGGCGTGGATCAGGTGGGTCAAGGCTTTGTCGACGAACTCTTCAGGGTGTGGCAGAGCGCGCACCCACAAACGCGCCTCGTCGCGGTGAACGCGAATCCGGCGCTCCTCGCGATGATTGCGATGGCCGCACCCACTGACGGGCACCCCGAGAGGTAACGCAGCGTTGACCGGCTCGAAGCCCCGGGTCAACAGGTGTCACTGGGAAAAGATGACGGTTCGCTCGCCGACGATCGTGACGCGGTCCTCGGCGACGAGGCGCACCGCGCGTGCGAGTACCGTGCGCTCGATGTCGCGACCCAAGCTCACCATGTCCTCGGGACGGTGCGCGTGGGTCACGCGCACGACGTCCTGGTCGATGATGGGTCCCTCGTCGAGGTCGGACGTGACGAAGTGGGCCGTCGCGCCGATCAGCTTCACGCCGCGCTCGTAGGCCTGGTGGTAGGGGCGCGCCCCGCGAAAGCCCGGCAGGAACGAGTGGTGGATGTTGATCACGCGCCCGCTCAGCTCGGCGCAGAGTGCGGGCGAGAGGATCTGCATGTAGCGCGCGAGCACGACGAAGTCCACCTCGTAGGCCGCGAGGAGGGCGCGCAGCGCGTCCTCGGACTGCTCCTTGGTCGCCGCGGTGACCGGGATCACGTGGAAGTCGACGCCGTGGCGCGCGGCGAGGGGCTCTAAGTCGGGGTGGTTCGAGACGACCGCCACGATGTCCAGTGGCAGGTCGCCGTGGTCACGCCGGTAGAGCAGGTCGGCCAGGCAGTGGTCGAAGGTCGAGACCATCACGAGCGCGCGACGCGGCTCGTCCTCGTTGCGCAGACCGATCGCCGGGGAAAAATGCGCGAGGTCGCTCGCGAGGCGATCGCGCACGTCCGCGGCGTCCACAGAGGTCTCGAAGCGCGTGCGCATGCAGAACTGGCCGGTCACCGGATCGGTGAACTGGTCGTTCTCCAAGATGTTTCCGTCAACGGCGACGATGGCGCCCGAGGCGGCGTGCACGATGCCCGGCTGGTCCGCGCAGCGCAGCGTCAGCACGAAGACGTTCACCAGTCCTACTTGTACGAGTAGAACCCCTGGCCCGACTTGCGACCGAGGAGCCCCGCCTGGACCATGCGCGAGAGCAGGGGCGGCGTCGCCAGGTGGCTCTCCTTGAACTCCTCGTAGAGCGACTCGGCGACCGCCAGCGTGGTGTCGAGGCCGATCAGGTCAGTGAGAGCCAGCGGGCCCATCGGGTGCGCGCAGCCCACCACCATGCCGGTGTCGATGTCGTCGGCGGTGGCGAATCCCGACTCGAGCATGCGGATCGCCGAGAGCAGGTAGGGGATCAGTAGGGCGTTCACGACGAAGCCCGCGCGGTCTTTCGAGTCGATGACCTTCTTGTTCAGCGCGGTCGTGGCGAAGTCCTTCACCCGCGTCGTCGTTTCGGGTGCCGTGAGCAGCGAGGAGATCACCTCGACGAGTCGCAACACCGGCACCGGGTTGAAGAAGTGCATGCCGATGACCTGCTCGGGGCGGCGCGTCGCCATGGCGAGCTTGATGATCGGGATGGAGGAGGTGTTGGTGGCCAGGATCGCCGTCGGGTCACTCACGACCGCGTCGAGGCGCTTGAAGACCTGGACCTTGGTCGCCTCGTCCTCGGCGACGGCCTCAACCACCAGCTGGCGGTCGGCGAAGCGGGTGAAGTCCTCGGTGAAACTCAAGTTCGAGCGTGCCCGGTTGGCCTCCTCCTCGGGCATCTTGCCGGCGGCGACGGCCCGATTCAGCGACTTCTCGATCCGTGCGACGCCGGCCGCGAGGGCCTCGGCGTTACGCTCCAGGACGATCACGTCCGAGCCGGCGCGCGCCGCGATCTCGGCGATGCCCGAGCCCATCAGGCCGCAACCGACTACACCAATACGATCCACGGGGACCTCCTTGTTCGTGGGCCGACGGGCCCGCGCCCTTGCAGTGTAGGTCGCCCGGGGTCATCGCCCGCGAGGAAGCGCTCGGCGTTCACTACCATGTCCTCGTGGCGGCGCGGCCGCCGGAGAGGCTTGATCATGGACACCGTCAACATCATCGTGGAGATTCCGCGGGGCAGCCAGAACAAGTACGAGTACGACCACGAGAACCACACGATCTTCCTCGATCGCCACCTGGTGGTCTCCATGGGCTATCCGGCCGAGTACGGCTTCATCCCTGACACTCTGGGCGGCGACGGCGACCCGCTCGACGCGCTGGTCCTGACCGCGTATCCCACGTTCCCGGGCTGTCTGATCAAGGCCAAGATCCTCGGCATGTGCCTGATGACCGACGAGAAGGGCGAGGACGCCAAGCTCCTCGCCGTGCCCGCCTACGACCCGGCCTGGAAGGACGCCACCGACATCGCCGACGTGCCCAAGGCCGAACTGGACCGCATCGCGCACTTCTTCACCGTCTACAAGGACCTCGACGAGGGCAAGTGGATGAAGGTCGAGAACTGGGTCGGGCGCGACGCCGCGCTCGCCGAGCTGGCGGCCTCGCGAGAGCGCTTCACGCACTAGTTTTCGAAGCGTGGAGATATCCACGCGCGCTCACGGGTATCTCTATAGCCTGGCCGGTACCCAGGCCGTGTTCTTCGTGCTCTTGGCCTGGTGCGTGGGCACCGACCACTCCGAGCTCGCCCGGAGCGAGGGCATCTCTTTCTACGGCGTCTATCACCGCACGATTGTCATCTTGGCGCTGGCCTTCGTGGTGGCCGCCGGGGGGCTCTGGCGCGCCGCCGGTCACTACGCCAGCCTCGGCGCGCCGGCTCTCATCGTCGTCGGCGTGCGCGCGGTCGCCCTGGGGCTCTTCGTCGTGATCGCGACGCCCTTTAATCAGGGGACGTTCCTCAATTGGACCCACATGACGGCCGGCGTCGCGATGGCCCTCGTCCAGGGGGCGATCACCATCGCCCTCGTGCGACGCGCGTCACGACTGGTGACCTGGAGCGCCTTCTCGGTCCAGCTCGCCGGGGGTCTGCTCGCAGCCTTCTCCCTGCCGGACTGGCACTTTCCCTACATGCTGGCCGGAGAGGTGATCTATCAGGTGGGATTCGCCGTGGCGCTGCTCACCTGGATGGTGGAGCTTTCGCCCGCGCAGCGCTCGGTTCAGGCGGCGACCATCGAGTAGGCGATCACGTGCAGCGCGCGCAGCCAGTCCTCGTTGGTGATCGCCAGGTTCTGCTCGCCCTGGAGGGCGATCTGGCCGAAGAACAGCGCGTACCACACGCGCGCGAAGGCGATCGCGGTGACGCCCTCGGCGAGCAGTCCCTTGGCCTCGAGCGGGGTGACCCAGTGCACGATGAGCTCACCCGCCTCCTCCTTGGCCGCGAGGATCCCGGCCGAAGCGGCCTGGTTGTGCTGGGCGAAGGACATTGACTCGATGCGTAGCAGCCGGCCCTCGGTGCGCTCGGGCGTCTGGGCGTCGTAGATCATCTGCGAGAGCGCGGCGCGCAGGTCGTCGGTGGTCTCGACCTCGCGCAGCGGGGTGGTGAAGGTCTCGGCGTTGCCCACCAGCACCTGGCGGTAGCGGTGCACGATGGTGGCCGCGATGAGGCCCTCGCGGTCTTCGAAG
>JAJYDR010000161.1 GCA_021777285.1 Actinomycetes bacterium
GTCATCGCACGCGCCCGACTCGACGGCACCTACGAAATCTGGTAACCGCGCAATGGCCGGGCCGGAGCCGAGTTTCGAGGCCATCATGAAAGCGATTCGCGTCGGGATTTTCTCCAACTTTCCCGGGGCGATTCAACCTTCCCATCGTCCAAGATCTCCTTACTGTTTCAAGCGGCGGTGGAGCGGAGTCATTCGTTGATGCCCTCGTTATTGCTGAGGTCGCGGTCGCGACGCTCGTCAGCCCCCAAGAGGCATTCGGGAATCACTTATCCCTTGACTGGTCCTCGGGCGATGACTTTTGACGAGGTTGCGACGCGGGAAACGTCATCCTCCGGGTAGTTGCAGTCGCGGCAACTGCGGTAGTCGATAATCGCGCCAAGGGGCCCTGGACCTCAGCCCAAACGGCACCAGAGTTGTCGTCCCCAGGGGTGTCACGTACCGGACGTACCGAGCCGTCAAATAGCCCTCGAGCCCTCACTGGGTGGTACCGAAGGAGACCCAGAAGGAATACCTGACGTAATCTATTTCTTGACTCATCCTAAATCTTGGTATAGTCTCTCAGCGTGACCCTTAGTTCTGCCGACCTCCTTCGCCAGCACGACGTCCAGGTCACCGCCCAGCGCTTGGCGGTGCTGAGGGCGGTGTCGGGGCGACCACACATCACGGCCGATGCGGTGTTTAGGGTCGCAGAAACCGAAATTGGTGCCATCTCGCGCCAGGCGGTGTACGACGCCCTCGGTGTGCTGGTCGAGAAGGGACTCATCCGGCGAATTCAACCCGTCGGATCACCCGCCCTTTACGAGGACCGGGTTAATGACAACCACCATCACGTCATTTGTCGTATCTGCGGCCGTGTCGGCAACGTCGACTGCGCGGTTGGCTTTACTCCGTGCTTGACGGCCGCTGACGACCTGGGCTACGAAATCGATGAGGCCGAGGTCGTTTACTGGGGGCGCTGTCCGGCGTGCCTGGTGGAAGGTCGAGCATCGACTCGCCTAGATCCACCGACTGACCGCCGTCAAAGCCAACGCAGAAGTTTATTGCAAGAGCCGTAATCAATTCCGCAAGTCCCACGAAGAAGTTCCTCGTGACTCAGAGTTATGAAGCAACCTAAGGAGACAACATGGACAACGAGAGCAAGTGCCCGTTCGAAGGCGGGGCGAACCTGCGTGCGATTGAGGCTGGAACGAATCAGCGGTGGTGGCCGAACCAGCTGAATCTCAGGATTCTGCACCAGAACTCCCCCTTGTCCAGCCCCATGGACGAGGACTTCGACTACGCCCAAGAGTTCAAGACGCTCGACCTCGACACCTTGAAGAGAGACATCGAGGCAGTGATGACTACCTCGCAGGACTGGTGGCCCGCTGACTGGGGCCACTACGGACCTCTCTTCATCCGTATGGCGTGGCACAGCGCGGGTACCTACCGCATCGGTGACGGTCGCGGTGGTGCGGGATCGGGCGCGCAGCGCTTCGCGCCCCTCAACAGTTGGCCCGACAACGTGAACCTCGACAAGGCGCGCCGGTTGCTCTGGACGGTCAAGCAGAAGTACGGCCGCAAGATCTCGTGGGCCGACTTGATGATCTTCGCGGGTAATTGCGCCCTGGAGTCAATGGGACTCACGACCTTCGGCTTCGCCGGCGGTCGCGAGGACGTCTGGGAGCCCGACGAGGAAACCAATTGGGGGCCGGAGTCCACGTGGCTCGGCGACGAGCGCTACAGAGGCAACCGGGAGCTCGACAACCCACTCGGCGCCGTGCAGATGGGCCTCATCTACGTGAATCCGGAGGGCCCCAACGGTAACCCGGACCCTCTCTTGGCCGCACAGGACATCCGAGAGACCTTCGCCCGAATGGCGATGAACGACGAGGAGACGGTGGCGCTCATCGCCGGTGGTCACACCTTCGGCAAGACCCACGGAGCGGCCGATCCCGGCAAGTACGTCGGCCGCGAACCTGAAGCCGCCCGCCTCGACGAGCAGGGACTGGGTTGGAAGAACACCTTCGGCACCGGAAACGCTGACGACATCATTGGTAGTGGGCTGGAGGGCATCTGGACCACGACCCCGACGAAGTGGAGCAATAGCTTCTTCGACAATCTGTTTGGCTACGAGTGGGAGCAGTACAAGAGTCCCGCCGGAGCGACGCAGTGGAGGCCGAAGGGTGGTGCGGGTGATGGCACCGTGCCCGACGCGCACGACTCAGGCAAGACGCTCGCCCCGACCATGCTCACGACCGACCTCTCTCTGCGCTTCGACCCGGTCTACGGCCCGATCTCAAAGCGCTTCCACGAGAACCCGCAGGAGTTCGCTGACGCCTTCGCGAAGGCCTGGTTCAAGTTGACGCACCGCGACATGGGACCCTACAGCCGGGGCCTCGGCAAGCTTGTTCCGGCGGAGCCGCAGTTGTGGCAAGACCCCGTTCCAGTGATAACGCACGAGTTGATTGGCGCCCAAGAGATCGTCGACCTCAAGGGCAAGATCCTTACGTCGGGCCTGTCGATCACTCAGCTGGTGTCGACTGCCTGGGCGTCGGCCGCCTCGTTCCGCGGTACCGACAAGCGCGGTGGCGCCAACGGCGCGCGCATTCGCCTCGCGCCGCAGAAGGATTGGGAGGTCAACGGCCCGGCCGAACTCGCGAAGGTATTGACAACCTTGGAAGTGATCCGGACAGAGTTCAACGGTTCCCAGAGTGGCGAAAGGATGATCTCCCTCGCTGACCTCATCGTCCTGGGCGGGTGTGCCGCCGTCGAGCAAGCGGCAAAGAATGCCGGGCACGAGGTCGAGGTTCCCTTCTCGCGAGGTCGCACGGATGCGTCGCCGGAGCAGACTGACATCGAATCCTTTGCCGTTCTCGAACCGACCGCCGACGGGTTCCGCAATTGGGTTGGCCACGGTCACCGCCGTATGGCAGAGGAGTTGCTGCTCGAACGAGCGCGCCTGCTGACGCTTACTGCTCCTGAGATGACGGTGCTTCTCGGCGGCATGCGTGTCCTGAAGGCAAACTATGGACAGTCTGAGCTGGGCGTCCTCACCGAGCGGGCCGGGATGTTGACCAATGACTTCTTCGTGAATCTGCTCGACATGGGCACGGAATGGCACGCTACGTCGGAATCCGAGGAGACATTCGAGGGACGTGATCGCGCCACGGGAACACTTAAGTGGACCGCCAGCCGCGCTGATCTGGTATTCGGTTCGAACTCCCAACTGCGAGCGATCGCCGAGGTTTACGCGTGCGACGACGCGCAGGAGAAGTTCGTGCGTGACTTTGTGGCAGCGTGGGACAAGGTGATGAATCTCGATCGATTCGACCTCGTCCGGTCTTGATGGAAGGGGCGGATTCAACCGGTCAGCGGAAGGGGCGAGTCAGTTCCAACTCGGGCATGCGCCTCGGACGGAAGAATATCCTGGAGATGGCCTTTCATACGCACGACTGCATGGGCGTTCTTCACTGAACCCACAGGCACCTGAAAGCCCTTCACGGTGTAGCAGAGCGCGCTCAGGCGATCGAAGGACTCCTCACGTGAGCCGGCATCTGACGCCAAGGAATGTCTGGATTCTCCGACGTGAGCGCCGGTGACAAATTGGCAACTGCTTCACCAATCTAATGGTGTCCGTCATCGTCTTTGAGAAGATGACACCGAACCGCCGGTCGGTGAGCACTACAACAATCTGAGCGTCAAGCTCTAGTCGGAGAACGTGCCCCGATCGGTTGGTGAGGGCGGCGGAGAAGGCTGGAGGGGTGTCGTGCTTCGAGCACTGGTCCATTAGGTCGCCACCGTCGCCTCGAGGTTCATTGACAACGATGGGAGGTGACCACATGATTTTTGTTGGAGTGGACTGGGCCGAGGTCCACCACGACGTGTGCATCTTGGACGAAGGTGGTGACGATCTCGCGCGCAAGAGGATTCCCGACGCACTTGACGGCGTGAACCAGTTGCACACG
>JAJYDR010000032.1:0-1686 GCA_021777285.1 Actinomycetes bacterium
GACGACCGCCTCGGGCGGCGGCGGCGGCAGGGCGCTCGGCGCGCGGCGTTCGGTCATCAGTCCGTCGAGCATGATGCGCAGGTAGCGACGCCACAGGTCGGGCGCGACGTCGTTCGCACCGCCCGAGAGCGAGCTGATCATCATCTCGAGCACCGGGATATCGGCCTCGACGACGTCGGGGCGCAGGTAGCCGTCACGCTGGGCCCGCTCGACGAGCGCCATCATGGCGGGCACGAGGCGGGTCTTGGCCGCCACCATCCGCTCTTCGGCGTAGGGCGCGCCCATGATCACCTCGCGTAGTCCGCGGTTCGCGCAGAGCCGACCGAGTGCCTCCTCGAGGAACCACACGAAGCCGTCCCACGAGTTCCCCATCTCGTTGGCGCGATGAACGAGGTCGGCGATCTCGTCGATCTCGTGCTCGAAGAGCGCCCAGACCAACGAGTCCTTGTCGGGGAACCGGCGATAGACCGTGGCGACGCCAACGTCGGCAGCGACCGCGATGTCGTCAAAGACGACGTCGAGCCCCCTGGCCGCGAAGACGGACGCCGCGGCCGCGAGGATCTTCTCGCGATTCCTCGCCGCGTCGGCCCGCAACGGTCGTTCGCTCGCGTTCGATGTGGTGGTCACAACTCCTCCCTCCCATAAATTTAGCAGTTTCACAGTTAAGTGGAACGACTTGCTCCAGATATCGCTAGAGTGGAATAACTGGAGTCATCCATTCCAGTTAACCGACGAAGGAGTCATCGTGTCTGACGCAACGACCACCATCTCGCCCAAGGTCGCCGAGCGGGCCGCTAAGGCCCACGAACGGCGGTGGTGGATTCTGGCGGTGCTCGCGATCGCGCAGTTGATGGTCATCTTGGACGGAACGATCGTCAACATCGCGCTGCCCACCGCGCAGCACGCACTCGCCTTCTCCAACTCCGACCGCCAGTGGATCGTGACGGCGTACTCGCTCGCCTTCGGGAGCCTGCTCCTGCTCGGCGGCCGCGTATCGGACTACATCGGTCGCAAGAACGCGTTGATCATCGGCCTCGTCGGCTTCGCCGGCGCCTCGGCCCTCGGCGCGGCCTCGGTGAACTTCACGATGCTCGTCACCGCACGCACCATCCAGGGGGCCTTCGGCGCCCTGCTCGCACCGGCCGTGCTCGCGCTACTCACCACGACCTTCGTCGACCCCGACGAGCGGGGTAAGGCCTTCGCCATCTACGGTGCCGTCGCCGGGGCCGGTGGCGCGCTCGGCCTCCTGCTCGGCGGCGTACTCACCTCGTACGCGTCGTGGCGCTGGACGCTGCTCGTGAACCTCTTCTTCGCCGCGGTCAGCGTCGTCGGCGCCGTCACACTCTTGAAGCACGACCGGGGCGTCGACCACGACCCGCTCGACTGGCCCGGCGTCCTCACCGGCACCACCGGGCTCTTCGCCCTCGTCTACGGCTTCTCCCACGCCGAGACCACGTCGTGGACCGATGTCTACACCCTGGGCAGCTTCGTCGTCGCCGTGGTGCTGCTGGTCGCCTTCATGGCGGTCCAACGCCGCACGCGCTTCCCGCTGCTGCCGCTTCGGGTCCTGATGGACCGCAACCGCGGCGGCGCGCTCGCGGCCATGCTCGTCGCCGGCTCGGGCATGTTCGGTGTCTTTCTCTTCCTCACGTACTACCTGCAGGTCACCCTCGGCTTCAGCGCCGT
>JAJYDR010000032.1:1696-19229 GCA_021777285.1 Actinomycetes bacterium
CCTTCTTGCCGATGGTGGCGGGCATCTCGATCACCGCGCAGCTCTCCAACATCTCACTACTGCCCAAGTTCGGGCCCCGACCACTCATCCCCGTCGGCATGCTGATGGCCGCGGGGTCACTGTGGTGGCTGACCCGCCTCGGGATCCACAGCTCCTATCTCACCGACATCCTCGTGCCGCTCATCACGATGGGACTCGGCGTCGGGCTCATCTTCGCGCCGTCGTTCAACACCGCGACCCTAGGGGTCGCCAACCACGACGCCGGCGTCGCGTCGGCGCTCGTGAACACCTCCCAGCAGATCGGTGGCTCGATCGGCACGGCGCTGCTCAACACGCTCGCCGCGAGTGCCGCGACCAGCTACCTCGTCGGGCGGGCGCCCACCGCACTCAACGTCGAGCTCGCCGGTGTGCACAGCTACACCGCGGCCTTCGGCTACTCGGCGTGGATCTTCGTCGGTGGCGCGGTGCTCACCGCGATCCTGCTGCGCTCGGGTGCGCCCGAGCAGTTGGGTGAATCACCAACGATCGTGCACTGAGCGACTAGCCGAGTCGCTCGGTCAGTCCCGAGACGCGATCCACCTGGCGGTCCGTCGCCGCGGCGAGCGCCGCGGCGTCACCCACCAACGAGACCGCTCGCTTTGCCCGGGTGACGCCGGTGTAGAGCAATTCGCGGGTGAGCAGCGGCGACCCGATGCGCGCCAGCACCACCACGACGTGGTCGTACTCGCTGCCCTGGGACTTGTGGATGGTCATGGCCCACGCGGGCTGCGCGTGCGCGATCGCGGCGAGTGGTCGTTCGCGGTCGACGTCAAAGACCACCACGAGCTCGCCGTCGACCTCCATGACGACACCGACGTCGCCGTTGTGGAGCCCGAGCGACCGTTGGTTCCTCGTGATGAGCACGGGCTCACCCACCGAGAACCGCGTCCCCACCCCCGCGCGGTCCTCGCGCAGGGCGTCACGGACGCGCTCGTTCCACCACGCCACCGAACCCGGTCCCTCACGGTTGGCCGCGAGCACCGTGAGCGCCCCCGCGAGCCCCACGAGCGCCGGTCGGTCGCCCCGTCGCGCCGCGTCGCGAAGCGCGCGCGCGTGCTCGACGACGAGCGCGATGAGCTCGGGGTCGTCGAACCGGTCGTAGTGGTGCAGGTCGGTGCGCCCGTCGGCGATGAATCGCCGCACGCCCTCACCGTCGCCCGCCTTCACCAGTGACGCGAAGTCCAAGATGTCGCGGTTGTCGGTGCGGTGCACCGTCGCCAGGTGCGTGACGAGCGCGTCGGTGCGGGCCTCGCTCGCCACCGCGTCGGCGAGTACGGCCCCCACGTTCACCGAGGCCAGCTGATTCGGGTCACCCACGAGCACCACCCGACACGGCGAGACGGCGGCGGCGGCGGCGCGCAGCAGGGCGTCGAGCATCGCGAGGTCAGCCATCGACGCCTCGTCGACGACCACCACGTCGTGCCAGAGCGGACGCGGTGGGACCACCGCCCTGGGGTGGAGCCCGAGGAGGTGATGCAGCGACCCCTCGCGGTCGTGGTCGCGTTCGAGGGTGGTGAACTCGGTTCCCGCGATGGCGGCGTCGAGCGTCTGGCCGAGGCGCCGAGCGGCCTTCGCGGTCGGCGCCGCGACGGCGAAGGTCATCGACCGCGCTGACGCCATCGCCAAGGCGCGGTCAAGCGTGCGCAGGGCCTGGGTGACGAGCCACGTCTTTCCGGTCCCCGGACCCCCGGTCACGAACGAGACCCGGCGCGTCAGCATCCGCCACACGACGGCACCCAGCTCGTCGGCCACGTATCCGGCGCCCGCGAGCTCCGTCGTTGACGCCGCGATTGCGGCCTCCACGTCATCGCGGGTGAGACCGTCTGGCATCTCGAGCAACGTGGCGCGGGCCTCGTCGATCGAACGTGCGACGCGCCACTCCGCGAGCGCCCAGCGTCGAAGCGAGAGGAAGCGGTCATCGAGCACGACGAGTGGTGGACCGCTCGCCTCGACCGGGTCGTCGCGCCCGAGGAACTGACAAAGGACCGGGGCCGCGCGCAGGGCCTCGAGCACGGTGTCGGGGTCCTCGAGTGCGGACCCGACGGGGTCGTCGTCGCGACGGTTGAGGTCCATCGCCGCGTGGTCCTCGCGCACGGCGCGCGCGAGCGCAGTAACGATGCGAACGAGTAGTGCCGACGAGTCCGCCGGTCCGAAGCGGCGAAGCACCACCTCGGCGAGCTCGCGGTCTGACGCGGTCACGTCCCCGGCGATCACGCGAGGTCTCCGAGCGCGTCGGACGCCTGGGCCACCGCCGCGGGCGTGACCGACCACTGGGCGAACCCGTCCTCGGGGTGGGCCGAGGGGTCGCCCACGACGCGCAGGTAGTAGTACCCCACGCCGGCAAGGTGACGTCCGGGGTCGTAGTCGCCCAGCGTGCCGCGCAGGTAACGGTGTAGGGCAATCGAGTAGAGCAGCGCCTGGAGCGGATAGTGCTCGTGCTCCATTGACGTAAGGAGTCGAGCGCGCGCGTACGGGCGCTCGGCTCCGGGCAGCTGATCGGTCTTGTAGTCGACGATCGCGTATCGACCGTCGGCCCGGCGCACGACGAGGTCGAGGCTGCCAATGAGGAAGCCCTCGTCGAGGCCGTCGACGTCGCGCGCGAGCCGGGCGAAGTAGCCGCGAAAGAGTCCGTCCCCGTCGGAGCCCGAACGGTCGAACTCGAGAATCGCCCGCGCCGCGGCAGCGAGGCGTTCGCGGCGGCGACGCTCGCCGAGGGCGAGCACGAAGCGCATCTCGCGAGCCACGTCTCGTCGGCCCAATTCACCGAGGGCGAGGCCATCGAGCAGGGGGGCGGTCGGCCGCGCGAGCAGCGTCGCCGTCGACGTGAGAAGCACCTCGAGATTGTTGGTCACCTCGTGCGCGGCGAACCCCTCGCGCTCGAGGACGGTAACGGCGGCGGCGCGCGGATCGCGGACCTCGACACCGACGAGTCGTTCGAGCAGTGCGTGCACCGCAGCCCCCAAACGGGCGCCGGCGAGCGATCCGAAGACCGACCGCACGCCGGAGGAGACGTCGCCGAGCACGTCGGAGCCGTCGAGCTCGTGCACCGTCTCGTCGTACCCGCCGGCGCGCTCGCTCTGGTCATCGGGTTCGCTCAGCACGGTCTCGTTCAACTTGAGGTTCTTGGCGAGGTCCGTATAAGACCACCGACGTCGCTCCCAGCCGATCGAGGGGGCGCTGCCCGCCGCGAAGACGCGGAGCTCGCGCACGCCGCCCGGGGTGGTCGCGCGCTCGACGGCGGCGGCGACGTCCCCGTCGCCGATGGCGTAAATCGAGAACCGGTTCGCGCCGCCCCAGAGATCCTGGAGGGTGGTGACGGGATCGCTCGTCACCGCTTTTTCAACCGTGACGTTCCGTTTCCGTTTCGGGTCCATGAACAGCGACGACACCTCGTCTACCGTCCGGGCCGCGAGCGCCGGCGGCGACATCGCCCGGTCAAAGACGAGCCGCGCGAACTCCCCGCCGAGCGGTTGTTTCGACGTCACGGCGAGCCAGACGACCAGGTGGCGTTTAGCTCGAGTCAGCGCGACGTAGGCGAGCCGACGGTGTTCGGCGAGATTGCTCGCGATGACGCGCCGGTTTCGCGATACCGGGTCGCCCCACTCGATTCCCGACCCGGCGTCCACCACCACGTGGTCCACGTCGACCCACTGGCGAAGTGCGCGAGAGCCGTCCGCACCGATCTGCGGGTACGGCTCGTTGAGGAACGGCACGAGCACGGTGTCGAACTCAAGGCCCTTGGCCTTGTGGACCGTCATGACGCGCACGGCGTCGCTCTCGGTCTCCAGGCGCCGCGCGCGAACGCTCGGCTCGGCGTCGTCGGCTACCGCGAGGTCGTCGAGCCAGTCGAGCACGAGGGGCAGGGACCGCACGGTGCGGCACTCCACGCTCAGTATCTCGGACAGGTGCAGGAGGTCGGTCACGTGCCGCTCGCCGTCGCGCAGGGACAGCACGGTGGTGAGGACGTTGCGGTCGTGCAGGAAGCCCGCGATCGCGGCCACGCCGCGCAACGAGAACTCCTCGACGAGCCGGTTCACGAGCTCGTCGGGCTCACCGTCGCGCCCGAGGGCCTCGCGGAACCACGAGACCCGCAGCACCTCGGTGTGGGCGGACTCGTCGGGGTCGGAGAGGGCCACCAGGAGCAAGCGCAACTGGAACGCCGCGCGACTGGTGGCGACGCTCTCGTCGGCCGAGGTCGTCGCGGGTATCCCCCGACGTGACAGGTGGTGTTGGATCTCGAGACACTGATACCTCGTGCGACAGAGCACGGCCACCTCGCTGTAGGGGACGCCACGAGCGTGCACTAACGCGACGTAGTCGGTGACCTCACGGCGCACCATCGCGTCGTCCTTGTGGCCCACGCGCAGGTGCATCGGGGCGGACCCGTCGCCGAGGGTGAGGCCGTGGGGTGTCTCCTCGTCGTCAAGGAACGACCGCGCGGGCGTGAAACCGATCGCGAGGTCGTTACGGTCGTCGACGTCGTAGCGGAAGGACGCCCCGTCGAAGAACTGGTTGACGCACGCGAGCAACGCCGGGTGCGAACGGTGATTGTCGGGCAACGTCGTGACTGGCACGCCCCGGGTCTCGCACATCGAGCGCACCGCGAGGAAGGTCTCCACGCTGCCCGAACGGAAGAGGTAGATCGCCTGTTTGGGGTCACCGACCACCACGAGTCGGGTCTCGGACGCGTCGAGGAAGAGTCGGGTGAAAATCTCCCACTGCAGGTGGTTGGTGTCTTGGAACTCGTCGATCATGACAACGCGGAACCGCTGGCGCATCCGCGCGATGAACGCCGCCGATCCGGCGTCACGGGTCCGCTCGAGCAGCCCCAGCATGACGTCCGAGAAGGTCGTGGCCCGGACGTGGCCGAGCAACTCGGCGAAACGCCCAACAATCCGAACGGCGAGGTCTCGTTGTATCCGCGCGGCGCGCGTCGCCTCGTCGACATCGGGCTCATCACCGGTCGGCAGGACCACGAGCGACGGCGGTGCCGTCACCCGACCATCGTTGACGCGCAGACCAGCGTCGTAGAGTGCTCGTGCGACCACGCGCAGCGTGTCGAGTGACGCGTGACGCTCGAGGAGCGCCGAATCATCAGGCGATCCGAGGGCGTGCGCCGCGATGACCTCGTTACAGGCCTGACGCCACTGGCGCGGTGCCTGGGTCGTCGAGCGTGCGGCACTCTCCACGTGCTCGGCCGCGAACGAGTCGATGGTCTGGGCGTGCAGCGCGTCGAGTGTCGCCAGTCGCTCACGACCGGCGGCGAGCAGCTGCGCGCGACGTCTCGGGTCGAGCGACGCGAAGTAGCGCTCCCATGCGTGAACCGGCGTCGCGGTCCTGGACTCGAGGCGCTCGAGGAGGTCGAGCACTTGGCGCAGGTGCGCGCGAACTCGACCGCGCAGCTCGCGCGCGGCGTCGCGGGTGAATGTGACGAGCAGGAGCTCGTCGGGTGAGACTCCGTCTTCGAGCATGAATCGCACGGCGAGGTGGGCGAGGGTCCACGTCTTGCCACTGCCCGCGCTCGCCTCGATGAGCAGCGGGTGGGGCACGGCATCGTGACCGTCTGCCCGGCGAAGGGGACTCGTGGCGACGTCGAACGCCTCGGTCACGAGGTCTCTCCACTACAGAGCAGCGCCGACCAGACCGGTCCACCGGATGAGCTCGACGTCACCACCACGCCATCGAAGAGACTGCGCACCCGTCGAGAGGCGTCGTGAAAAGCTCCTTCGTCGAGCTCGGTGAGCTCGACGAAGGTGAAGGGTAAGAGCAGCTGGTTCGCCGCCGAGGTGCGGTCCCCGCCGGGAGCCCCCGGTCGTCCCTCCCACGCCACCGCGGCGTTCTTGGAATAGATCGCGTCGAGGTCGTCGCGCCCCGAACCGGCGAGCGACGTCCGATAGAGGTGCAGGGGCGGAGCATCGAACTGCTCGCCGTACAGGGTCACGAGCGCTTCGAGCAGGCGGGCCGCCGATCGCACCGGGTCGTTCCCGCGCCACGTGAGCGTGGCGAACGGGTTCGTTCCGGGGGGATCGGATTCGTAGTCGGGTCGCACGACGACCGCCGTCACCGCGGTGCCTCGCTCCACCGTCGCCACCGCCACTGTCACCAGGGCGTTGACGAGTGCGGTGGCGACGCTCTTGGAGACCGTCCACTCCACGAGCACCGGACCGCACGTGGTTTCATAGACCTCGATCGCCGGGCGCAGCACCCGAAGGTCGGGTCCGGTCACCACGGCGGGCCGTTCACTCCAGGGGGCCCGCACGGCACCCACGAGTGCGAGGTCGGCCCGGTAGTGCTCGACGAAGGAGGCGAGTGCCGCTTCGTTCACGCTGCGACGCACCCGATCGCGAAAGCCCGTCGCGACGGCGGCGACTGGGTCATCGGGGTGGCGACCCGCTACGGTGATCGCCCCGGTCGAGAGGGCGCGGTGCACGATCGAATGACGCACCTGCCAGAGCACGAGGCTGTCGCCCATGTCGAGTCGGGGCACGTCCGGCAGTTCGGCGCGCTGGTCGGCCACCGCGGCACCGTCAAAGACGGTCTCGAGGAACGACCGTTGGGGATCTTTCACGAACCGGATCAGTCGTGACAGCTCGAGCACCGCTGGTGGCGTGACTTCGGGCATCGTGGAGGCGGTAACGGCGAGGTCGTCCTCGAGTGACGGTACGGGCTTGTTGGCGAGCAGTGTCGCCAGGGCCGCCGCAGTCGGATCGAGGCTGAAAGAATTGACGGCGTCGCCGGTATCGTCGACGAGGTCCGCAGCGCCGACGGTGCCGCCGTCAGCGTGCGTGGAGAAGGCGTACCGCGGATGCGAGCGCCACGGCACGGCGAGTCCCAGGCCGTCGGGGCCCGGCGTCAGCAACGCCTCGGTCAACTCGGCGAGTACGAGGGCGGGCGCGAGGGGCGAACCGTCTCCGACCTCACGGTCGTTGGTCACGAGGATCACCCGGTCACTCGTGGTGGCGACGAGCGACAGCAGTGCGGCGCGGAACCGGTCACGAGGTGAGGGGTCACCGACCCTCGCCTCGCCGAGGTGCGGGCCGCTCGATGACAGCGACGGAAGCAGCTCGTCGTCGAGTCCGAGGACGCACGTAACACGATAGGGGGCGTGACTGAGTGCGTACGGACCCTGAACGGTGACGCCGCCGCGGCCGATGACCGAGCTGCCGCCGGCGCCGGTCGCCACCTGTTCGAACAGTTCGCGGGCTTCGTCGAAGGTGAGCGAACCGTCGCTCGTGCGTGCGAACGTGTGGAGCCGGTCCAGGACCCGGTCCAGGCCGACGTCGAGCGCGCCGGCCGGACTCACCACGAGCTGAGCCCACTCCCCGAAGAGTTCCACCCACGCCGGAAGGGTTCGAGCCGCACGCGTCGCCTCGCCCGCCTCGACGAGCGCGTTGATCAGTCGCGAGACCGCGGCCATGACCGGCAGGTCCGCGGGCACCCCGACCGGCCAGATCGGTAGGTCGACGGGTGTGTCGGCCACGTCGAAGACCGACGCGAGGACGCCGCGGTCTCGGAACCGACCCCACGTCCCCGCGTCGTCACCCGGGGTGAATACCGCGACCGGCTCACGGGACCGTCCGTCGAGACCGAGGCTTACGCCGCTCGCGAGGGCGAGTTCGAGGACGCGTTCGACGTCGCGGCGCGTCAGCCCGACACCCTCGTGGACCGCCGGCTCGCTGAGTAGCGCGACGACGTCATGGATCGTGCCGTGCGAGGCGATGGTCGCGAGCAGCGTCGTAAAGGCGCTCAGCCGAGGACTCGCGTGCGCGACCGTGGGATCGGCAACTTCGAACTGGAGCGTGGGTGCGGTCGGGTCACCGTGACGGAACCAGTATTCGTGCATCAACGGCACGAACCGCTCGGCGTCTGGGGTCACCACCCGGACTTCGTGCGGCGCCGCTGCGAACTCGCGGATCGCGGCCAGTATCGCGTCGCGGGCGATCTCGACCTGGCGGGCGTAGCCGACCGCGCCGTGCACCACCAGGAGGTCCGTGCTTCGCAGGGTGTGTGCGGCGGGTCCCGGGGCGGCCTCGAGCCGGGCGACGACGTCTGTGCGCATCGCCGTCACGACTTCGTTCGCGACCCTTGTCCAGCGCGCCGACGGGCAGTTCTCTCGCCACCGCTCCAAATGCGCGATCGCGCCGCGCGACCAGCGCGCGGCGAGCGACGCGCCATCGAGGTCGTCAGACCCGGGCGCGACGAAGTACCCGTCGACACTGACGCGCCCGCTGAGTCGCGCCACCACCCGCGTCATCAGGTCGCCCATTGTCAACTCCCCGCAATCAAAGAGGACGAGCCGCTCGCCGAACACATCCTCGACTCGTTCGAGCCTGCCCTCCAGCGCCGCCCACGGCGAGGGAACACCCTGTTCGTCGAGTTGGCGAAGGACCGCGCGCTCGCGTTCGTTGCCGCCCGTCTCGAGGTAGTCCTCGAGTTGCTCCGGGCGCCAATAGAGCAGGTCGGCAAGGCGCTGGGCGCGTCGCCACGCCTCGTTGACAGTGAGCTCGCGCTCGTCACGACGGGCACCGAGCAGTGCGAGCGCGAATCCGTCGACGCTCCAACGCTCAAGGTCGGCCGGGTCATCGTAGATCGCCCGGCCGATGAAGGTCGCGGGCAGGATCACGTCGAGGTTCGCCGCGACGCCGTCGAAGCCACCCGAGGCGCGACGCGCGAGCGACTGCTCCAGCCACTGTCCGACAAGTGAGTTGGGCACGACGACGGTACGGGGTGCGAGCGGGTCGCCACGACGAGACGCACCACCGAGCACGTCAGCGAGTCCACCGAGGTCCTCGCCGATCCAGAAAGTGGTGTCGGGCACGGTTCCGAAGATAACCGCCTCGCGTGACATGCCCGATTGGCCGTACCGCCGGCTTGTGCGGCGACGGCGGTAACATCGATTGGGTTTCAATTTCGACACCGGGAGATGGCGCGTGGCCCTGTCGCGGTCCCTATATCGGCTCTACGAACGTCGTCTGGCATCCAGTCTGCCGACGTCGTCACTGCCACGCCACATCGGCGTGATCATGGACGGCCACCGGCGCTACGCGCGTGAAGAGGGTGGTGAGTACCGCTCGAGCTATCAGGCCGGCATGTCCAAATTCGAGGAGTTCCTCACCTGGTGCGCGGACCTCGACATCCGTGCCGTGACCGTGTGGGTGCTCTCGACCGAGAACCTTCAGCGGCCGGCCGAGGAGTTGGAGCCCTATTTCGACGTCTTGAACGGACTCTTCGAGCGGCTCCCCGCCCAGGCGCAACGACTGGGGTTCTCGCTCGCGGTGAGCGGCAGTCTGGACCTGCTCCCGCCGACCCTGGCCCAGGCCGCCAAGCGAGCGGTCGATCAGACGACGTTGATTGCGAACCCCACGATGGCCGTGAACATCGCTCTGTGCTACGGCGGGCGTCAGGAGATCGTCGACGCGTGTCGGTCCCTCGTGACCGAACTCGCCGACCAGGGCATCGCCGCTGACGAGATCGCCGAGCGGATCGACGCCGACGGTATCGCCCAGAACCTCTACGCCGCCGACCTGCCCGACATCGACCTCGTCATCCGCACCAGTGGTGAGTCACGCCTGTCGGGCTTCCTGCTCTGGCAGTCGGCTTTCGCCGAGTTCGCCTTCGTCGACCCCTACTGGCCGGCATTTCGCCGGATCGACCTGCTGCGCGCGCTGCGCGACTTCACGCGCCGCGAACGACGCTTCGGTAAGTAGTCCACCCCGAGGCGTGACCGCGAACCGGTCAGCGCCGAAGTTGGTTGCGAACGGCGTCCGCGAGCAGCGTCTGACCGATGGCCGTGGGGTGAAACGAGCCACCCGACTCGAGAGACGCGAGCGTGAGTCCGTTGAGGTCTGGCGAAGTCCCCGTCGCGCAGTCGATCGGCTGGAACCGTACGGCGTTAGCCAGCACGAGACGGCTCGCGTGGGCGCGCAGCCGCGCCACGACCGTCGCGGTCTCACGACGCAGCAACACGTTGATCGCGAGCAGCTCGCGCGCCGCGAGCGCCGGAAAGGCCGGGTAGAGACCGGCGGCCGTGGAGAACTGCAGCGGAGCGGGACCGACGAGACACACCGGCGCGCTGGGCGCTCCGATCAAGATGGGGTAGTTCACCACGATCACGTGTGCGCCCGATCCCCCGTTGCCCGAGGCGCTCGACGACAGAATCAAACCCAAGAGCGAACTCAACCGTCGCTCGAGCGGCGACTGGTTCGACTGGTTCACGTCAGTGAGCGACCCAGGGGTGCTCAGGGCCCCGGTGGACCGATCGAGTGACGCGCCGAGCACCCCCGCGGCTTTCGTCACCGCAGCGGTGCACGCGGTCGTGCCACTCACGACGCCGTAGTACTGGACCCTGGTCGCTGACACAGTGAGCGCTCCACCGACGCACGACGTCAAAAGGTTCGTGAAGGAGAGGTCGTTGCCGCCGGCCGTCACCGTGACGAGAGAGGCGTGACCGAGTGCGATTCGCGCACCGCCCGCCTGTGTTTTGATTTGGCCCGTCGTCGCACCGGCGCAGGCTACGAAGTCGAAGCGCAGGCCCGGCTTACTGCGTGCGATGAGCGCGGGAAAGGACTCGCGGGACCGCTCACAGCCGGTTGATCCGGGGAGGTACGGCCTGAGGCCGGCACCCGAGGAGTACGAGTCGCCCACCGCGACAAAGTTCGCCCGCGGTGCGGCGCCGGCGGCCGATCCAGCGCACAGTATGGCCACTAGCAAGATGCTCACCATACGGACGCGCGACATAGCGTCTCCTTTCGGCTCGACGCCTGATTTGCCTCGTTAGCGTACCCGGGCCGCACCGCTGGTCGACCGGCCACCGGTGACGTTCTCGATCCGACGGTGAGCGTTCCGGTGAGCGCCGAACCAAGTCACGCGGTCCACCACCGCCGGAATCACGACCGTGGTGGCGGTCCGGCAATGCCCGTTGCCGATTGACACCGCCGCGCGCGGACTTCGCCGATCCACACGCCCGAGATGATGGAAACCATCGAACGTCACCGCCGGTGTAGTCGGTGGCTGAGCCAACCACGCGTCCGAGCCAACCGTTCGACGCTTCGGTTCACCCACCTTTGCGTCCGAGCCACACGGCACCACCGACGTCCAGGGATACCGACGCGCGATTGTTCGGTCAGACGACCCGCGACTGTGGGGGTCACCCGCTACGCAGGACCCGTCTCACTCGTCGGCGCCGCTCACCCAGTCACCGACTTTCCGATCGTCGAGCGACTGGTCGACAACGCAACGTGACGCGCACAGCCCCCACCCAACGAAGAGGCGGCGAGATCGAACGGGGCGCGCCAACAGTGAGAGCGAGGTCACGTGCGGCGATCGCATTGACGTACTCCCCACCCGTGGCGACCGTGCCTCGGCCATTCCCCCCTCGCGGCACGCCCTACGTTCGCGACCCGTCAGGCCCGATCCACCGCCAGATGAGACCATGCAACGCTTCGGGCTCGATTGAGAAGTGCTCGGATCCCTCGAGCAGAATCCGCCCGAGGATGGCGGTGCCCGAGTGGGCGGCGTAGGCGCGCGCGTCGAGTTCGGGATTCAACCATCCGAGTCGTTGGGCATCGACCACTATCGAGACGCGCTCTTCGAGTGCGGCGTCGTGGATCTCGACGAAGCGACGACGGGCCTCGTGGTCGGTGCGGATGTCCGCGAGGACCCGCACCATCTCCCACATCGCCTCGGTCGTTTCATCGGATGCGATCTCGAGGTGGTAGGCGTGGAAAGCCTCGACGAAGCGTTCACGGTCGCCGTTCGTAAGTGAGTCGCGCCACTCACGCAAGTATTTGTGCCGGTCGGACATCAAACGCCGGAAATTCTCGACTTGGGCTTCGGAGATCAGGAACTCGCGTGATGAGTAGTGGTAATAGATCGTCGGGATACCCACGTTGGCCCGCTTCGCGATATCGACGATCCGAATCGCGTTGCTCGAGCGTGTGGCAAGAAGCTCGACCGTCGAATTCAGGATATGTGTCTTTGTCGCTGAGCTATTTCGTTCAACTCTCGCCATTGTGCCCCTTCGAATTACACCATCACCCTACGGCACCCATTGGTGATTTATTTTCACACTTCGCGGGTTTTAACGTATTCATACACGGTACTTTGGCGGTGTCACACGGCCCGTGGCCTCGGTTCCACGAGGACTGCAGTGTGATCGCCGACGGCGGTGTCGGTCGTGATGGCCACGATCACCGCTGAGGCTAATTTCCGCCAGTCGTGCGAAGCCGAAGCACCGCCTTGTTCACCTTGCCAATGTGGGTCTGTGGTAGTTCATTGACGACTTCGATGGATCGAGGAACCTTGAACGTGGCCAGGTGGGTCCGACAGTGCGCGACAAGTGCGTCCAGGTCGATGTTGGCACCACGTCGGGGTACGACGAACGCCACGCCGCTCTCGCCCCACGTCGCATCCGAGACGCCCACGACTGCGGCCTCCGCCACGTCCTCGTAGGCGGTGAGGACCCGCTCCACCTCGACGGGGAAGACATTCTCGCCACCCGAGACGTACATCTCCTTCGTACGTCCGACGATGCGGTAGAAGCCGTCGCCATCGCGCTCGGCGACGTCACCGGTGTCGAGCCATTGCCCGACCAGCACCGCCGCGGTCGCCTTCGGGTCGCGCCAGTACCCGGCGAAGACGTTCGGACCGCGAACCCACAGTTCGCCCCGTCCGGAACCCTCGACCGTGTCGCCGTTCACGTCGCGGATGTCGACCTCGACGTATCGGTACGGCCGGCCCACGGACCCGGGACGGCACGCGGCATCCTCGGGCAACAGGCAGCAGACATTCGGCGCGGCCTCGGTGAGCCCGTACCCCTGGACCACGGCCACGCCTCGCTCGCGCCACCGGTCGACCAGGGTGCGCGGCATCGCGGCGCCCCCGACGATGACCGTGTGCAGGCTCGTGAGATCGGCGTCGTCGAACGCGGGGTGCTGGGCCAACATGAGGTAGGTGGTGGGCACCCCCATCATGGTGGTCACCCCGTGGTGTTGGATCACTTCGAGGACGTGCGGCGCGTCGAATGAGGACTCGAGCACGACGGTCGCGCCGCGCCACCACGCGAGCAGTGGCTGGACGTTCCAGCCGCCGACGTGGTACTGCGGCAGCACCTGGAGCACGACGTCGTCGCCGGTCATCGGCACCGCCGCGTCGAGCGACCGGTTCGTCCAGTAGCAGTTCGCGTGGGTCAACAACGCGCCCTTGGGTGTCCCGGTCGTGCCCGACGTCGCAATGAGCAACAACCCGTCTTGCTCGTCGACCGACGGGAGGTCGCCCGTGGTGCCCAGGGTCACCAGTTCGTCGTTGAGTGATTCGAGGTGCATGGTCACGTGGCTGGCGATCGCCGGATTGGCAGTGACGCGCGGCCACTGCGTGGCCGACACGACGATAAGTGAGGGGTCGAAGAGCTCGACCTGGAGTTGCAGCTCGTCGTGGGCGAGGCGCCAGTTGAGCGGCGCGAGGATGAGACCGGCCTTCGCGCACGCGAAGAGCAGCACGACGTGTTCGGGGTGGTTCTCGGTGATGCTCGCCACGCGCGCGCCGGGTTCGAGTCCGCGCGCGAGCAGTGCGAGGGCGAGTCGCGTGGAACGGTGATCGAGTTCGCGGTAGGTCATGGTGCGACCGTGGAAGACAATGGCGACGTGCTCGGGGTCGACCGCGCTGCGGGCGCCGATCCACTCGCCGACGAGCCGGCCGTCGTTCACCGTCGAGGTCTGGTCCGGCCGATCGTTGGGCGTGCGAGACGCCACGTCACCCCGGGCGGCTCCGTGGCCGAACTCAGTCGGCACGCTCGGCGACCTTCGGCCCCGTTGTCCCGTTGCTCGACGATTCCGCGGCCGCGTGGCCCCCCAGCATGCGCGCGATGATGGTGACCATCTCGTTAAAGACCTCGGGCGGGACCTCGTGCGCCTCGTTCCAGAGGATCCAGCGCATTCCGATGGCCTCACCGACGGCGATCAACGACCACGCCAGCACCATGGGGTCCCCGGCGGCGATCTCGCCGGTGTCCATCGCGTCGTTGAGGGGCGGGATGTAGTTCTCGATGATGGTCTCGTAGTGGTGCCGCAGTGCCTGAGGCGACACGAACTCGGCCTGACGGATCACCCGGTAGAGCGCCGGGTGCTCGGCCGTGAAGCGGAAGAAACCCGCGAAGCCGAGGCGCTCAGCCTCCAACCGGGTTGTCGCGCCACGGGCCGCTTCGGACATCGCGTGACGCACCCGCTGGTTCAAGTCGGCGACGACCTCGTCGAAGATCTCCCGTTTGCCCGAGAAGTAGAGGTAGAAGGTGCCCTGGGCGACGCCCGCGAGCTCGGTGATCTTGACGATCGACGCGTCGTGGTAGCCGACGGCGCCGAAGACCTCCTCGGCCGCTTCGAGCAAGGCGCGACGCGTGCGCTGGCCCTTTCCCTTGAGCTCACCGCGGGCCAGACGAGGAGCCGCCGTCGTCGCCGCCTTGTCCGGCGGTCCGACAGCCCCGGCGGGCGCGCGGCGCCGTTCAGCCACGGGCGAGCCACCCCGTCGTGCGCGAAGCGCCTCGATTGGTCACGAGCACGACACTACCGAACGCGCGACCCGCCCAAGCCGAGCGACTAGTCCAGGACGACCCGAAGCTCGGGCTCGGTCGCGGCGCGCACCTGCTCTACGGTCACGCCGGGCGCGAGCTCGCGCAGGACGAGGCCATCGGGTTCCACGTCGATCACGCAGAGGTCGGTGATGATGCGCTGGACGCACGTGCGTCCGGTCAGTGGCAGGGTGCATTCGTTGACGATCTTGAACGCGCCGTCCTTCGCGGCGTGCTCCATCATGACGATGACGCGCTTGGCCCCGTGGACGAGGTCCATCGCGCCGCCCATGCCCTTGACCATCTTGCCGGGGATCATCCAGTTGGCGAGGTCGCCCCTCGCCGAGACCTGCATGGCACCGAGTACCGCCACGTCGACGTGACCCCCACGGATCATGGCGAAGGACGCCGCCGAGTCGAAGAACGACGCGCCGGGTAGCACCGTCACGGTCTCCTTTCCCGCGTTGATCAAGTCCGCGTCCACCGCGTCCTCGCTCGGGTACGGCCCGACCCCGAGGATGCCGTTCTCGGCGTGCAGCACGACGTGCACGCCCGCCTCGACGTAGTTGGGCACGAGGGTCGGCAACCCGATCCCCAGGTTGACATACTGGCCGTCGACCAACTCCTGGGCCACACGCGCGGCCAACTCCTCACGGGTCCTCATGATCGCACCGTCCTCTTCTCGATGAGCTTCTCGACGCCGGGCGCGTGGACGACGCGCTGGACGAAGATCCCTGGGGTGTGCACGCGAGCCGGGTCGAGTTCGCCCGGCTCCACGATCTCCTCGACTTCGGCGATGGTGATGCGCCCCGCGGCCGCACAGAGCGGATTGAAGTTGGCGGCGCTCTCGTGGTACACGAGGTTGCCGTGAGTGTCACCGTATCGGGCGTGTACCAACGCGAAGTCGGTCCTGATCGCCCGCTCGAGCACGTAGGCGGTGCCGTCGAACTCGCGGACCTCCTTCGCGGGCGACGCGATCGCGATACCACCGGCGCCGTCGTAGCGCCAGGGCAAGCCGCCCTCGGCGACCTGGGTGCCGACGCCGGCCGGGGTGTAGAAGGCGGGGATGCCCGCTCCCCCGGCGCGCAACCGTTCGGCCAGTGTGCCCTGGGGCACGAGCTCGACCTCGAGCTCGCCGCTGAGGAACTGGCGCTCGAACTCCTTGTTCTCGCCCACGTAGGAACCGGTCGTGCGCGCGATGCGCTTGGCGCCGAGCAGCACGCCGAGACCCGCCGCGTCGACCCCGCAGTTGTTGGACACGGTCACCAGGTCGGTGCTGCCGAGTTGGTAGAGCGCGTCGATCAGGGTGGTCGGAATCCCGCACAACCCGAACCCCCCGACCGCGATTGAGGCCCCGTCGGGGATGTCGGCCACCGCGAGCGCGGCCGAACTGACGAGTTTGTTCATCATCTCCTCCTTCAACACTTCACGAACAGCGCGACGCGAACAACATCAGTCCACCAGGGATGCGTAGACCAGCTGCTGGATCTCACGGCGAACCGGGTAGATCCAGCTCGGCAGAAGTTGAGTGTAGAACCCCACGGTGAGCTCCTCGGTCGGGTCGACCCAGAAGTACGTCGACGCCGCGCCACCCCACGCGACCGTGCCGACCGACGTCAGACTCTTATTGCGCGGCTGGTCCGCGACCACCGACATGCCGAGTCCGAAGCCCACGCCGGTCTGGCCGACCTCGCTGAAAGAGTCACGCGCGAAGGTGACCAGATCGCGCCCTTCGGGCAGGTGGTTCTGGGTCATCAGGTCAACGGTGCGACTCGAGAGCAGGCGTACGCCGTCGAGTTCGCCCGCGCCGAGGAGCATGGACATGAATCGCTGGTAGTCGTGCGCGGTGGAGACCAGCCCACCGCCGCCGGCGAGCAGCTTCGGTTTGCGGGTCGCGGAGCCGGCGAGCTCGGGCACCAGCACGCTGGCACCGTCGGCGTAGGCGTAAAGCTGCGCGAGCCGGTCGACCTTCTCCTCGGGGCAGTACCAGTCGGTGTCGTGCATCGCCAAGGGCGTCAGGATGCGGCGCTCGACGAAGTCATCGAGCGACTCGCCGCTCCAGATCTCGATGAGCCGCCCGAGGACGTCGGTGGCGACCGAGTAGTTCCACGCGCTGCCGGGTTGGAAGAGCAGCGGGGTCGAACACCAGTCGTGGACCGCGTCGACGAGCGAGACGTCCTCGGGGTACGCGAGGTCGTAGCCCAACGACCGATAGATCTCGTCGATCGGTGTCAGACGTTGGAAGCCGTAGGTGAGTCCGCTCGTGTGCGACAAGAGATGGTGGACTCGCACGGGCTCGGTCGCCGCGACCGTCACCGGCGAACGGGCCGGCCCGCTCACGTAGACGCGTGGCGCACGCAGCTCGTCGATCCACTTGCCCACGGGATCGTTGAGGTCGAAGTGGCCCTCCTCGTAGAGCATCATCGCCGCGACCGCGGTGATCGGCTTGGTCATCGAGTAGAGCCGCCAGATCGTGTCGTCGGTGACCGGCAGGGACCGTTCGCGGTCGCGGTGGCCCCCGCGACCGACCCAGGCGAGTGCACCACCGCGTGCGACGGTCATCAACCAGCCGCTGAAGTGCCCGCGCTCCACGTAGCGTTCGAGGTGCGTTCGAATCCGGTCCAACCGTGCGGCATCGAGTCCGACCTCGTGGGGTTCTCGATGGATCTCGAGTTCCTTCATCGCTGCATCCCTCCCGACGAACCGACTGTGCGTCGACCCACTCACAACGTACCTCATTTTATGAGACATGATTCACTTGACATTTCTACGTCGCTCTGCTTAACTCAAGTTCACGCGCGTCGTGGGGAAGCGTGATTTCTGGGAGGGATTCATGAGAAGGAACTTACGGATGACCGTGGTGCCGCTTGCGGTGGCCACCATGGCCTTGAGCGTGTCACTCGGCACGGTCCAGTCGTCGGGAGCGGCGTCGAA
>JAJYDR010000033.1 GCA_021777285.1 Actinomycetes bacterium
GATGTCGGCGCCGTCGACGAGTACGTCAGTGGCGAGGCTCGTCAGGTCCGGATCGGGCCGAGGACGCTGGTCATCGTTCGCATCGAGGACGACTTCTACGTGCTCGACGACCGATGCAGCCACGAAGACTTCAGCCTGGCCCAGGGTGAGGTCGACTCCTCGGACGCGACCATCGAGTGCGCACGACACGGCGCGATCTTCGACCTCAGGGACGGTACCCCCCAGTCGTTCCCCGCGACCCGACCGGTTGCTCGATATGACGTCGTGGTGCGCGATGGACGGGTGGAGGTGACATTCCCATGACGACCTTGACGATTTCGGGCCTGCGCGTGGCGGTGGGCGGTACGGAGGTCCTGCGGGGCTTCGACCTGACCATGCGCTCGGGCGAGGTCCACGTGATCATGGGCCCCAACGGCTCGGGCAAGTCCACACTCGCCCACGCGCTCTCAGGCCACCCCGCCTACGAGGTCCTCGCCGGTTCGGTGACGATCGACGACGTGGAGCTGCTCTCGCTCTCGGCCACCGATCGCGTGCGCGCGGGGCTCTTCCTCGCGATGCAGCAGCCCATGGAAGTACCGGGCGTGCGACTCATTGACGTGCTTGAGGCTGCGGGTGCTGAGTCCGCGGGCCTGCTCGAGCGGATGGCCGACGAGGCCCGGCGGGTCGACCTGCGCCCGGAACTGCTGGAACGCTTCGTGAACGTGGACCTGTCGGGTGGCGAGCGCAAGCGTGCCGAGATGGTCCAGTTCGGGGTGCTACGTCCGCGTTTTGCGGTTCTCGACGAGATCGACTCGGGGCTCGACGTCGACGCGCTCGGCGCTGTCGCGCGACGGCTGGCGGCTTCCACGACTGAGTGGGGCTGCGGCGTACTCGCGATCACCCACTTCCGACGACTGCTCCAGGAGCTGACGCCGACGATGATCCATGTAGTGAGCGGGGGGCGAGTCGTCGCCACCGGCGGGCCCGAGCTCTCCGAGGTCCTCGAGCGCGATGGATACGAGCCGTTCCGTGAACTGAATTCGCTGTAACGAGGTCGCGGAGTACAGTTGACCGATGGCTGACGGACGTCATAGCGCCTCGCGGGGCCGCGAGAACCGACGATCCGAGGCGAAGGGCTCACTCGCGAACGAAGAGCGGCTCCGCGCCCTCGGACAGGCGGTCGAACAACGGGCGAATCCGTCTCGTCCCGTGCGCGCGACCAAGGTTCGACGGCGCCACCGGGGACGTCGGATCGCCATCATCTCGGGTGTCGCGGTCCTCGGCCTGCTCATCGCGTTGGTCGGCGGCGGCTACCTCTACGCCCAGTGGCGCTTCGGCCAGATCCCGAAGGTCAACGTCGTCGGTGAACTGCCCCAGCTCTCCGGGCGGCCTTTTAACATCCTCGAGATCGGTTCGGACTCCCGTGCGGGGTTGACCGGCGCCGTCGCCCGTCAAACCGGTGCGTCGACCAACTCCGTCGCCGGGCAGCGCAGCGACGTCGTCAAGATCATGCACGTCGACCCGGCGGCCGACACGATCACGATCCTCTCGATACCGCGTGACACGATGGTCACCCTGCTCGCGAACCAGGCCCTCTTCGGCAAGTTCAACCGCATCAACGTCAACTACGGCAACGGCCCGTCCTTGCTCGCCCAGACGATCACGGCGAACTTCGGTATTCCGATCAATCACGTGATCCAGGTGAGCTTTGCCGGGCTGATCAACGCCGCCGACGCGATCGGCGGGGTCTACCTGGACTTCCCCTATCCCGCGAAGGACGCGTACTCGGGGCTCAACATCCCCCACCCGGGATGCCAGCTCGTTACCGGCTTCCAGGCGCTCGCGGTCGCGCGGAGCCGTCACTACCAGTGGTTCCAGAACGGCGTGTGGAACTACGACGGCACGAGCGACTTCGGCCGGATCGAACGCCAGAACGTCTTCTTGCGCGCGATGATCAGCCGCGCCAAGAGCCTCTACAACCCGTTGACGATCAACACGTTCCTCTCGAAGATCCCCCAGGGCATCACACTCGACAGCGGCTTCACGCTCAATCAGTTGATCGCCTTCGCGGTCAAGTTCCACAACTTCAACCCGTCGAGCATGCTCACCTACACCTTGCCGACGGTCCCCGCGACCGTCGCACCGGTTGGTGACGTGCTCTTCACCGAAGAGCCCCAGGCCCAGCAGCTGCTCGTCAACATCTTCGGCTCATCGTTGCTCACGCCGACCAACCCGCCGCCGAACGCCCAACTGCAGACGCCGATGCCCCCGGTGGTCGCTACGACCACGACCACGACCACGATCGCTTCGGCGCCGACTACCCGCGCGACGAGTTCGACCACCAAGACCACCAAAACCACGACCGCCACGAAGAGTCCGGCCAACCCGACGGCAGTGGTCCCCTACTTCGATCCGGTGCCCTGCACGCCGTAGTCGTCGAGCCCCTGGCTGAGGGTGTTCCAGGCCAGGGTGGCGCACTTGATGCGCACCGGGAACTTTACGACGCCCTGCAGTGCGGCGAGCTCGCCCATGGTTCGCAGGTCGGTGACGGGCGCCTCGCCGTTGCCGTCGAGGGTCGTCTCGTGCACGGTCATCAACTGCTTGAACCGTTCGATGGCCGCTCGCACCTCGTCGATGGTCTTACCCTTAACCGCGGCACTCATCATCGACGACGACGCCTGGGAGATCGAGCAGCCGTGGCCCGAGAGCTTGATGTCCACGAGTACGCCGTCTTGGACGTCGAGGTAGATCACAAGTTCGTCGCCACAGAGCGGGTTGAAGCCCTCGGTTCGGATTGCGGGCGGGGAGGCGAGCTCGCCGCGATTGCGCGGGGTGCGGTAGTGGTCGAGGATGATCTCGCGGTACAGGTCGTCGAGGTTGGCCATGGTCTAGGCGAACATCATGACGGCACTGCCGAGTGCTTCAAGCAGGACGTCAGTGTCCGAGGTCAGTGAATACGGCCCGAAGGAGGCCCGAGCCGTCGCCGCGAGGTTGAAGCGGCGCATGAGGGGCTTGGCGCAGTGGTGTCCGGGCCGCACGCACACGCCGAACTGGTCGAGCACCTGGGCGACGTCGTGGGGGTGGACCCCGTCGACGTCGAGGCTGAGCACGCCGCCTCGATCGACGGTGTCCGCCGGTCCGATGATCCGGACGCGCCCGTCGAACTCGTTGGCGAGTCGCTTGAGCGCATCACCGGTTAACTCGTCCTCGTGGCGGGCGATGTTCGCGAGTCCAAGGCCCTCGAGGTACCGGATGGCGGCCGTGAGGCCGGCCGTCTCGGCAATTGGTGGGGTGCCGGCCTCAAAGCGAGTCGGGCCGTCCGCCGGCACGTACCCGTCGAGTCGCACGTCAGCGATCATGCCGCCACCGCCGAGGAAGGGGGGCATGGACTCGAGGATCGCGGCGCGGGTCCACAGCACGCCTAGACCGGTCGGCCCGAGCATCTTGTGGGCGGAGAAACAGAAGAAGTCGACGTCGAGGTCAACGACGTCGGTCGGCTGATGGCCGACCGACTGTGCGGCGTCGAGTGCGACGAGGGCCCCGTGGTCGTGGGCGATCTGGGTGAGCTCTTTGACCGGGTTGCGCGTGCCCAGGACGTTTGACGCGGCGGTGAAGGAGAACAGCTTGACGCCGTCGAGTAGGCGGTCCAGGTCGCTCACGTCGAGACGGAAGTCATCGCTCACCGGAACGAAGCGGACCTCGATGCCCAACTGGTCGCGCAGCTGGAACCACGGAACGATGTTGGCGTGGTGCTCCATCTCGGTCACGAGGACCACGTCACCCGCCTTGAGGTTCGCCGCGCCCCACGACTTGGCGAGGAGGTTGAACGACTCGGTCGTGTTCTTGGTGAAGACGACCTCGTCCATACCCTGGGGTGCGTTGATGAAACGTGCGGTGGCCGCTCGGGCACCCTCGTAGACGTCGGTCGCCTCGACGGCGGTCTGGTAGACGCCGCGGTGCACGTTGGCGTGTCGCAACTCGTAGTAGCGAGCCATCGCCTCGATGACGGGCCGCGGGGGCAGGGTAGAGGAGGCCGAGTCGAGGTAGGTGATCGGACGGCCGTTGATCACACGTTCCAGGAGCGGGGTGTCGACGCGCACGCGGCGCGGGTTGTAGGAGCTCATCGCAGCACCGTTCGCCAGGCATCGTAGCCGTCGTGCTCGATGGCGGCAGCGAGCTCGACGCCGCCGCTGTGCACGATCTGTCCGTCGACGAGGATGTGGACCTGGTCTGGTTCGATCTCTTCGAGGAGCTTGACGTAGTGGGTTACCACCACGACACCCATCGCCGGGTGTTCGCTACGCACGGTGCGCACACCACGTGCCACGATACGCAGCGCGTCGATGTCGAGCCCCGAGTCCGTCTCGTCAAGCAGCGCGACGACGGGTTCGAGCAGCGCCATCTGCAGCACCTCGTTGCGCTTGCGCTCGCCACCCGAGAAGCCATCGTTGAGGTGTCGTTCCGCGAATGCCGGGTCCATGCCGAGCCGGTCCATCCATTCAGCGAGCTCGAGTCGTACCTCAAGCACCGATAACTCGCTTAGGCCCTTGCGGGCCACCATGGCCTGGCGCAGGAACTGAATGACCGAGACGCCGCTGATGGCTTCGGGGTACTGGAAGGCGAGGAAGATACCCGCGCGGGCCCGCTGGTCGGGGGACCACGTCGCGATGTCGACGCCGTTGAGCAGGATCTGACCGTCGGTCACGCGATAGCCGGGGTGACCCATGACGACGCTCGCCAGGGTCGATTTACCCGCTCCGTTGGGTCCCATCAGCGCGTGGACTTCGCCGGGGTTGATGGTGAGATCGACGCCGCGCAAGATGACCGTATCCTCAGCGACGGCGTGGACGTTTCGAAGTTCTAACAAGGGCACAGACACATGGCGAGCCTATCGTTCGCGCCCGGATTTTCGGCCGGTCACCAACCGCGCGCGATCCAGTCGTCGAGGTGCGCACGCTCGGCGCCGATGGTCGTGGGAGCGCCGTGACCGGGCAAGACGAGCACGTCGTCGGCGAAGCGGTGGAACAGTCGCTGCTCGATCGAGGTGATGATCGTGGGGAAGTCGCCGCCCTCGAAGGCGGTGGCGCCGGGTCCACCGGGAAAGAGGGTGTCACCGCTGAAGAGCACGGGGCTTGCCTCGACGAAGAAGCACGTGGAGCCTGGGGTGTGCCCCGGGGTGTGGATGACCCGCACGCGCAGCTCGCCCACCTCGATCACCTGGTCGTGGGCGAGGTGCCGGTCGAGGGCGGGGAACAGCTTGACGTCCTCGGGGTGACCCCAGACGACGCGTCCCGACGCGCGCAGCTCGGGAATCGCGCCGACGTGGTCGTGGTGCCCATGAGTCTCGAGCACGTTGACCACGCCGAGCGCGTCCGCCAGGCGCACGAGCCGATCGGACTCGTCGGCGGCGTCTATCAGTGCCGCCAGCGCCGAGCGACGGCATCGCAGGACGTAGACGTTGTTGGCGAGTGGTCCGACCACGACCCGGTGGACCTCCAGGTCGGCGCCGCTCCAGATGACCGTCGATTCGTCCACACCTTCAGGATGCCGCGCGACGTGGGCGGATGGATTTCGCTATCCTCGCAAGTGCGTCGGCTCACGAGCCAGCGGGAATCGAGGGTGACGATGAACTTCGGCTTTTCAGAGGAGCAGGAGGAGCTTCGCAAGATGGTGCGACGGTTCTTGGACGAGAAGTCGCCCGAGACAGAAGTCCGTCGGCTCATGGCCACCAACGAGGGATTCGACCCAGCGGTGTGGCGCCAGATGGCCGACGAGCTCGCCCTGCAAGGACTGGGTATCCCCGAAGAGTTCGGCGGCCAGGGCTTCGGCCCCGTGGAGCTGTACGTGGTGTTCGAGGAGATGGGGGCCGCGCTGCTGTGCTCGCCGTACTTCTCCACGGTGGCGTTGGCGGCCAACGCCGTGCTGCTCGTGGGAACCGACGAGGACCGGGCCGCCTACCTGCCCGGCATCGCCTCGGGGGACACCATCGCCACCGTGGCCCTTACGGATGACACCGGACAGTGGGACCTCGCCTCGACGTCGGTGACTGCACGGGACACGGGCGAGACCTGGGTCGTCAACGGGGTGAGCAACTACGTGACCGACGGCCAGAGTGCCTCGGTAATCTTCGTACCGGCGATGACCGAGGCCGGACTCTCGCTGTTCGCCGTGGAGGCGAGCGCCTCGGGGGTGGAGCGCACGTCGCTGCCCACCATGGACCAGACCCGCAAGCAGAGCCGCATCACCTACGTCGACGCCCCGGCTCGCCTCGTGGGGTCGAACGGCGGCGCGCTCGCCGGACTCGAGACGACGGTCCAGATTGCCGTGGCCGCCCTGGCCGCCGAGCAGGTCGGCGGCGCCCAGCGTGTACTCAACAACGCGGTCGAGTACGCGAAGAATCGCGTCCAGTTCGGTCGGCCCATCGGGTCGTTCCAGGCGATCAAGCACAAGTGCGCCGACATGCTGCTCGACGTGGAGTCGGCGAAGTCGGCTGCCTACTACGCGGCCTGGGCCGCCCAAGAGCGCAATGACGAGTTGCCGATTGCCGCGAGCCTCGCCAAGTCGTTCTGCTCCGAGGCGTACTTCCACTGCGCCGCCGAGAACATCCAGATCCACGGTGGCATCGGTTTCACCTGGGAACATCACGCGCACCTGTACTTCAAACGGGCCAAGAGCTCCGAGCTCTTTCTCGGCGACCCGGCGTACCACCGCGAGTTGCTCGCTAGCCGACTGGGCATCTAAGGCCGCGTGCTCGTCCACGAACAGCTCGCAAGTGGTAAGTCGGTCCTCGATCTTCGTATCGCGTCTTCGGGCACCCGTCCCGCGACCGGTCACGTGCTCGTGCTCGTTCACGGGCTACCGCGCGCGACGGGTATGGGACGCCAGGCGGCCGGCCTGCTCCCTGAGCTCGCCGAGCACCTGGCGAGCGAGTCGGGCTGGACGGTCGCGACCGGGACGTTGTCGGGTGTCGGCGGGAGCACGGGGACGTTCTCGGCCAGCCAGTGGCGCCGCGACCTCGGCGCCATCATCGCGCGAATCGACCAGGATGGCGGACGCATCTCCCTCGCGGGATTCGGGTTCGGGGGTGCGCTCGCGCTCGGGGTGACCGCCGATGACGAACGGGTCCGCGGGGTCGCCACCTTCGCCGCGCCGGCGCACCTGGAAACCTGGTGCGGTCCGGCGGTCCCCTTTCGCCAGTGGATCATCGGGGCGGGCGTGGTGGGCGATGAGAAGGACCTGCTCGCCCCCGACGAGTTACGCGCCGACGTGTTGGCGGTCGACCCGCTCGGGGCGGTCGCCACGATCCCGCCGCGACGTCTGTTGATTGGCCACGGGACCGACGACCTCGAGGTTCCCTCGAGTGACGCGCGAGACCTGCTGAGCGCGGCCGAGGGCCGAGCCGAACTGCGTCTGATCCAAGGGGCCGGTCACCAGCTTCGCGCGGACCCTCGAATGGTGGCGACACTCCTCGGCTGGCTCGACCGGCATCGTTAGTCGACGTTGGCGAGCGCCTCGTCCATGGTTCGGCGGATCGAGACCGCGGCGGCGTAGGGGTCCGGGGCCGTGGTCAATGCGCGCACGACCACGAAGTGGCGCAGTCCGGCGTGCACGAGGGACGCGACGTTGTCGGCGTTGACCGCACCGGTGACGAACACCGGTTGGTCGCTTCGTTTCGTGCAGTCCACGGCGTAGGCGACCCCCGTGCCCGTCCGGCCGGGTTTGGTCGGGGTGGCCACGATCGGCCCGGCGCTGCGGTAGGTCGTGGGCTGTTCGAGTGAACGGGCGAACTCCTCGGGGTCGTGCGTCGAGAGCCCGACGATGGCGTCAGGACCCAATACGTCGCGACAGACGGCCACGCTCACGTCGTCTTGACCCACGTGGACGCCGTCGGCCGCCACCTCAGCGGCGAGGTACGGCGAGTCGTTCATGATGAACGGGACGCCGAAGTCCCGACAGATGGCGGCCATCAACGCACCCGAGACGCGTCGCTGCGCGTCGTCGAGGTCCTTCTCACGAAGTTGCACGACGTCGACACCCCCGCGTAGGACAGCGGGCAGGAAGTCCGCAAGGTCGTCGCGGTGGCCGACGCACAGATAGAGGCGGCGCTGGTCGAGTTCGTACACCCGCACACTTTAAGTCGGTCGTCTGACTGTTCTTCGCGTGGAAGCGGTGCGCGGACGTCCATCACGCGGTCGGGACCGTCGACTCGGGCAGAATGGACCTATGCAGATTCCCGCGAAGGCCGAGTACGCCATTCGGGCGCTACTCACGCTGGCGGCCAGCAACACGTCGGTGAGCGCCGAACACCTGGCCGCCGAACAGCAACTCCCGGCCAAGTTTCTCGGTGCGATCCTCTCCGATCTGCGCCGTGGCGGTCTGGTCACCAGCCAGCGCGGCCCCGAAGGCGGGTTCAAGCTTGCCCACGACCCTGACACGATCATGATTGCCGACATCCTGCGCGTGGTCAGCGGGCCGATGGCGGGTGTGCGCGGGATGCGTCCCGAGACGCTCAACTACGGCGGCGACGCGACGCATCTGCGCGACGTCTGGGTCGCGGTGCGAGCCGCACTGCGCGAGGTGCTCGAGCACGTCACCCTCGGCCAAGTGTTGCGCGGTGACCTGCCGGTCTCGGTGACGCGTTTCACCTCGGACCCGGACGCGTGGATCACGCGCCAGCTGTGACGCGGATCCACACCGACGGCGCCTGTCGCGGGAACCCCGGCCCGGGGGGCTGGGCCTGGGCCCGCGGTGTCGACGGGTACGCGAGCGGCGCCGAGGCGCGCACGACGAACCAGCGGATGGAGTTGCGCGCCGTTCTCGAGGCGCTACGGGCCAATCCCGACGGTGACGTGGAGATCGTGAGCGACTCCACCTACGTGGTCAAGTGTTTCAACGACCATTGGTACGTCGGGTGGCTTCGGCGGGGTTGGAAGAACTCCCAGGGCCAACCCGTCGCCAATCGGGACCTCTGGGAGCCCTTGTTCGACCTCGTCTTGCGTGGTGGGCGCACCGTCATCTTCACTTGGGTGAAGGGCCACGCGGGTGATCCGATGAACGAGTTCGTCGACGAACTCGCCACGGCCGCGGCCGACCTCCAGCAGGGTCAACAGCGCTAGCGCGCGGCGGTGTTGGCCACGGCGCCAAAAACATTAGGATTTCGTAGGTCTCAGTGACGAAATTGACGAAGGGAATCCGCCGTGGCAAACGAGGTCCAGCAGTTTGACGTTGTGATCATCGGGGGTGGCCCAGGCGGCTACGCCGCTGCGCTGTACGGGGCCGCGGCGGGGCTCAACGTCGCACTGATCGAACGCGACAAGGTTGGCGGCACCTGCCTGCACCGCGGCTGCGTACCGGCCAAGGAGTTCCTCGAGACGGCCCACGTCCGTCGCACCATCGAGCACGCGGGCGCGTTCGGTATCGGAATCGGCGACGTGTCGGTGGATTTCTCGGTCAGCCAGGCGCGTAAGAACGAAGTCGTTGACAAGCTGCACAAGGGGCTCTCGGGCCTCCTCAAGGGCCGCAAGGTGACCATCTTCGAGGGAACGGCGCGGCTCGACGCCGACCAGATCGTACGAATCGTGGACGGGGCCGACACCGGCGTGGAGGCGAAGGGGACCAACGTGATCCTCGCCGCCGGCTCGGTGCCGCGTACCTTGCCCGGCTTCGACGTCGACGGCACAATCGTGCTCACCTCTGACGAATTCCTGGACCTCGACACATTGCCGTCGAGCGCCGCGGTCATCGGCGGCGGGGCGATTGGCTGTGAGTTCGCGTCGATGTTGTCCGACATGGGTGCGACGGTCACGATCCTCGAGGGCCTGCCCACGATCCTTGCGGGCTGCGACAGTGAGGTCGTGAGCGTGGTGCAGCGTTCCTTCAAGAAGCGCGGAATCGACGTGCGCGCCGGGGTGAATGTGACCGGCCACACGCCGAAGAAGGGTTCGACGGCGGTCCACGTGGAGGGTGGCGAGGACGTCGTCGTGGACGTGGTGGTGCTCGCGGTCGGGCGACGCCCGCGTAGCGAGGGCCTGCTCGGTGACGGAACCGGCGTCGAGTTGAACGAGCGCGGTTTCGTCGTCGCGAACTCCTCGATGCGTACCGCGAACCCCAACGTCTACGCCATCGGTGACATCGTCGCTAATACCCCGCAGCTCGCGCACGTCGGTTTCGCCGAAGCGATCGTGGCGATCAAGACCATTCTGGGCGAGCCGGTGGTGCCGGTCGACTACGACCGCGTGCCGTGGGCGATCTACTCCAACCCCGAGGTCGCCTTCGTCGGGCTCACCGAGGCCGCCGCGAAGGAGCGGGGCTATGACGTGGTGGTCAAGAAGGACCCGTTCGGGGGCAACAGCCGCGCGCAGATCATTGGCGAGACCGAAGGGGTCGTCAAGATCATTGCGGAGAAGCGTGCCGACGGCACGGCGGGACAGATCCTCGGTGTTCACATGGCGGGACCCTGGGTGACCGAGCAGTTGGGTGCTGGTTACTACGCCGTCAACTGGGAAGCGACGGCCGAGGAGGCCGCCGCACTTATCCAGCCGCACCCGTCGTTGTCGGAGACCTTCGGCGAGACACTGTTGGCGCTATCGGGGAGGGGGCTCCACGTTGGCTGACGTCACGCTGCCGTCACTGGGCGAATCGGTGACCGAAGGAATTATCACTCGGTGGTTCAAGAAGGTCGGCGACTCGGTCGCGCGCGACGAGCCGCTCTTTGAGGTTTCGACCGACAAGGTCGACTCGGAGATGCCGTCACCGGCGGCGGGGGTCCTGACCGAGATCCTGGCCGCTGAGGGTGACACCGTCGAGACCGGGTCGCGAGTTGCAGTGATCGATGAGAACGCCGCCGCCGGGTCGGTGGCGCCGTCGTCGACACCTGAGCCGAGCGCCCCCGCGCCTACCCCGAGCGTGCCGACGACGACGGACGAGCCCGCGAAGTCCGCGGGTGACGCTGTAGCCACCACGGGTTCGCCGCGAGTGGCGGGCGTCGTGATGTCACCGGTCGTGCGCCGCATCCTCGCCGATGGCGGCGTTGAGCCGGCGACGGTGCATGGATCGGGTCCGGGAGGCGCGATCACGCGCCGCGACGCCGAACGCGCGGTCGCGAACGGGCCGACGGACGAAGTCGTCGTACCGTTGTCCAACGGTCTTCGCCGGATGGGCCAGCACATGACACTGTCCACGCAGAGCACCCCGCACGGGTTCGTTGCGATCGAGGCTGACGCGTCGATCTTCGACCAGCTGGACGCGATCGGGCGACACACGCGAGACGGAGTCGAGATCACCGACCAGATGGTCATGGGACTGGCGGCCGTTCGGGCGCTGGGCGAGTTCGAGTTCTTGAACGCCACGTTCGCGGGCGACGAGTTGGTCGTGCACCGGACGGTGAACCTGGGATTCATGCGCGAGGTCCTGCGTGACGGCATGCTCGTGCCGGTCGTGCACGCCGCGGCTGGACTCACGCTGCGGGCACTCGCGCGACGGGTCCACGAGCTCTTCGAGCGCGTCACGACGCGCCAGCTCACGACCGATGACCTCATGGGCGGCACCTTCACCCTCGTCGGTCCGACGGGTCCGGACTCGCTCTGGACCAATCCGATCATCATCCAGCCGGAGGTTGCGGTGCTCTCCATGGGCGCCGTCCGTCGGGTGCCGGTCGTCCTCGAAGACGGTGTATCGGTGGGCGCCGGTCGCCGCGTGGTCATCGGGTTGTCATTCGACCACCGGGTCTGCGAGCCGTTCACCGCGACCGCGTACCTCGAGCGGGTGGCTGAGCTGCTCGCCGGGTTGGACCTGGATAGCGAGCACTAGATGCTGCGCCGCCGCCACGTTGGACGGGTGACCTTCCGTGAGGCGAACGACCTTCAGCGGGCGTTGATGGAGGCGGCAGACGATTACGTCCTCGTGATGGAGCACCCGCCGACGTACACGTTGGGGATCCGCGCCGTTCCCGAGCATTTCCTCGTCCCGCCGTCGAGTCTCGACGCGGACGTCGTGGAGGCCGACCGGGGTGGTGACGTGACCTATCACGGACCCGGTCAGGTGGTCGCGTGGGCCATCGTCACCGTGGATGACGCCCCGGGGGCGGGCCGCGAACACGTCGGCCGCTTGGAAGACGCTGTGATCGCCACTGTCGTGCACTTTGACCCCGAGTCCAAACTCGGTCGGGTCGGACGCCTCGAGGGCTACCCCGGGGTTTGGTCCATGTTGGACGAGCGACCGATCAAGATCGCGGCGGTGGGCGTTCGCACTGAACGAAACCGGACGGGTCACCGTCGGACCCTGCACGGCGTCGCGCTCAACGTCGACGTCGACCTGAAGGCGTTCGACGCGATCGTGCCGTGCGGCATCCCCGACAAGCCCGTCGGTTCCATGCGCTCGCTCGGGCTCGATGCCACTTTCGCAGACGTCGAGGAGTACCTGGGCGCCACGCTCGACTCCGCGCTGGGTGGGCCGGGCTCGCTAGCCGCGGTCGACCGCAGTGGCGCGACCTCGACGTCGGAACGGCCATTGCTGCGCCGACTGCGCAAAGCCGGTGTCGACCCCGACGCCGGCGTCGAGCTGCACTCGCGCAAACCCTCGTGGCTGCGCATCGAAGCGCACATGGGAACCGAGTACCAGTCGCTGCGCAAGCTGACCGATGACCTGCGTCTCGTGACGGTCTGTGAGGAGGCGGGTTGTCCGAACATCTACGAGTGCTGGGCGTCGGGTACGGCGACGTTCATGGTGAACGGGGAGCGATGCACGAGGGCGTGCGGCTTCTGTCTCATCGACACCCGCAAGCCGCTGCCCCTGGACCCGACCGAGCCTGATCGGGTCGCCGAGGCCGTTGTGCGACTCGGGTTGCGCCACGCGGTGATCACGTGCGTCGCCCGCGACGACCTGGCCGACGGTGGCGCGGGCGCCATCGCGGCCGCGGTTATCGCGATCCGTGAACGCTCGCCCGAGACGGCGGTCGAGGTGTTGATCAGTGACCTCAAGGGTGACCTCGAGAGCCTGCAGTTGATCCTCGACGTGCGCCCCGACGTGGTGAACCACAACATCGAGACCGTGGCGCGACTCCAGCGGGCCGTCCGTCCGAGCGCGGGGTACCTGCGGTCGCTGACGGTACTCGCGCGCGCCGGCGCGCAAGGCCTGACGACCAAGTCGGGCATGATGGTCGGCCTCGGCGAGACCGTCGAGGAAGTCGAAGAGACCCTCGCGGACCTGGCGGCAGTCGGGGTCTCGATCGCGACGATCGGCCAGTACGTCCGTCCGACGGCGAACCACGTGCCGGTGGCGCGGTGGTGGGAGCCGGCCGAGTTCGAGGACCTGGCCCGACGCGGCCGCCGCCTTGGCCTCAACCACGTGCAGTCCTCGCCGCTCACCCGATCGAGTTACCACGCCGGCGAGGCGTTGCGTGAGGCGACGCCGCTGCCACTGCCCGAACGCAGATAGCGCAACGTCGCTAGTACTGGCTGGTGTTGGCGATCGACGGTGTCGTGTCGCCCGCGGGAGCGGCGCCGAAGCGCGCCAGGAGGTTGATCGTCGCGCGACGGATCACGTTGGTGACCCCGGGTATCGCGGCGGGGACCCAGAAGTCGCCCAGTCGTGGCGCGTCGGAAAGGTCGAACACCCAGTGCCCGGTGCCGCTCGCGAAGACGCCGCCCTGTCGGGGCTCGGCTACGTAGGTGACGTCGCTGATGCCACCGCCGACGTTGGAGTGTCCAAGGATCTGCACGTTGGCCGGATTGGTCACAGCGGGGTCGTAGTGGTTGAACTCGCCACCGAGCGCGCCGGCGAGAACCGAGCCGTTGTGAACTCCGGTGCCGCGCCAGAACCAGGAGCCGGCGTCCACGACTGACAGTGACCCGGTACCGTCGACACCACCGTAGATCGAGCCGGTGAACGTGCTCTCGGGGGTGTCCGAGGGGTACTGGCTCCAATTCACGGTCGCCAGTGAGGGGTTGGTGGCGGTGATCGGGTCGGCGGTCGAACGGTAGTTGATCATCAACCGGTCGGCGCCGTTCACGCTCGGCTCGAAGCGGATCTTGCGGTAGCAGAAGTTCGCGCCGAAGAACGCCACGTTGACGCCGTGGTCGACCCCGTTGACGACCGCCGCGCGCATGGCGGGCGAGTAGTACTCGTCGTGGCCGAGCGAGAGCAACGCCCGGTGCCGTGTCAGGCTGGCCCCGCGCTGGTGCAGGTCGATGTCGGTCCAGTAGGTGAGGTCGAGCCCCAGTTGCTCAGCAAGGAACAGGAGGGGGAACTCGTTACCGACGAAGTCGGCCGCGCCGTTGGCGAAGGCCCGGTCATAGGGCCTATTGAAGGAAACCCGCACGGCGCGGTTCGCGTCACTGACCGTCACGCTGCCGACCGGCGTGGCTTGGCGGTACAGGCTGAAACCACCCCAGGTGTTGTAGGCCTGCCACGTGGTGACCGAGCTCATGTACACAAAGGCGGCTCTGGACGAGTCGTCTCGCACGAGGAACGGCACGAATCGGAACTGGTGCTCGGCGTTCTCGAGGCGCACGAGGTACTGGCCCGGCGCGTAGCGCTCGTCGGCGACGACGCGGAAGGACGCAGGCCACCGGCAGTCGACGGTGCCGTACTGGTCCGGCGCAGGCATGGGCCGCGCGTGACCGGCGAGGTCGAGCCGAGTCTCGATGAGTCGGGCTCCGAGCCCCTGGTAGTAGCCCATCCGGTAGACCTTGATCGAGTAGGTGGGCGACGTGGTGCTCACGAAGAAGGTGATCGACTGACCGCGATTGATGCTGGTCGCACTGGCGTAGCCCTCGAGGTCGCCCGCGGTGGCCGCGACGCCCCGCAGCCACGTGCCGTCACCGGGTCGCACGTTCTCCCGTCGGACCCACTGCGCAGTCAAATCAGGGGGAAGTATCGCCGCCCCGCTCGCCGTGAGGTCGACTGTCGATGCGATCGCGAGCGCGCCAGCGAGCGCTCCGACGCCCCGAAGGACGTCTCGTCGGGAGGGAACGGACGCCACGGAGGAAGTTTAGGTTGAGCACCTGGCGACTGGTCGTCAGCCCCTCACGCGATGAAGTACTTGGCCGATGGGTGGTGGCAGATGATGGCGTCGGTGGTCTGCTCGGGGTGGAGTTGGTAGCCCTCGGAGACCTCGACGCCGATGCGCTCGGCTCCGAGCAGCTGGGCCACCTTCGCGTTCTCGGTGAGGTCCGGGCATGCGGGATAGCCCCACGAGTAGCGCCCGCCGCGGTACTGCTGGCGGAAAAGGCCGGCCAGGCTCGGACCATCCTCGTCGGCGAAGCCCAACTCCTCGCGGATACGTCGGTGCCAGAGTTCGGCGAGCGCCTCGGCCATCTCGACGCCGAGCCCGTGCAACAGCAGGTACTCGGTGTAGCGATTCTCGCTGAACAAGGACTGGGTGCGCTCGGAGACCCTCGGCCCCATGGTGACCAGCATGAAGCTCGCGTAGTCCCGTTCGGAGCTGTCCACGGGCCGGAAGAAGTCGGCGATGCAGAGGTAGGGATCGTGGTCCTGGCGCGGGAAGTTGAAGCGTGTCGCCTCAGTCATTCGGGTGTCATCGGTGTAGATGACCAAGTCGTTGCCGTCGGCCGCGGCGGGGAAGTGGCCCCAGACGACCTGGGGCACGAGCAGGTCGTCGCGCTTGACGATCGCCAACTGCTCGCGCAACGTCGCGCGGACGCGTTCCTTGAACGCCGGGTCTCCCTCGCCGTTCTCAGGACGGAAGCCCCACTGGTTGCGGAAGAGGGCCGTGAGATTGAGGTACTCGCCGATCTCGTCGATCGACATCCCCTTGGCCACGCGGCTGCCGAGGAACGGTGGCGTGAACAACGGGTTGTCGAGGGGAACTGACGGGCTGCGAGCGGGCAGGTCCGTGCGCGTCGTTGGGCCGTCGGTCGGGATGCGGCGGTGGACCTTGCGCGTCGAGAGCTCTCGACCGAAGGCGTCGTCCTCCTCGTTGTTCTTGCGCATCTCGCCGAGTCGGTCCAGTACGCGGAGCCCTTCGAAGGCGTCCTTGCCGTAGAAGACCCGGCCCTGGTAGACGCCGCGCAGGTCCCGTTCCACGTAGGTGCGCGTCAATGCCGCGCCGCCGAGCAGCACCGGCACGTTCGCCATCCCGCGTTCGTTCATCAGTTCGAGGTTCTCGCGCATGATGAGCGTCGACTTGACTAAGAGCCCGCTCATCCCGAGTGCGTCGGCGTGATGTTCGTCGACCGCCTGGAGCATCTCATTGATGCCGACCTTGATGCCGAGGTTGATGACCTCGTAGCCGTTGTTCGTGAGGATGATGTCGACGAGGTTCTTACCGATGTCGTGGACGTCTCCCTTGACGGTGGCGAGCACGACTCGCCCGCGGCCGCCCTGGTCGCTCTTTTCCATGTGGGGCTCGAGGTGCGAGACGGCGGCCTTCATCGTCTCAGCGCTCTGCAGGACGAAGGGGAGCTGCATCTCACCGGTCGCGAAGAGTTCGCCCACCTCGCGCATCCCGTCGAGCAGGATGTCGTTGACGATGGCGAGGGGCGACTGACCCTCGCCGAGCGCCTCGTCGAGGTCGGCCTCCAGGCCCGCTCTCGCGCCGTCGACGATGCGTCGGCGCAGACGATCGTTGAGCGCCATGTCATCTAGGGGGCTCTGCGTCGAGCCCGTCGACTTGGAGCCGTCGAAGATCTCAAGCAGCGCGGTCAGCGGGTCGTAGTCCTCGCGACGTCGGTCGTAGATGAGATCCAGGCAGATCTGGCGAGCGTCGTCGTCGATGCGCGCCAGCGGCAGGATCTTGGATGCGTGCACGATTGCGGCGTCGAGACCGACCTGGGCACACTCGTGGAGGAACACGCTATTGAGCACCTGGCGCGCGGCGGGGTTGAGCCCGAACGAGACGTTCGACAGACCGAGAATCGTGCGTACGCCCGGGAGCTCGGCCTTGATACGTCGGATCGCCTCGATGGTCTCGATGCCGTCACGGCGGGATTCGGCCATGCCAGTCGACAGGGGCAGTGCGAGTGGATCGATGAAGATGTCACGCGCGTCGAGTCCGTAGCGCGACACCGCGAGGTCGGTGATCGCCCGAGCGGCGCGCACCTTCCAGTCGGCGGTGCGGGCCTGGCCATCTTGGTCGATGCAGGTTGCGACGACGGCCGCGCCGAACTCTGCGGCGAGGCTGAGGAACCCGTCGAGTCGGGTGCCGGGACCATCGCCCTCTTCGAGATTGACCGAGTTGAGGATCGCCTTGCCGCCGAGCCACGTGAGCGCCTCGCGTGCGACCGGGGTCTCGGTTGTGTCGACCATGATGGGGACTGACGACTGAGTGGCGAGGCGGCTCATCACCTCGGCCATGTCACGCACGCCATCGGCGCCGGTGTAGTCCACACAGACGTCAAGAATGTGCGCGCCCTCGCGGATCTGGTCGCGACCGATGGTCACACAGGTCTCCCAGTCACCGGCGAGCATGGCCTCGCGGAACTTCTTGGATCCGTTGGCGTTGGTTCGTTCACCGACGAGCAGCACCGATCGATCCTGTTGGTAGGGGGTGGAGGAGTAGATCGACGCGACTCCCGGTTCCAGCACCGGTTCGCGTCGGCGACGCTCCAGCGGACGGATGGCCTTGACAACGTGGGCGAGGTGCTCAGGTGTCGTGCCGCAGCAACCGCCCACGACGTTGATCCCGTACTCGGTGACGAAGCGTGCGTGGTGCTCGGCGAGCGCCTCGGGTGTGAGGTCGTAGTGCATCGCACCGTCGACCACGCTCGGCAGGCCGGCATTGGGCAGACACGAGACGGGCAACGGCGCCGACTCGGCGAGTTGGCGAAGCGGCTCGTACATCTCAACCGGTCCGGTTGCGCAGTTGATGCCGATGACGTCAATGCCGAGCGGCGTGAGGGCCGTGATCGCGGCACCGATCTCGGTGCCCGGGAGCATGCGACCGGTGAGTTCGATGGTCACCTGGGCCTGGATCGGGACGATCCGGCCGTGTCGGGCCATGGCGCGGTGGCACGCGGCGATCGCGGCCTTGCCGGCGAGCAGGTCGAACATTGTCTCGACGAGTAGCAGGTCGACGCCGCCTTCGAGCAGGCCGTAGGCGAGCTCCTCGTAACTGGCGACCAGGTCGTCGTACCTGATCTGACCGAGGGTCGGGAACTTGGTGCCCGGACCGATCGAGCCGGCCACGAACCGCGGCGAGCCAGGGCTGGCGTAGCTGTCGGCCGTGCGACGCGCGATTGTGGCCGAGGCGATGGCGAGCTCGTGGGCACGATCGGCGATGCCGTACTCGCCAAGAACGGTTGAGAAGGAGCCGAAGGAGTCGGTCTCGATCACGTCCACGCCGACGTCGAGGAATGAGCGGTGGAGCCGTTCGATGGCTTGGGGCTTGGTGATCGTCAGGATCTCGTTACAGCCCTCGAAGGCCTCGCCGCCGAAGTCGTCTGCGGACAGGTTCTGCAATTGGAGGTTGGTCCCGGTCGCCCCGTCGTAGATCAGTACCCGTTCGGCCAGGGCGTTCAAGTAGGGGTTATCGGCGGCGGGCTTGGCGTAGGGGATGATCGAGTCCATGCAGTCGCCAGGCTACCGGTGGCCCATTCGTTCACTACGCTGAATTCGTGAAGATTTACACCCGAGGTGGCGACAACGGGACCACCGGACTGTATTTCGGCGGACGCGTGGCCAAGAGTTCTCA
>JAJYDR010000034.1 GCA_021777285.1 Actinomycetes bacterium
CAGTTCGTGCCCTCCCCGGCGATTAACGGCTACTCGCTCGACCTCATGCGCCGAGACCCCGGCGAGCACCCCAACGGGCTCATCGACTACGCCCTGTGCTCGACGATCGAGCACCTGCGCGGCCGTGAGGCCCGTGGGCTCAGCCTCAACTTCGCGGCCTTCCGCTCGGTGCTCGACGGCGAGCGCGGCGAGGGGACCTTCACCCGCGTCGAGCGCTGGGCGCTGAAACGCCTCTCGGGGGTGCTGCCGATCGAGTCGCTCTGGCAGTTCAACGCGAAGTACTACCCGGCCTGGCTCCCGCGCTACCTCGTCTACCCCGCCGCCGAGAGCTTCGTGCCGGTGGTCGCGGCCACCTTTCGCGCCGAGTCGCTCACCGAGATACCGGTGCTCGGCCGGTTCCTCACCCACGACCCCGCGAACCGTCCGGGCACCGTCGTGCCCGAGGAGGTCCTCGAAGCTGCCGAACGCGCCAGGCGGCCCTAACGGCGCCAGGCGTCGTAGCGAGCCGCCATCGCGGGATCGGGCGTGTAGGTCACGAGCGACTCATGCGCTCGCACGAAGTGGCGAAGCGACCAACGATCGCCCTGCAGCACGGCCATCTCGCGCGCCTGGACCAATACGTTGCCGATGGCTGCGGCCTCCACCGGGCCTGCGACGACAGGTACGCCACACGCATTCGCCGTGAGCTGGCAGAGTAAGCGATTCTGCGAGCCTCCCCCGACGATGTGGATCCGCTCGACGTTAACGGCGGCCAGCGCCGAGGCTCGCTCGACCGACTCGCGATACGCGATGGCCAAACTGTCCAGACAGCACCGGACGAACTGGGCGGGCGTCGACGGCGCGGGCTGTTGGGTCTCGCGGCAGAGGACCTCGATAGTGGCCGGCATGTCGCTTGGGGCGAGCAGTCGTTGGTCGTCCATGTCGATGACCGACCGCAGCGGCGTCTCGACGGCGCTCGCGGCGACGAGCTCGGAGATGTCGTAGTCGTGCCCGGCCCGTCGCCACGCGCGCAGACACTCCTGGAGCACCCACAAGCCCATGACGTTGTGCAGGAACCTGAAGGTCCCGTCGATACCGCGTTCGTTGGTGAACGTCGCGGCGAATGCCTCCTCGCTCAAGACCGGCCGCTCGAGTTCGACGCCCACCAACGACCAGGTGCCGCTCGAGATAAAGGCGAAACCATCGGTGGAGGCGGGCACCGCGACAACGGCCGAGGCTGTGTCGTGGGACGCGACGTTTATGACCATCGGTGAGCTCGACAGTCCCGTCCAGGACGCCACCGAGGCCCGCACGGGTGCGAGACGGTGCCCGGGTGCGACCAGCGGACCGAGCAGGCCGGTATCGGCCCCGACAAGCGCCACGAGATCCTCGTCCCAACGCCCATCGATTCCGAGCAGCTGGGTCGTGGACGCGTTGGTCAACTCGCTCGCGATCGCACCGCAAAGGAAGTAGTTGATCAGGTCGGGGATGAGCAGCAGCGCGGCAGCCCGTTGGATCCGCCCCGAACCGCGCTCGGCCGCGACCTGGTAGATCGTGTTGAACGTGTGGGTCGCGATGCCGGTCCTCGCGAACCGCTCGCGAGGCGGGGACACCGTGTCGACGTCGTGCAGAATCCTGCCCGTGCGCCCGTCGCGGTATGAGACGGGGTTCGCCATCAGCGACCCATCCTCATCGAGCAGTCCATAGTCGACAGCCCAGGCGTCGACACCGACGGCCGTTACCTCGGCGTCCGCGCCCGCGACGGCCAGTCCGTCGAGCACACCCGCGATGAGATGGAGCACATCCCAATAGAGCGTGTCACCCACCGGGACGACACCGTTGGTGAAGCGCGACGTCTCACGAAACGACCACGAATCGGGCGCGATATCAGCGCTGAAGACGCGGCCACTCGAGGCACCCAGGTCTACCGCAACGAGACGGGCTCGCACGATCAGACAACGACGAACTCGACGCCGAGCAGGTCTGACACCGCTCGCAACTCGTCTATCCGATTCCCCACCCCGAGCGCCCAGTGGTGCGCGACCGCGGTCGCCGCCCAATCGTCACACCACTCACCGGGGTCTCGCCCGAAGTCGACACGTGAGGTCGTGTTACCGATTGCGAGCAGGGGCCCCGCTACCACCCGGCCTTCGGACGCGACGAACCGGAACCGTCCGTCTCGCATCTGGGTCACGCCGAAGACGGTGACGTCACCGTGGGCCACGTCGAACTCGACGGACACCCCGTGTCCGCGTTTGCCGTGGAACACGCCCAGCCCGCGAAGCAGCGGCCGACGTTCGCTGATCGCGAGGTGGGCTGGGCCATCGTGGCCCATCTCGACCACCCCGTCGCGGAAGTTGAGTGCCTGCAGCTCAGTGAACGAGCCACCCGCGCCGAGGCGGTCCATGATCAACATGGCGAGCGACGTGCGCAACTCGTACTCCCCACAGACCGGAATGTGTCGAGCCGTCAGCATCGAGGCTCCGAGGATCATCCCCGCGGCGATCCGCTCGTGGATCTCGTCGTCGAGGCCCCGATGGTAGTAGGCGAGGGAGTCCAATTCGAAGTCTTCAACGAGTCGATCGAGTCCCACCGCGACGCGAACCGCCCAATCAAGCTCGTCGGACTCCACCGATCGATCGAGCTCGAACATGTCCTTCACCGTCGCGCGCACATTGCCCACATCGACGTCCGACACGGCTTCGACGCGCACGCGAAGATCGTCGAACTCGAGGACCTCAACATGGCCGCCGAACTGCGCGCTCACCATGGTCAAGTCCGTCGAGACGTCAAGCATGCCTGGGTAAAGGTGACCCATCAAACCGTGGCGCCCGTGGCGTAGGGCCCGCGCGACACCGGCCGCCGAGACCCAACGCTCGATGCGGTCCCACGCCCGATCGTCGCCGAGGTAACCCGAGACCGATCGGAACGCAACGCCCACGCGCTCGAAGGCGTTGGCGACTTCGGGTAGCGGGCACGCACCGCAATAGGCGAGCCACTGGCCAGTATCGAAGGTCGCGTGGTCCATCGCCTCGGTGGGCTGGAGGTTCAAAAGGAGCACGTCAGCCTTGGTCCGCTGCGCGATTGGCACGACCATAGAGGCCGTCATGTAGGTCGTGAGGAACAACACAATAAGGTCGCAGTCCGCCACCCGGAGGCGTTCGGCCGCCTCGGCCGCCTCGACGGCGTCCGAGATGAACCCGACGTCCACGACCGCGACGTCGAATCCGCTCAGTCGACTCGCCACTTCGCGTGCCGAGTCTTGCAGCACGTCAAGTAGTCCCGGGAATTGCGGCCAATACGTTCCCAACCCGCCGGCGACGAGACCGATCGTCGCTCGACGACCTCGGTGCTGCACCGGCGCCGCCACCGCGCTCACCGCAGGAACGCCGCCGCCACGCCAGCGTCGACTGTGATGTGCAACCCGGTCGTATGGCTGAGCTCTGGACCCGCGAGCACGAAGATTGCGTTCGCCACGTGCTCTGGCAGCACCTCACGCTTGAGCAGCGTGCGTTGCGCGTAGAACTTCCCCAACTGGTCCTCCTCGACGCCATAGACCGAGGCACGCTGCGCACCCCACCCACCGGCGAAGATACCCGACCCTCGCACGACGCCGTCGGGGTTCACCCCGTTGACTCGAATACCGTAGGTGCCAAGTTCGGCCGCGAGCAGGCGGACCTGGTGAGCCTGGTCGGCTTTGGTCGAGCCGTACGCGACGTTGTTCGGCCCTGCGAAGACCGCGTTTTTGCTGACGACGTAGATGATGTCGCCGCCCATTGCCTGGGCCTTCATCACCGACGCGCCCGCCTGGCTGACGAGGAACGAACCCCGCGACATCACCTCGTGCTGGCGATCCCAGTCCTCGATCGAGGTGTCGAAGAGACTCTTGGAGATCGAGATGCCCGCGTTGTTGACCACCAGGTCGATGCCGCCGAAGGCGAGCACCGCCTCGCGGACCGCCCGCGCGACGTCCTCGGGCGAGGAGACGTCGACACTGACCGCGACCGCCTTGTCGGGTCCGCCGAGCTCGTCGGCCAGCGCCCCCGCGCTCTCATGATTGAGATCGGCGATCACGACGCACGCCCCCTCGGCGACGAAACGGCGCGCGGTCGCCGCGCCAATCCCCGATCCGGCACCAGTCACGAAGGCGATGCGCGTCGCGAGCGCCTTAGGAGGAGCCATGCGGCGCAGCTTCTGCTCCTCGAGCTCCCAGTACTCGATGCGGAACTTCTCCTCTTCCGAGATGGGCTGGTAGACCGATACCGATTCCGCGCCGCGCATGACGTTGATGGCGTTGACGTAGAACTCGCCAGCGACGCGAGCGGTCTGCTTGTCGCGACCGAAACTGAACATCCCGACGCCGGGGACGAGCACGATTGCCGGATCGGCACCCCGGATTGCGGGTGACTCCGGCGTTGCGTAACGCTCGTAGTAGGCGCGGTACTCGTCACGGTATTCGTCGTGAAGCTGTCGAATCCGTAGTTCGAGCTCCTCGAGGGGGGCGTCGCCGGGTAGGTCGACGATCAATGGGCGCACCTTCGTACGCAAGAAGTGATCGGGACACGACGTTCCGCGCATCGCCAGCTCAACGAGCCGCTCGCGCGAGACGAAGTCCAACACGACGTCATCGTCAGTGTAGTGACCGACTTGGCGTACGTCGGTGCTGGCGAGGCCGCGAAGGAGCGGGAAGAGCTCGGCCGCGCGACGGTAGCGCTGCTCGGCTGGCAGTGGCGCCCACGCCGGGACGACGTCGCCGAAGGCGTCGGGCCGTCCTCGCTCGGCGAGGAACGCCTCAGCGGTGCGGATGATGTGCAGTGAACGCTCCTCGCACTCGTGACTCGTGTCACCCCACGCGGTGATCCCGTGCCCGCCGAGCACGCAACCGATGGCCCGTGGGTTGGCGGCCTGAATGGCTGCAATGTCGAGCCCGAGTTGGAAGCCCGGTCGCCGCCACGGAACCCACACGACGGCGTCGCCGAAACATTCGCGCGTCAGACGCTCGCCGTCGAGCGACGTCGCGAGCGCGATTCCCGCGTCGGGGTGCAGGTGGTCGACGTTCGCACACTCGACGAGTCCGTGCATCGCGGTGTCGATCGAGGGTGCCGCGCCACCGCGGCCGTGGAGACAGAAGTCGAATGCGGCGACCATCTCATCCTCGCGTTCGACGCCGGGGTAGACCGCCGCCAGTCGACGCAACCGGTCGAGCCGCAGTACCGCGAGGCCCGATTCGCTGAGCGTGCCGAGGTCGCCGCCGGAGCCCTTGACCCACATCACCTCGACATCATCACCGCTGGCCGGGTCGACGATCGTGGACTTCGCTGACGTGTTGCCGCCCGCGTAGTTGGTATTTCGAGGATCAGCCCCAAGCCGGTGCGAGCGCTCGATCAGATCCGACACGACGGTGCGGGTTTTCGCGGCCTGCATCACGCACCCCATCCGGCGCCGGCGCCCGAGAGGCGCTCTGACTCGATACGTTGCTGGTATCCCGATCGCAAATACGCTCCAATCGGGTCGGGGTCGAGCCCCATGTCCTGGCGGACTTCTGCGAGGAGCGGGCGGACGTCGGTGTTGTACGCGTCCATCAGCACGCCGTGCGCGGCGAGTACGTCACCGTCGGCCTGGGCGCGAGCCAGCGCTTCGCGGTCCACGAGCAACGCCTTGGCCGCAGCCTCTTGCACGTTCATAACCGAACGGATCTGCCCGGGGATCTTCGCCTCGATGTTGTGGCACTGATCGAGCATGAAAGCGACCGACGACGTCTCGCGGTGGGCGCCGAAGGCGACGATCTCGTTCATGATTCGAAACAGTTGGAAGGGGTCCGCCGCGCCGACCATGAGGTCGTCGTCGGCGTAGAACCGGCTGTTGAAGTGGAAGCCGCCCAGTCGACTGATCCGTAGCAGCCCCGCCACGATGAACTCGATGTTGGTGCCCGGTGCGTGATGACCCGTGTCGACGAGCACGTGGGCCCGGTCACCGAGGGCCAGGCAGTGCACCAGCGACGTTCCCCAGTCGGGGATGTCCATGGTGTAAAAGGACGGCTCGAACAGCTTGTACTCCACCAGCATCCGCATGGTCGCTGGCATCGCGTCGTACACCTGGCGCAGGGCGTCAGCGAGTCGGTCCTGTCGAGCGCGGCTGTCGTCCTGTCCGGGATAGTTCGTGCCGTCGGCGAACCAGAGCGAGAGAATCGTCGAATCCGTCTGGACCGCGACGTCTACGCACTCGAGCAGATGTTCGGTGGCTTTGCGACGCACCGCCGGATCGGGGTTGCACACGCTGCCCAGCCGGTACTCCTCCTCCTGGAAAACGTTGGGGTTAATCGCGCCGATGGAAAGTCCTAACTGCTTGGCGGTCAACTGCAGGTCCGCGTAGTCGTCAACGCGGTCCCACGGGATGTGCAGTGCGACCGAGGGCGCTACGCCCGTGAAACGATGCACCTGGGCCGCGTCCTCGAGTTTCTCCCACGGGTTGCGCGCCACGCCTGGTTGTGTGAAGACCTTGAACCGGGTTCCCGAGTTCCCGTAAGCCCACGACGGCGTCTCGATCCTGAGCTGGCGGATTTCGCTCTTGACGTCTAGTTGTTCACTCATAGCTTTCCTTGCACTCCTCAGTCGAGGTGAAATATCTCACGTAGCGGTCGAATGCTCTCATCTGGTGCAGCGTCGATGTCGGTGAAGAATGCGGACATCGAAGCCTGCCACCTGGCGTTGACGTCGGTCCCGGCCATCGCCGCCTGTGCGGCGGCGAAGTCATCGGTCTCCAGGTAACCGATCAGGGTCCCATCGGGCTTAACGAACAACGAGTAGTTGCGCCAGCCGGCATCGCTGAGCGCGTCGCGCATCTCGGGCCAGACGTTTTCGTGTCGCGACACGTACTCATCGAGTTGTTCGGGCCGAATGTGCAATTCGAAACAGACTCGTTCCACCGTCACTCCAGTTCATCGAATTAGTCGTGCTGCGGGGCGCTGATACGAGCCACCCCGCAGCACGCGGTCAGGGAGGGACCGATTCCTAGAAGTTGAACTTGCCGACGTTCGCCTTGGTGAAGACGTACGGCGCACCAAGCGTGACCATGTTCGACGGGTCCGTCGAGCCCTTGGTCGGCCCGGTGATCTTCCACGACTTCGCCTCGGTGAGCTGCTTGGCCTTGACCGGAATCCGGAACGACTGGCCGACCTTGTTCACCACGACGCCCGACGCGAGGTCCATGGCCGCGAAGCCCGCGAGGTAGCCGAGGTCGTAGGGGTTCCAGAGTTCGAAGGCCTTCACGTTCGCGTCACCGGTGTAGGGCTTCATCTGGGACGGCAGTCCGAGTCCCGTCAGAATGATGTGCTTGTACTGGGAGTGGGTCGACAGGTACTGGGCGGCCGTCGAAATTCCCACCGTGGTCGGCGAGATGATACCGGCGAGCTTCGGGTACTTGGCGAGCAATCCCTGCAGTACCGTCAGTGCGGTCGTCGGGTCGTCGTTGCCGTACACCGTCGAGACGAGCTTCATCTTCGGGAACTTCTTCAGCTCCACCTTCATGTATTGGATCCACGCGTTCTGGTTCGTCGCGGTGGCCGCGGCTGACAGAATCGCAATCTGGCCCTTCTGGTGGATCTCACGGGCGAGCAATGAGACTTCGGACGCACCGATGGTCGCCGTATTGGCCTGATTGATGAAGAGGTTGTGCGCGCAGTAGTTGTCCGAGTCGAACCCGACGATCTTGATGCCCGCGGCGTACGCCTTGGCCAGCGTCGGGCACAGTGCGGACGGGTCGTTCGCTGCAATCACGATCGCCTTGGCCTTGGCGGCGATCGCCGCCTGGATCGCCGGCTCCTGGGCTGCGGCGGTGTCGACGGTCCCTGAGTTGACCACGCCTGTCCAACCCTGGGTCGCCAGTGCGGCCTTCACCCCATTGTCCGCAATCACCTCGTACGGATTCGTTGTGTCCTTGGGAATGATGTACACGACGCCCTTGGCCGCGATCTTTCCCGACGCACCTGCCGGCACGCTGGCCAGCCCACCGACGAGACTGAGGATCGAGGCCGCGACGATGAGTCGCTGCGATGTCCCCCGCTTACTTGAACCGAACTTCATGTTCCCCCTTACATCTTTTGTGGTTGTTGGAACTGCGCAGCGTCGAAACGATCTCCCGACGGTCGATGCTTCACAGAAATTATCACAGAATGTCACAAGTTGTGCATCAGAATGTGACAAAATGGCGCGTAAGAAGGCCCTGATCACGAGGGTCTGCTGTTAGATCCGGTCATCACCGAGCGACGCCGGGCGGCCCGCGCGCGCAACGCGCGGTATCCCCGGGCCGAGTTCGGCAGCAGCACGCTCGCGAGCAACAAGACACCAAAGACCACGCTCTGGGACTGGGACGAGACGTTCTTGATCGTCAGCACCTGATCGAAGGTCCCCACGGCGATCACCGAGAGGATGACACCGGGCATCGTGCCCTTGCCCCCGAAGATTGAGATTCCGCCAAACAGCACGATCGCCACGACGTTGAGTTCCATGCCCAGGGCCGCGTCGTAGCGCGCCGTGTTCGTCTGGTACGTGTAGAGCAGGCCCGTGAATGAACAGATGAGCCCCGAGACCGTATAGAGCAGGAACTTGATCCGCTTGACCCGGACGCCCGAGAAGAACGCCGCTTCTTGCTGCAGTCCAATCGAGACGATCGAGCGGCCGGTCGTCGTGAAGTGCAAGACGACCGTCGCGACAATGGCGAGCACGATGAAGATCCCGAAGGTGTAGGAGAACGGCGTCCCGGGGATGGAGTTCGTTCCGATACCGGTCCAGGGACCGTTGAAGTTTGAGACCTCGTTGGTTCCCAAGATCACCTCGGCGATCCCTCGGAACATCGTCAGGGTCCCGATGGTCACCGCGATCGACGGCAGGCTCACCGCGCTGACCAGGTACCCGTTGAGGGCACCGCCCGCGGCGCCTACCACGAGCACGATCAGCACCGCTACGACCACCGGAACGTGGTGCATGTAGAGGTAGCCGTAGGCCGAGCTCGCGAGGCCGAGCATCGCCGCCACCGAGAGGTCGATCTCACCGGTCATGATGATGAACGTCTCGGGCAGGGCCATGATCGCGATGAGTCCGAAGTTGATTCCGGCGAAGAACACCGTGTCTCGCGAGAAGAAGTTGGTGGTCGTGGTGGCGCCGTAGTACAGCGAGTACCCCAGAAGCACGACGAGGGCTAGTTCCCAACGCGCGAGCGAACGCCACGACCGTCGCGACGACGTCGTGGCGGCGTGGCCCGGGTCCGAGACCAGTTCGGTGGCGACCTCAGCCATTGCTCACTCCCTTGAGTCGAAGGGCCAGCGCCGCGCGGTTGCTCACGATGCGGTCGAAGGCGATAGTGATGAGGATGAGGGCCCCCGCGAGAGCTTGATCCCAGAACGGTGACACGTTGACCACCACGAGCGACTGGTTGATCACCTGGAGCAGGATCGCGCCGAAGGCGGCGCCGATTGCCGTGCCGCTTCCCCCGAAGATCGCCACGCCACCGATCACGCACGAGGCGACCACCAGCAACTCGTAGCCCGTTCCGGCGGTCGCGTTGACGGTGGCGAACTCCGACAGGAACAACACGCCACCCAGCCCGGCGAGAGCACCACTGAGGACGAACGCGCTGAGAACCCGTCGCGCGACGGGCACGCCGGCGAGGCGCGCGGCGTCCGGGTTCGACCCGATCGCGTAGAGCTCGCGACTCGAACGGAACGTTCGCATCGCGTAGGCGGCGATGATGGCGATGCCCATTGCGATGACGAAGATCCACGGCACGCCCGCCACCGTCTCGAAGCCAATCTTCTGGAGCGACATCGGGATCGCCGACGGTTCGATCTGGATTCCCAGTCCGATGGTGTTGAGCACGCCGCGGATGATGTAGAGGGCGGCGAGCGACACGACGAGGCTGGGCACCTTGGCGAATGCGACGATGATGCCGATGAGCAGCCCTGCGACCACGCCGACGCCGACGCCGACGCCGAAAGCGAGCCAGATCGAGGCGTTCGGGACGTGGGTGTAAAGGTCCCCCACCAAGAACGCCGACATGCCCAGGGTCGATCCGACTGACAGGTCGACGTTTCGCGTGACGATGACGGCCGTCTCGCCGACCGCGAGCAGCAGCAGCAGCGACGCGTTGGTCAAGATCTGTTGGATTGACGTGAGGTTCGCGAAGCCCGACGTCTTCATCGACGTGGCGAAAAAGACGACGAGGATGATGACGACGATGGCCAGTTCGCGCGTACGCGCGATGGTCTGGGCCACCCGGTGGCGACGGCTCGTGATTGCAAGAGGAGTGCTCGTGGTCACGACTGCCCCTGCCCGGTCGCGGCCATCATGATGGACGTCTCGGTCGCCGCGCTGCGATCGATGGTCTGGGCCAACCGACCCTCTCGCATCACGAGTACCCGGTCGGCCATCCCCAGCACCTCGGGAAGCTCCGAGGAGATCATCAGCACGGCGACCCCGTTGGCGGCCAGACCATCGATGATCCGATGGACCTCGGACTTGGTCCCCACGTCGATCCCGCGCGTCGGCTCGTCCACGATGATCAACGACGGCTGGCTCGCCAACCACTTGGCGAGCACGACCTTCTGCTGGTTGCCACCCGACAGCGTGTTCACCGCGTCCGAGAGGGCCCCGTACTTCAACTGCAACTTGAGCGCCCACTCCCGCGCGAGGGTCCGCTCGCGACCGCGCAGCAGCAACGGTCCGTCTCGAAGGCCGCGCATCGTGGCGAGCGCGATGTTGTGGTCGATGCCGTACTCCATGACGAGCCCCTGCTGGCGTCGGTCCTCGGGTACGTACCCGATCCCCGCGCGCATCACCCGCACCGGCGAGTTCGCCCGCACGAGGCTGCCGTGCATGTAGACGTGGCCGGCGTCGTAGTGATCGATCCCGAAGATGGCCCGGGCCACCTCCGTACGCCCCGATCCCACCAATCCAGCCAGCGCGACGATCTCACCCGCGCGTACTTCGAAGGAGATGTCCGTGAACACGCCCTCGCGCGTCAGACGCTCGACACGCAGCACCTCAGCTCCCGCTTCGATGACGGACTTTGGGAAGAGCGATCCCAACTCGCGACCGACCATCGAGCGCACGACTTCGTCGATCGTCAGGGACTCGATCGGGTCGGTGCGCACGAACTCCCCGTCGCGCATAATCGTCACCCGTTGGCACATGGCGAAGACCTCTTCAAGGCGATGCGAGATGAACAGGATCGCCGCGCCGTGCTGGCGCAGTGTCGCGACGACGTCGAACAGTCGGTCGACCTCAGCCGGGCTGAGCGCCGCCGTTGGTTCATCCATGATCAGAATCCGGGCGTCGCGTGAGAGCGACTTCGCGATCTCCACCATCTGCTGGTCGGCGACGGAGAGCCCTCGCGCCAACCGAGTCGGGTCGATCTGGACACCGAGACGCTCGAAGATCTCGATCGAGCGGCGCTTCATCTCCCGCTTGTCGATGCGTCGCAGTGTGCGCAGCGGTTGGCGGCCGAGGAAGATGTTCTCGGCGACGGTGAGGTCATCGAACAGCGTTGGCTCCTGGTAGATCACGGCGATACCGGCGTCTTGGCTCTCGTGGGGTCCTTCGAAACGGTTCGGGTCGCCGTCCACTCGGATCTCGCCGCTGTCGGGCGAGTAGACGCCCGACATGATCTTGACCATCGTCGACTTGCCGGCGCCGTTCTCGCCGAGTAGCGCGTGCGCCTCGCCCGCGAACAGTTGGATCGAGCCATGCGCGAGCGCCACGACCGGTCCGAACGACTTGGAAACGTCTCGCAGTTCGAGGACGGGGTCGACCGGCACGCCGTCGACACCACCTTCGTTGGTTGCCATCACGTCACCGTCCCCCTTCGGTTCGTCGCCACGCTAATTCACCGCACCCATCACCTGGCGGCGACCGGCGTGGCCCCGTTTTTAACACAAATCTCACAGGACGTGACATCATTATCACATTTTGTGGTCATTCCACCTGACAGTCGGGTACGCGGACTCTACAATCGAGTGGCACAACCGACCTGAGGAGTACCGTGCGGATCGCCCTCTTCGTTACCTGCATGAACAACGCGATCTACCCGCGCACCGGTCGCGCGGTCGTCACGGTGCTCGAACGTCTCGGCCACGAGGTCGTCTTCCCCGAACCCCAGACGTGCTGTGGCCAGATGCACCTCAACGCGGGCTACCGCCGCGAGGGACTCGCGCTCGCCGAGTCGGTACTCTCGAGCTTCTCGCGCGCTGAAGCAATCGTCGTGCCCTCGGGCTCCTGCACGGTGACGATGCGCGACCTCTGGGCCGACGTCGCCGACGACGAGGGCGACCACGACCTCGCCGCGCGGGCCCGTGAGTTCGCACCGCGCGTGTACGAGTTCACCGAACTCCTGGTCGACGTGCTCGGCGTCGAGGACGTCGGCGCCCAATTCGCGCACCGGGTCGCCTACCATCCGACGTGTCACTCGCTGCGCGCCCAACGGGTTGGCGACCGGCCGCTGCGACTGCTTCGCGCGGTCTCAGGTATTGAACTCGTCGAGCTCGAGCGCCCCGATAGTTGCTGCGGCTTCGGGGGGCTCTTCTCCCTGAAGAACCCCGACGTCTCGGCCTCGATGGGCGTCGACAAGGTCGCCGACGTGGCGAGTTCAGGCGCAGAGTACCTCTGTGCGACAGACAACTCGTGCCTGACCCACATCGGTGGTGTCGCCGCCCACGGCGAGAACCCGCCACCGTTCCAGACGATCCACCTGGCCGAGATTCTCGCCTCGAGTGGTGAGCCGCGATGACCCGCAGTTTCACTGGCTCGCCGAACTTCACCGAAGGCGCCCGCGTCGCGCTCGCTAACCCTCAGTTGCGTAAGAACCTCGCCAACGCGACCACGACCATCCGCGCCAAGCGCAATCTGCGTGTCGCCGAACTCGAGACGTGGGAGGACCTGCGACTCGCCGGTGAGGCCATCAAGAACCAGACCTTGGCGCAGCTGTCGGACCTGCTCGTCCAGTTCGAAAACAACGTGACCCGCGCTGGGGGCCATGTGCACTGGGCTCGCGACGCGGCTGAGGCGCGTTCGATCGTGCGCACACTGGTCGAAGCGAGTGGCGCGCACGACGTGGTGAAGATCAAGTCCATGACGACGGCCGAGATCGAGTTGAACCAGGCGCTCGAACTCGACGGGGTTCGCGCCTACGAGACCGACCTCGCGGAGTTGATCATCCAGCTCGGTGATGACTTGCCGAGCCACATCGTGGTTCCGGCGATCCACCGCAGCCGCGACGAGGTCCGCACCATCTTCCTTGAACACATGGGCGAATGGGGCCGTCCGGCTCCCGCCACCCTCTCCAACGCCCCCGACGAGCTCGCTCGGGCCGCGCGGTCCCACCTGCGTGAACGATTCCTCGCCGCCGAGGTCGGGGTCTCAGGCGCCAACTTCCTCGTCGCCGAGACCGGCTCGGTCGCCATCATCGAGTCCGAGGGCAACGGGCGTATGTGCCTCACCCTGCCCGACACCTTGATCACCATCGCGGGCATCGACAAGGTGGTACCGAGCTTCAGTGACCTCGACGTCTTCTTCCAGCTCGTGCCGCGCTCGGCGACCGGCGAGCGGATGAACCCCTACAACTCGACCTGGACTGGCGTTACGCCCGGCGACGGCCCCCAACAGTTCCACGTCGTCCTGCTCGACAATGGCCGCTCGAAGGCTCTGGCCGACCGGGTCGGGCGTGAGGCGTTGCGCTGCGTGCGTTGCGCGGCCTGTCTCAACGTCTGCCCGGTCTACGAGCGCGTCGGCGGCCACGCCTACGGCTCGGTCTACCCCGGCCCGATCGGCGCCGTTCTCACGCCCCAGCTCGACCACGTGGCGAGCGACGAGGTTGCGGCCTCGCTGCCCTACGCGTCGACACTCTGCGGCGCCTGCTTCGAGGTGTGCCCCGTGCGCATCGACATCCCCAAGCTGCTCGTGCACCTGCGCGGCGAGGTCGTCGCGAACAAGTCCGGCGCTAGCCAGGAGCGACTCGTGATGTCCGGCGCTGCCTGGCTCTTCTCGAACCCCGCCCGACTACGCCTCGCCACCGCGCTCGGCACCGCGCTCAACACGCTCACCCGGGGCCGAGTGCGCGCCCCCGGCTGGCTCGACGGCTGGACGAGGTTCCGCCGCGCGCCCCTACCGAATGGACCATCCTTTGCCACCTGGTGGCGCCGGTCGGGTCGGCCGGTGACGACCGCGGCGACGCGAGCGCGCTCGTTGCAGCGGCAAACGTCATCCCCGACGCGCGCCACGACCGCATTGCACACCGACGCGCGCTCCGCCATTCTCGCCGCCATCGACACCGCGAACGAGCACGTCGCGCCGGTTACCGTCCCGCGCGCGTACCGACGGGAGCGCCCCGTGGGTGACATCCTCGAGTCGTTCACCGGTCGGGTGAACGACTATCGCGCCACCGCGACGGTCATCAACGCCGATGAGCTCGGCGCGACGATAGTGGCCCTGCTCAACCAGCGATCGTCACGTTCGGTCGTGGTGCCGAGCGAACGCGTGCAGCGCTGGACCGAAGGGTTCAACGGCGACGTCGTCGTCGACGACGGTATCGACGCCACCACCCTGGAGACGACCTCGACCGTGATCACCGCCTGCCGGGGCGCAATCGCCGAGACCGGCACTATCGTGCTCAACGCAGGGCCCGACGAGGGACGCCGGATCATCACCCTCATTCCCGACCACCACATTGTCGTCGTCGGGGAGGATCAGATCGTCGCGGACGTTCCCGACGTCATGACACTGCTCGACGCCGCTCGACCGACCACCTGGATTAGCGGTCCCTCGGCGACGAGCGACATCGAACTACGTCGCGTCGAGGGTGTGCACGGGCCCCGAGTTCTCGACGTGCTAGTCGTGCGCGGCCTCACACGTGGATGATCTCGACGCCCAACTCGGCGGCTGAGCGAATCGTCGGGTCCTCGGGGGATGCGTCAGTGATGATGAGATCGATCTGATCGAACCGCGCGACGTTGACGAAGGCGACTTGACCCATCTTCGAGGCGTCGGCGAGCACGACGACCCGCCGGCTCGAGCGGATTGCCGCCTGCTTGATCTGGGTGTCTTCCATGTTGTACTCAGTGATCCCCTGGGCGGCTGAGAGGCCCGCGGCGCCGATGAACACGCTGTCGCAGTTCAAATACTCGAAGGCGTCCTCGGCCCGCGAGCCGACGAGACTCATCTCCCCGTTGCGCAACGTTCCGCCCGTCACCATGGTCGTGATCTGGGGCTTCGAGTCGAGTTCGGTCGCGATGAGCAACGAGCTCGTGATAATGGTGAGCGCGATGGCCGGATTGATCGAGCGCACCATCTGCAACGTCGTCGTTCCGCCGTCGATGATGGCCGTCTCCCCGGGGGTAAGTTGCTCCGCGGCAACCTCACCAATGAGCCGCTTCGCGTCGGGCTCCTGGTTCATCCGTTGCAGAATCGGGGGCTGGTACGAACGACTGCGCGCGGAGATGGCCCCGCCACGAATCCGTCGGGCCAGCCCCTCGTCCTCCAGCAACTTGAGGTCACGGCGGATGGTCATCTCTGAGGTACTGAACATGGCCGCGAGATCCGCGATCGTGGCCTCACCCGAGTTCAACAATCGATTCGCGATCGAGGCGCGACGCAACTTCGAACTCATGGTCCGAGAATAGACGCTCACAGGAGCATCACACCTACGTCGAGGACCTCGTGACGATTCGGTACAGACCGCAAGTCGCGATGCGCTCCGCACCCGGGGTCGTGCCCAACGCGACAACCGCCGCGTCGTAGTGGGTCCCGGTGTCGGGGTCGCGCTCGACGAGGACTGATGCGACGCCGAGAACCTCGCGCGAGGGCCGCCGTGACGACAGCACACCGAGCACGTCCGCCGCGGCGGCGGTGATCGCTCTCCTGCGCTGCGACCTCGGGGCGGTTCGCCTCGGATGGTCGTGATGCGCCAGGTCTCCTGCCCGCCGAGGCTGAAGGGGGTCTGGCTGTGCGGCGCATAGCGTCGCGGGTTATGTCGTACTCCAGAACGCGACCAAGAACATTCTGTTCACCAGGTACAACAACGTGTCGTCGACGCGCCGCTCCTTGGAGCGTTGCGACCCTTGGTCGGCTGGGGACACCATCGTGTGGCGTCGCTAGGCGATTCGCGCGATCGCCGAGGCGAGGCGGTCCGCCGCCGTCTCGTCGTAGGTGAGAAAGAGGTTCGGCTCGACGAGCTCGAGCTCCATGAGCGCCCACCCCGCGTCGGTCGCGACGAGGTCCACGCGCGCATAAAGCAGGTCACTGAAACGCTCGTCACCGAGCAGGTCCTCGACGTAGTCGCGCACCTCGGGCTCGAGGTCGGCCCGACTCATCTGTTCGCGGCGGAACTGGGGGGTGCGAACGGACTCCTCCACGTTGAGCATGGCGGCCTTGGTCATCGCGTGGGTGACCTGTCCGTCGATCACGATGACGGCCCGCTCGCCGCGAGTGTCCACGCTCGACACGTAGGGCTGGATCAGCGCGTCGCGACCCTCGCGGTGCAGCGCCTCGACGTGGCGGCGCGCGGCGTCGTGCTCGTGGGCGCGGTAGCGCGCGGCGTCGCCCGAGCCCGCACCGACGGCCGGCTTGACGACGACGTCACCCTCGCCGAAGCGCGGCTCGTCGCCCACGTCACAGAAGACCGTCTCGACGACCCGGTGGCCGCGCGCGGCGAGGTCGGCCAGGTAGTGCTTGTCCGAGGAGTATTCGACCGCCCAGTAGGGGTTGGCGAGGTGCTCGATCGAGCGCGCCCAGGCAAGGAAGTCCTCACGTCGCGCCACGTAGTCCCAGGTCGAGCGGATGACCACCAGGTCGTAGCGGTCAAAGGATCCCGGCGCGTCCCAGGCCACGAGCTGCGCCTCGATCCCACGGCGCCCCAGCGCCTCGAGCAATGTCGGGGCGTCGGGGTCATGGACCGATGAGGACGTCGCGACCGCGACGACGCTCACGGGGTGAACAGGACGGTGGCGTGCTGGGCGAGCGAGGCGATCGGGCCGGGCCAGACACCGAACACGACGGTGATCGCCACGCCGAGACCAATCACGACCGCGGTCGCGCGCGGCACGGCGATGCGGGCCGCGTCCATGTGGTCATCGGCGTAGAGGGTGAGCACCCAGCGCAGGTAGAAGAAGGCCGCGATCGCCGCTCCGAGCAGGGTGATCAGCGCGAGCGGACCACCGCCGGCGTCCACCGAGGCCGCGAGCACGGCGTACTTGGCGAAGAAGCCGGTCGTGAGCGGCGCGCCGAGCTGGCTGAGCAGGAGGATCGCGAACATCGCCCCGAGCAGGGGCTGACGGCGCGCGAGGCCCCGGTAGTGGTCGATCGAGTGCTGGTCGTCGCCGTCACCGCCGACGAGGGTCAGCACGGCGAAGCTCGCCACCACGACGGGGGCGTAGGTCGCGAGGTAGAACAGCGCCGCTGCCGAACCACGCGCGGTGCCGGCCCAGATGCCGAGCAGGACGAACCCGGCGTGGTTGATCGACGAGTAGGCGAGCATCCGCTTGACGTTGCGCTGGACGAGCGCGAGCGAGGCGCCCACGAGCGTCGTGAGCACGATGAGCACCCAGAGGATGGGCCGCCACGTACCGAGCTGGGTGCCGAGCGCCGAGATCAGCACCCGCACGAGCGCGGCGAAGGCGCCGACCTTCACGACGGCCGCCATGTAGCCCGTCACCGGGGTGGGCGCGCCCTCGTAGACATCGGGCGACCAGAGGTGGAAGGGTACGGCCGCGACTTTGAAAGCGAAGCCCACGAGCAGCAGGGCGCCACCGGCGTAGAGCAGGCCCGGTCGCAGCAGCAGGTTCGAGCCGAGGAAGTACGAGATCGAGGTCAGGTTCGTCGAACCGGTCGCGCCGTAGACGAGGGCCGCACCGTAGATGAAGATCGCCGACGCGAAGCTGCCGAGCAGGAAGTACTTCAGGGCCGCCTCAGCCGAACGCAGACGATGCCGGTCGAAGGCGACGAGCACGTAGAGCCCGATCGAGAGAATCTCGAGGCCGAGGAAGATCACCACGAGGTCATTGGCCTGGGTCATCAGCACCGCGCCGGCCGCGGTCGCGAGCGCGAGGATGTGGAACTCCCCGCCCGTGACCCCCTGGCGCTTCGCCCAGTCGTGGGCGACGAGGGCCGACATCGCGAGGCTCAGCGCGATGACCGCGGTCGCGACGACCGAGAACCCGTCGAGCACGATGGCGTTGGCGACGGTCGTCGAGGCGCCGTGGGCGTCGAGGTACGACCACTGGATGAAGGTGACGACGAAGGCCGCGAGCGAGGCGAGCACCGTCACGGCCGAAGCCACGCGCGCGCCGAGTCGGCCGCGCACGAGCGCCGTCGCGATGAGAAGCGCGAGTGACGCGCCGAAGAGGATCAGCACCGGCAACAGGGCCAGGTAGTGGATCGAGGGAATGGTCAGAGTCACTTGGATACCCCCGCCGGTGCGACGTGCTCGATGAGTTGCTGGACC
>JAJYDR010000035.1 GCA_021777285.1 Actinomycetes bacterium
AGGCGCCGATCACCTACCTCCAGCAGCACCTCGGCGAGTCACGCTTCCTCGACTTCGCGGTGCTCTACCCGAACTGGGGCTCGCAGTACAGCCTGAACGCGCTCAACGCCATCGACCTGCCCTTCCCCGAGGCGTTCGCGAAGCTCATCTCGACCCAACTGAACCCTGGGATGGCCACACCGCGCCAGTACATGGTGGCCGGGGGCATGACCGGCATCGTCGAGCAGGAGAACGCGCTCGTCAACCATCTGGCCGCGTACCAGGCAGCGGACGTCCAGTACCTGCTCTTCCCCGCGGTGGCGCCACCGAGCCGTGCCCTGGTGCACCTCGGGGTGAAGCTCGTCTTCTCGGACTTCCGCGCCGACATCTACCGACTGCCGACGACCACGCCCTTCTTCTCCTCACCGAATGCAAACTGCACGGTTTCGAGCACCGCAGTGGACCGGGCGTCGGCGACCTGCAAGGCGCCGGGGACCCTCGTGCGTAGCGAACTCATGATGCCGGGCTGGCACGCGTTCGTGAACGGCCGGTCCGTCCCCCTGACCACGACCGACGGCGTGTACCAGACGATCGCGCTGCCCTCGGGAACCTCGACCGTCACCTACACCTTCCTGCCACCCCACGAGGAGGCGGCCGCGGCCGGATTCCTCCTCGGAGTACTCGCGCTGTTCCTCGTACCCGCGTGGCCGCGGTGGCGGCGACGTCGTGGTGAGCACGTGCGCCAATGAGGATGAAGCACCGACTCGGGGCCGTCACGCTCGCTATCGGCCTGACCCTGGCCCCCGCGACGGCCGGGGCGTCCGGTCATCGCCTGCTCCCCCAGACGACTCGACCCTGGACCGGCAAGGCGCTCACGGTACGGGTGCGCGAGCTCTGGCACGCCATCCGAACCAATGACGTAGCTCAGGCCGGCGCGCTCTTCTTCCCCCTTTCCGCCTACGTCCAGCTGAAGGCGATCTACGACCCGGCCGCCGACTTCCGTGACCGACTGTGGGCCTTCTATCGGCTCGACCTCGCCGCGTATCACGCGGCCACCCTCGACGCTGGCTCCTTCATCGGCGATCGCGTCAACCTGGCCGACATGAGTTGGATCCCACCGGGTGGTTGTGAGAACCGCATCGGGTACTGGCACCTGCCCGGCGTCCGTCTGCTCTACCACGAGGGTGGGACCGTCCGGTCCGTGGGGATCTTCTCCTTCATCTCCTGGCGCGGCGTGTGGTACGTCGTGCACCTGGGGCCGAACCCTCGACCGGCTGACGTCGGCGCCGTCGACGCCCCGGCCCTCGGTCCGGGCGTACCCGGCGGGGGCGGCTGCTAACCGACCGGCTCGATCGCCCCGGTCGGTCCGATGATGGCGGCGTTAGCCCCGAAGTCACTCGTCGACAGCTGGTTGACGAAGGTCGCCGCGGCACCCGACGGATCGAACTGAGGCAGTCCGGCGCTCGTGAGGACGAAGGACGTGAACCGACTGGCCACGAATGAACCCGTGGCACTGAGCGTGACGCTTAGGACCGCCGAGTACTTGAGCGGCCCGACGGTGGCGAAGTCGTAGTAGTTGACGAAGTCCCCCAGGCTGTAGTCGATGAGGTGACCGCGGTACCACTCGAGACCGCGCAGCACGTGGGGACCACTGGCGATGACGAGGTCGGCGCCGTCGTCGATCGCGGCGTGGGCGAATTGGTACGGGTTGCCCCGGTCCTCGCCGGCAAAGGTCTCCACGCGACGCGTCACGTGGGCGGCGTTGGGACCTTCTGCACCGGCGTGCATGTAGACGACCACCACCTGGGCCTCACGGTGCGCGTCGGCGATCAGGGTCGCGGCCTGGGCGAGATCGAGCATGTCGTTGGTGCTGTAGTAGGGCGCGAAGTCGACGAAGGCGACGCGCACCGAGCCTTCGTGCACGAGGCCGATCTGCCCGGGCAAACCGGCCTGGACGATCCCGGCGCGGGCGAGGGCCCGCGACGTGCTGGCGATCCCCGGGGCGCCGTAGTCGTAGGCGTGATTGTTCGCGCTGTTGAGCACGGTGAAGCCCGCCGCCCGGTAGTCCTGGGCAAAACTCGGCGGCACCTTGAACGCGTAACAGTACGGCGACGGCGGCCGACACTTGGAACGCTTCGCTGCGGTCATCGTTCCCTCTAGGTTGCCGAACACGATCGGCGCGTCGAGGTAGCGCCGCAGCGGCGCGACGTAGCCCGCCGGGTCGGGCGGCAGCGTCGGGGTGTTGCCGAGCTCGGTGTCGCCGACGGCGTCGATGGTGACGGTCGGGGCGGTCGCGGTGGTAGTGGTAGTGGTCGGGATCGATGGCAGTGAGGTCGTCGGCACGACGGTCGTCGGCACGACGGTCGTCGTCGTGGTCGAGGTCGACGTACGCAGCGCAACCAACGTCACAGTGGCGGCGCCCGCGAGCACGACGGCCCCGGCCGCACCCACGAACCAGGCGCGTCTCGCGGACTGGGACGCGTGGCGTCCTACCACGGCTGGGCTTCACCGGGGTTGGTGGACTGGAAGACGGCGAAGAAGTCCTTGGTGCTCGGGTAGAGGAACCGGTTCGGGATCTGGTTCGGGTTCGGCACGACCAACGACGGCGCGCCGGCCCCGGGGCGGGCGTAGGCGACGAAGATCGGCCACTCGGGGTTGATGTCGAGTTCCATGGCTCGCACACAGTGCAGGTCCACCATCACCTGAGCCAGGCTCGCCGCGGTCTGGGCGGGGGCCGCCGCGTAGATCAGGTTGCCCGCCGCGTCCACACCGAGCGCCGTTCGCCACACCGCGGGCGCCCCGTGCAAGGTCAGCCCCCAGGCGCCGTTGTTCGCGGCGAGGGCCGTCGGTCGCGCCTTCGCGACCAGCAGTGTCAGGTTCTGTCGGGCCATGACCACGTTCGCACCCGGGCGCGGTCCCCCGGCCCAGCTCACCACGTTCACCGTGCCGTTGGTGTAGCGCACCACCGTCGCCAGTCCGCGGACCATCGGGAAGTAGAGCGTTCGATTCACATAGAAGCCGCCGGCGCTGTCGGCTTCGTAGAACCCGGCGTTGAAGGTCGCGAGCAGTCGGCCACGGGCCGTCGGTGGGACCTCCTCGGGCCCGCGCGCCAGACTCGTCGCGCCCGGGCCCAGGTAACCGGGATAGAGCGCCAGGATCGAGGCTGAACTGCGTAGCCACGAGGCGTACACGACGGTCGCTTCGTGCGGGTCGGGCCGGAAGGTGGTGGTGAACACCGTGGGCACCCGCGACCACGGGTCGAGCCGGCGCCAGCGTGAACACAACGCCGCGGGGCCCTTCGATACGGGGGTCGAGCCGTGCAGACACACCGGTTGCGGCGACGCACGCACCGACGCCGTCGCCTCGAGCGACGGGGACAGCACCAGCACGGCGAGTGCCACCATCCAGATCCTCGCGCGCATCACTCCTCCCTGGACCAATCCTACGAAACAGGCCCTCACCGACCCGTCCTCGTGCGATACCCTCCACGGTGGAGGACCGTGGAGGGCGATGAGCAAGAGCGTTGACGGCATCGACCTCTCAGCGAAACTCTCGCGCGAGGAATCTGAATCGCGCGTCCTCGCCGCCCAGCGCCGACTCGTACACCTTCGTCTGTTGACGGCGGGGCTGCTCGAGCCCCACGAGGTCGGACCCGGGCTGGTGGTGCTCTTCGAGGGTTTCGACGCGGCCGGCAAGGGAGGCGCCATCCGCCGTCTCACTGGAGCCCTGGACCCGCGTCACGTTCGGGTCATCCCGATCAGCGCGCCCACCGACGAGGAACGACGCCACCACTTCCTCTGGCGGTTCTGGCCGAACCTGCCGGGCTGGGGCGAGATGACGGTCTTCGACCGGTCCTGGTACGGCCGGCTGCTCGTCGAACGCGTCGAGGGACTGATCGACCACGACACCGTGCGCCGCTCGGCCGACGAGATCGTCGAGTTCGAGCGCGCACTCGTGAACGACGGGGTGACGATCATCAAGTTTTGGCTGCACATCTCGGACGGCGAGCAGCTGTCGCGGTTCAATGACCGAGCGAAGGACCCGCTCAAGCACTGGAAGCTCACTCCGGACGACTGGCGCAATCGCGCAATGCGTCCGGCGTACCTCGAGGCACTCACCGACATGCGCGACTGGACCGACCACGGCCACGCCCACTGGGACATCATCGCCGCCGAGGACAAGCACTACGCCCGCGTGGCGGTGCTCGAGACGGTCATCGACCGCTGGGAACACGACCTGGAGCGCCGCGGCGTGCACGTCCCGCCGGCGCGCGGCGATGACTATCTGCATTAGCGATTTCTGACACACTGGGGCATGACCTCGCGCTACGGCATCACCATCCCCTTCGATGGCATCTCACTGGGCGAACATCGCGCCTGGTACTCGCGACTGGTCGAACTCGGCTACACCGACGTGTGGTCGGCCGAGGTCGACGGGACCGACGGGTTCACGCCGCTGGCGCTAGCCGCGGCGTGGGAGCCGCGACTCAATCTCGGGCTCGCCGTGGCACCCGTCTTCACCCGCGGTCCGGGGCTGCTCGCGATGACCATCGCCGCCCTCGCCGAGGTGGCCGGGGAACGACTCACCGTCGGGCTCGGCGCCTCGAGCCAACCGGTCGTTGAGCGCTGGAACGGGATCGCCTACGACCGGCCCTTCGCACGCACGCGCGACGTGCTGCGTTTCGTGAATCGGGCGCTCGACGGCGAGAAGATCGACGAGGACTTCCCCACCTTCAGCGTCCACGGCTTTAAGCTCTCGCGGCCCGTGACGGATCGGCCCCGCATCCTGCTCGGGGCGCTGCGCCCGGGCATGCTGCACCTAGCCGGCGCCGAGGCCGACGGGGCGATCCTCAACTGGCTGGCCGTCGAGGACGTCGCCACCTGCCGGGCCGAGGTAGGCCCCGACAAGGCCATCGCGGCTCGCTTGTTCGTCGTACCCACCGCCGACGCCGACCTCGCGCGAAGCGTCGGACGACGGATGATCTCCTCGTACCTCACGGTCAACGCCTACGCCGAGTTCCATCGTTGGCTCGGTCGCGGGGAGGCACTCACGCCGATGTGGGACGCCTGGGCCGCCGGTGACCGCAAGCTCGCCAACGCGGCGATTCCCGACGAGGTCGTCGACGCACTGATCGTCCACGGATCATTCGACGCCTGCCGCGATCACGTCCAGCGCTACGTCGAGGCCGGCGTCTCGATGCCGACGATCGCGATTGTGCCCGTGGGCGTCACCCTCGAGGAGGCCATCGTCGGCCTCGCGCCGCGCTGAGCGACATCCCTACACTGGCACTGGAGGTTGCGATGGGTAAGAAGAAGACCAAGCACGAGGTCCCGGTGCGTATCGGCGTGGTGGACACGATGTTCGCCCGCTACGACATGGGTGGCGCGGCGCGCGCCGAGTTGGCGGACTGTCCGGGATACGGGAGTCGTTTCACCGTGGTCTCCAAGACAGTCCCCGGTTTCAAGGACCTCGCGGTAGCGGCAAAGAACCTCATCGAGCGCGACGGCTGTTCGATCGTGGTCGCCCTCGGCATGCCGGGCAAGGCACCCATCGACAAGCAGTGCGCCCACGAGGCGGCCCTCGGCATCATGCAAGCCCAACTCCTCACCTCGACACCCATCCTCGAGGTCTTCGTCCACGAGGACGAGGCCGACGACCCCGAAGTCCTAGCGTCGGTGTTCAAGAACCGCTCGGCCAAGCACGCGCGCAACGCGTACTGGATGCTGTTCGAACCCGAGCAGCTCGCCCGCCGGGCTGGTCAGGGCGTGCGTCAGGGCTTCGAGGACGCGGGGCCGCTCGGCGTCGCCTGATCCTCGGCGCGAACGGCCCCTCGGCTGTTCACTATGCTCACCAGGGTTAGTCCGCCCCGAGGAGGATCCATGCCCGAAGCCGTCATCGTCGCCACCGGTCGTTCGCCCATCGGTCGAGCGTTCAAGGGGTCGCTGGTCGACGTACGCCCCGACGACCTCGCCGCCCACGTCGTCGCCGAGGTCCTGGCCAAGGTGCCCCAGTTGGACCCGACGACCATCGACGACCTGATGATGGGCTGTGGCCAGCCGGCCGGCGAGTCAGGATTCAACATCGCGCGCGTCGTCGCCATTCTCGCCGGACTCGACACGGTGCCCGGCGTCACCGTCAACCGCTACTGCTCGTCGTCGCTCCAGACGATTCGCATGGCCGCGCACGCGATCAAGGCCGGCGAGGGCGACGTCTTTATCGCCGCTGGCGTCGAGACCGTGTCGCGCTTCGGCAACGGGGCCTCGGACATCGCCAAGGCGATGAACCCGCGCTTCGACGAGGCCATCGCGCGCACGACGGCTCGTTCGGCGCGCGCCGGTGACCCGTGGACCCCGAGTCCCGGGCTCCCCGACGTCTACATCGCGATGGGCCAGACCGCCGAGAACGTCGCCGAGTTCGAGCAGGTGTCGCGCGCCGAGATGGACGCGTTCGCCCTGCGCAGCCAAGAGCTCGCCGTCGCGAGCCAGCACAACGGCTTCTTCGAGCGCGAGATCGTCCCCATCACACTCCCCGACGGGCGCGTGATCGCGACCGATGACGGCCCTCGGGCCGGCACCACGCTCGAGAAGCTGGCCGCCTTGGCCCCGGTCTTTCGCGAGGGCGGCACCGTCACCGCGGGCAACGCCTGCCCGCTCAACGACGGCGCCGCGGCCGTGATCGTCATGAGCGACACCCGCGCCAAGGCGCTCGGGTTGACGCCCCTGGCGCGGATCGTCTCGAGTGGGGTCAGCGCTCTCAACCCCGAGATCATGGGCCTCGGTCCCGTTGAAGCGAGCCGTCAGGCGTTGGCCCGCGCCGGGCTGAGTATGGACGACATCGACCTGGTCGAGATCAACGAAGCCTTCGCGGCTCAGGTGATCCCCTCGGCCAAGCACCTCGGCATCAACTGGGACAAGCTCAACGTGAATGGCGGGGCCATCGCGCTCGGCCACCCCTTCGGCATGACCGGGGCGCGCATCATGACCACCTTGCTCAACGGCCTCGAAGACCGGGACAAGCGCTACGGACTGGAGACGATGTGCGTCGGCGGCGGCCAGGGCATGGCCATGATCGTCGAGCGGCTCAGCTGAGCGGTCGCCCGGTCGACCGGGCATCGGGGTCGGCGACGTACCGGTCGTGCTCCTCGTCTGAGACGGCCCGGGCCTCGTCGGGCAAGAGGACGGGTATCGACCCGCGCACCTCGTAGGCGACGCGACGACGCGGGTTGTAGAGCACGCTCGCGTCCGACAGGTACAGCAGTGGGCCGTGATCGACGGGGTCCTCCAGCAACTCCAGCAGGAACGGGTCGAGGGCCATCACGCCTCCTTGATCATCGCGACGACCTCATCGACGTGGCGCGCGCAGCTCGGCTCGTCTCGCGCTTCGACGTTGAGCCGTAGCAGTGGCTCGGTGTTCGAGGGTCGCAGATTGAACCACCAGCTCCCGAAATCGGCGCTCAGCCCATCCATCTCGTCGACCGCCACACCCTCGTTACGCAGACGTTGGGCGACGGCGTGCACCGTGCCGGCGGGATCGGCCACCTCGGTGTTTCGCTCGCCGGAGGAGGCGTAGCGCTGAAAGGGTGCCTGCAGCGCCGACAGCGGCACGTCCGAGCGGCTGAGCAACTCAAGCACGATCAAGGCGGTGATGATGCCCGAGTCGGCGCGATAGTTGTCCCGGTAGTAGTAGTGGCCCGAATGCTCCCCACCGAAAATGGCGCCGGTCTCGGCCATGACCTGCTTGATATAGCTGTGGCCGACGCGCGTGCGCACGCCGACCCCGCCGTGCTCGGCTATGACCTCGGGCACGGACTTTGAGCAGATGAGGTTGTAGAGCACGGTCGCGCCGGGATGGCGGTCCAAGAGCGCGGCGGCCACCATCGCGGTGGTCGTCGAGCCCGAAACGGGCTCGGCACGCTCATCAACGACGAACACCCGGTCGGCGTCACCGTCGAAGGCGAGCCCGATGTCGGCCCCGGTCTCGAGGACGCGACGTTGCAGGTCCACGAGGTTGGCCGGGTTGAGCGGGTCCGCGGGATGGTTGGGAAAGGTCCCGTCCAGTTCTGGGTACAGCACGTCGAGCTCGACGGGCAGGCCCGCGAAGACTCGGGGCGCGACGAGACCCCCCATCCCGTTGGCGACGTCGGCCACGATGCGCAGCGGGCGCAATGCCGTGACGTCGATGAAGGAGTGCACGTGGGCGATCCAGTCGGGCCAGAGGTCCCGTTCGACCCGGTCCGCGTGAGGTTCGGCGTCGACGCCGAGCAGCCCCTGCGCGTCGGCGGCGATGTCGAGGAGCCCGGACTCCACACCGACCGGCCGGGCGCCGGCCAGACACAGTTTGATCCCGTTGTAGCGGGCCGGGTTGTGCGACGCGGTGAACATGGCGCCCGGCGCGTCGAGAAACCCCGACGCGAAGTACAAGAGGTCCGTCGAGGCGAGGCCGAGGTCAACGACCTCGACGCCTTCGCCACGCGCTCCGTCGCTGAATGCCGCGCTGAGCGACACGCCGGACTGGCGCATGTCCCGGGCGATCACGAGCCTCGGTGACCGGGCGAAGCGAGCGAACGCCACGCCCACCGCCCGCGCGACGACCTCGTCGAGTTGATCGGGATACGTCCCGCGCACGTCATAGGCCTTGAAGATGGCGCCGGTATCCACGCTGGTCATGCTACTGCCGGGACCGTCGGCGCCTCTTGTACGCGTTCCACGCCACGACCAGGCCGAGCGCGACGGTTACGTCGCTCAGCCAGTTACCGAGGGTCACCGCCGGCGTCGATCCGTAGACCAGCGAGACGTCGTGACTCGTGGGCACGACCACCATGAGGTTGGGGCTGACGCGGTACGGTCCCGTGGCCCCGATCGCGTGCCACCGGGGGTAGTACGAGATCTTGACGAGGGTCGGTACGCCCAGGCGGTTGACGTGGAACGAGATCCGCTGGAGGCCGACGACCACGTGGGTCACCGTCTCCTTGGCCAGCGGGGCGCTCGGGTGCAGGTGGGTGATCGACGAGGCGCGCGGCCACGATGGCGGTCCGCTCGCCGCGGCGAGCACCGACCACCGGGCGGGGTCGAGCCACCACGTCGTGTTGGCGGCGAGCCACGCGGTGCGACTCGCGAGGCCACTGACGACGTTGGGTTCACTGGCGAGCCCCTCGACCATCGGGCTCGACTTGATTAGGTAGATACGCCAGCGGACCCCCGGAGACGGCCAGGCGCGGGTCTGGGCGATGAATCGCAACTGGGGGTCGGCGTTGGCCTCCGCGACCGCCAGCGGTGAGAAGGCGATGTAGTACCGCACTCCGAGCATCTGCAGGTGGGTGACGCCCTCGGCGACGTTGAGCTGTCCGTAGGGCAGACCGACCTGGGGGTTGCTCGGCTGGCTGCTGAGCTCGGCCTGGTCGAGGAAGTGGTACGGCGTCGTCGCCGAGGACTCGAAGAAGAGCCCCTCCATCGAGTCGATGCAGTTGTTCGTCCAGTACGGCAGCAGCATGAGTGCCATCGTGGTGCCGAAGCGGTTCTCGCTCGGTGCGTACTCCCACATGGCCCGCCCGCAGCCGTAGCGCGCACCGACGCGGCCCATCGTCGTCATGAGGTCGTGGTACTCGGGCCACGCGGGCTTGCCCTGGTAACCCGAGTAGTTCCACGCCGCCCAACTCGAGACCTGATTGCCGCTCGTGGAGAGACCGAGAATGGTCGCCGACGCGGGGATGAGCCCCGGCACCGTCGAGGCGAGGCCGAGCACGCCCACGACGGCCGTGGCGATGAGCGACCGGCGATAACGGTGCGAACGGACCTCGGCGTCATCTCGCGCGACGACGAGCGAGCCCGCTTCGGGTGTCGTGGTCCCCTCGGCCGGGGTGGCGACGAACGTCGTCTGGTCGGTCGTCGCCTCGTGTGACACCTCGTCGCGCGGGTCCACGTCGGGCGCGGCTTGCACGTCGCTCGGACGCACGTCGTAGAGCCGCACGTGCTCTGACCAGCGCGCCAGCGGGTAGCCCACGAGCCACCCCGCCGCGAGATGGATGGCGATGAACCAGAAGGGCACCAGCCGTTCGTTCCAGATGACCCCCTGGGGATCGGCGACGAAGGCACCGAGGGTCACCACGCAGACCGTGGCGAGCACCATCCCCAGACGATCACGCACGATGAAGGCCACGACGACCGCCACGGCGGCCATCGCGATGACCCACCGGTCACCGGCGGCGCCGCCCGACGACGTGTACCAGCCCAGCGTGGTGAAGATGGCGTGCAGATTCGAGACGTTGTCGTTCGTGTAGCCCATCGAGTTCGTGAGCTGCTGACTGAATCCGAAGGGCAGGAGCCACCACGCGGTGAGCCCCCCCGTCAGCAGACCTGCGCCCAGTGCGAAGCGAAAGGGTCGCGCGGCGTCACCCGGCACGGGCCGGTCGCGCCGGTCGCCCCACCCGTGACGCGCGAGGACCTCAAAGACATACAACACGCCCACGACGCCCACGACGAAGAAGAACGGCAACACGTGGGCGAAGAGTGTCAGGGCGAGCCCGATCGCCGCTTGCCAGTAGCCGCGCCCGGTGCGCATACCGCGCGCGAAGAGGCCGATGGTCACGAGGGCGAAGGCGAGCGACAGCGAGAACGCGTACTCGCCCGCCATCGTCGAGAAGAGGTTGCCCCCGTCGATGGTGAAGGACGCGTCAAAGAGGAAGGGCAGCGTGGCGGCGGCCAGGGCCGCGGGTATCGGCCGGGGCGCGCGCATCAACCGCCCGAGTAGATAGGCGCCGACCGGCATGAGCACCGACCCGAGGATCGTCGCGATCTTGAAGGCGAGCGCGGCGTTGATGACGTAGCTCGCCAGGGTCGCGAGAAGGTCGGGCAGGATAAAGTAGTAGGTGTACGCGGGCATCCCGGCGAACCACCCCGGATACCACGGCGTCAGATCGAACGGGTTGCCCACGCTTCGCAGGTAGGCCGGGAGCGCGAGGTGGGCGCCCGTGTCGCCACCCGTGATCGTGCTGGTCGAGAAGACGAGGTTCGGGTGCAGTGACCACACGGTCACGAGAATGACCGAGGCCACCACCGCGAGGTCGAGCCACGCTCCGGGTGACCACCGCCGCATCAGTGGACTCGATGGGCGATAACCGAGGCCATCGCGACTGCGTTGAAGGACACGTGGGTGAGCACGCTCGGCAGGAGCCGCTTGGTGCGCCACGCCACGACGGCGAGCACCACGCCCAGTCCCGCGAGGCCAGCGAACTGACGGACCTCGCCGTGGACCGCCGCGAAGATCAGCGCGCTCACGACCACCCCGAGGGTCACCGCGAGGCGAGGCGAGTGCGTTGCGCCAAGTTCGACGAGACCCCGAAAGACGACCCCGCGAAAGAACCACTCCTCGACGACGGGCGCCCCGAAGGTCGTCAGCACGACGAGCAGCACGAATCCGGCGCCGTGGGCCGCGCCGAAGAGTTTGACCACGGGTGCGTTCAGGTGTCGCAGGTCAAATGGTCGATAGAGGATCGCCACGACAAACTGCGCCGCGACGCCGAGCACCACGTACCAGAGGTCGCCAATCTCGAAACGCCATTGGTGCGGCCACGGGCGAAGTCCGCCCACGCGCGTCGCCGCCACGATTGCCACGACGAAGCCGACCCAGAGCCCGACCAGGCTAAGTGAGCTCGCCCACCAGGGATCTTGGCGGGCCGCGGCGAGGCCGGCGAGACCCCCGGGGAAGTGGGTGAGGGTGCTCACCACGCCGATCAGCGCTGACGCGAGCAATTCGCCGATGACGAACCCCGCGGCGGCCGCGACGAGGACGGCACCGGGTCGCACCGTTCGCTCGACGTCGGGCGCGTTCTCCACAGGTCCCTACGCTAATGCGTCGTCCGATTCGCGACATGCGAGCCTGGTGTCGCACTGGGACCTCTAGATTGGGATGGTGAGCACACCACCCAACGAGAAGCCCGGCTTGAAGAAATTACTGCCGTCGGGTGAGCGACCGATGGCGCCCGAGTCGAGGCGCCGGATCATCACGATCGCGATCATCGCCTTCGTCGTGGGCATCCTCTTCATCCCATCGCTCTTCCAGAGCAAGACCGTGCGCACGATCTCGTACTCAGCACTCCTGAACGACGTCCACAACCAGAAGGTCGTGTCGGCCACGGTGGACAACGCCAATGGCGTCATCTCGGGTCAGCTCGCCGACGGCACCAACTACACCGCGAACGGTCCCGCCCCGGCGATCTCGAGCGAGATCGACACCCTGCGGGCGAACAACGTGAACGTCACGTTCTCCAATCCCTCGAGCTTCGCCTCCACCTTCCTCCCCTACCTGATCTGGATCCTCATCTTCGCGCTGTTCATGATCTACGCCAGCCGCCAGGCGCGCGGCCAGATGAACGGCATGATGTCAGTCGGGCGCTCCAAGGCCAAGCAGTTCAACCAGGACAAGCCCAAGATCACCTTCGCGGACGTCGCGGGGTACCTCGGCGTGAAGCAGGAGATCAGTGAGGTCGTCGACTTCCTCAAGAACCCGGCGCGTTTCCGCGACGTCGGCGCGCTGATCCCTAAGGGGCTGCTCCTCGTAGGCCCGCCGGGCACGGGTAAGACCATGCTCGCGCGCGCCGTCGCCGGCGAGGCCGGGGTCCCGTTCTTCTCGGTCTCGGGATCGGACTTCATGGAGATGTTCGTCGGCGTGGGCGCCAGTCGCGTTCGCGACCTCTTCAACACCGCGCGCAAGCAGTCGCCCGCCATCGTCTTCATCGACGAGATCGACTCGATCGGGCGCAAGCGCGGCGCGGGCGTAGGCGGTGGCCACGACGAGCGCGAACAGACGCTGAACCAGATGCTGAGCGAGATGGACGGTTTCGACCCGACCGAAGGTGTCGTCGTCATCGCCGCGACCAACCGGCCCGATGTCTTGGACCCCGCGCTGCTGCGTCCGGGACGATTCGACCGTCAGATCGTCGTTCCCCTACCTGACCTGGAGGAGCGACTGCCCATCCTCCAGGTGCACGCGAAGAACAAACCCCTCGACGCGAGCGTGGACCTGCACATGGTGGCGCGCGGCACTCCCGGCATGAGCGGCGCGGACCTCGCGAACCTCGTCAACGAGTCGGCGCTGCACGCTGTTCGGCGTCACTCGGCAACGATCGGCATGGAGGACTTCGAGTCCGCCCGCGACCGAGTCATGATGGGCCAAGAGCGGGACACCATGATCCTGCACGACGACGAGCGTGAGCGCATCGCCTTCCACGAGAGCGGTCACGCTCTGCTCGCCTACGTGCTCGAGAAGTCCGACCCGCTGCACAAGATCACCATCATCCCCCGCGGCATGGCGCTCGGGGTCACGATGACACTGCCCGAGGAGGACCGCCACATCATGTCGCGTCAGCACCTCGAAGACGCGCTGTGCATGCGCATGGGCGGTCGGGTCGCCGAGTTGCTGGTCTACGGCGACCTTTCAACAGGCGCCGCAGACGACCTACAGCGCAACACCGACCTAGCGCGACGGATGGTGCGCGAGTGGGGCATGTCCAAGGAGATCGGACCGATGGCCTGGGGCTCGAACAACCAGGTGTTCCTCGGTGAGGACTTGATGCACACCCGCGACTACTCCGACCACACCTCTCAGATGATCGACGACGAGGTGGAGCGGATCTTGCGCGAGCAGGAGTCCCGGGCGATCGAGGTCCTCACGTTGCACCGTCGCGGGCTGGAGGCGCTGACGCACGCCCTGCTCGAGCACGAGACGATTGACGGCGAGGAAGCGGCTCGACTCATCGACGAGGCCCACGGCGAGCCGGTGCACCCGCACGGGACCAAGACCGTGAGCACGTTGACCGGCGTCAGCCGCTCGTCGAGCCCGTCCACGGAGACCCCGGTCACCGTGAGTGCTGACGTGACGCCACCCTGGCAGCCGCCGACGCTACCCACCGTTTAGGGCCGACACCACGACGATCCCCGGTGGGGTCGTTGGCAGCGTCGTCGCGACGACGAGGTCGCTGTGGTTCGCGGTGATGAGGAAGGACCGGCCGTGCAGCGTGGTGGGCAGGCCGTCACGCCCGCGCAAGTCCACGGTTGTGCCCGGTGCGAGCGTGACCACGCGACTCGTCGGAATCGTCCCGAGCACCGTCACGGTGACCACCAGCGCGCGAGCACCGACGTTGGTCGCGGTCATCGCGTCAAAGCCCAGACCCGCGAAGTCACTGACCAGGTAGAGCTTCGACGGCGTCGCGGGCACCGACAGCGACTGGCCGTTGAGCGTCCCCGTGGCCAGGCTCGTCGCGACCGCCACCGTGGAACGAAGTTGCACCGTGGCGTAGCCGTGAGCCGGCACGGCTGAGTTGGGCGTGATGACGATCGAACCCGTCGAGAACGGCGCGACGCTCACCCGCTGGGGGGCCACGTTGTAGGGCGGCAATCCGATGCTCGCCGTGACCGAGGCGGTGGCGTTGGAGGGATTCGTGATGAGGATCCGCGCCAGCGCACCGCTGACCGTGGTGACCCGAGGGAACCAGGCCGTTCGCGCGAGTGCCGCCGACCCCGCGTTGAACGACGTGAAAGTTCCGGACTGTTGGACCGCGGTGGCGACCACGGCCCCCCGAATGACCCGAACGTGGATCCCCACGTTCGCCTGGTTCACGATGCGGATCCCGAGGGGTAAGGACACGACCCGATGCGCCGCGATCGCCACCCCCTGATACGGAGCGGGCGCCGAGAACCCCGACGCCGTCTCGGCGGTGACGTTCACGACCGTCGACGTCGAGGATGGGTTGTAGAGCACGAGGTACGCCCTTGAGCCGACCGCCGTGTCCAAACCGCTGGCGTACCAGTCGGTCGAACCCGAGTCGAGGCACGGGGTCTGGGCCGTACCGGCGGTGTTCAGCTCGTCGGCGACCACGCCGCGGCCGTTCACGATGAGCGACATTCCGAACCAGTGGCCGCTCGCCGGCGGAGCGACCGACGCCGACGCGTGCGCCGCGAGCACCAGGTGACGGGTCACCGGGGCACCGGCGTCGGCATCGATCTCCACCTCGACGTCCCGGGTGTGGGCGGTGGTGTTGAGCACGACGACGTGTCCCGCCGGGGTGCCCGACGCACCGAGACCCGCGCAGTAGAGAGCCGTGGACTCGACCGGGCTCGTCGACAGGCTGGACACGACCACCGTCGGGTTCGAGGTGTGCACGACGCTCGTGGCGACCGCCGTCGCCGCGAGCACGGCGGCGAGCACGAGGACGAGGGGCCGACGGCTCACGTGCGGTCCCCGTGCACCGCGCGCGTGACGCGTCGTCGGCGTGTCGCGATCCGCTCGAATCGTTGGACCGACCCGAAGCCGAGCCACACGATCGCCCACAGCCCCAGGGTGAAGAGCGCGAGCAGCCCGTTGAGGGGGAACTGGCGCAGCACGAGCTGGGCCGTGGCCGGCGCGCGATAGTTGTTGACGAGGTAGGCCGGCGCCCAGCCGAAGGCCGTGCGTCGCGTCGCTGCGACCCCGTTGACCGATAGGGCGAAGGCGCTCGCCGGGGCGAGTCCAGCGACGACCGTCGCCCCGGGGTTCACCGTGCCGGTCGCGAACGTGGGACCCGCTAGCGGCGACCAACCCGTCGAGGATGTGCGTGAGGACTGGGCGACGAGCCCGTGGAACGCGGCGTTGGCGTAGATCGTGACCGCTGGGGATTGCAGCTGCAGGGCGAGGTCAGTCTGGCGCGCCAACGTCACCATGAGCACTTTGGGAACCGGTCGGGTCGGCACGCCCTGGGCGCCCGCGTACTCGGGGGCCGGCGAGTCCATCACCACGACCGTGGCGACGCCGGCCTGGGCGAGCAGCGAGCCCACGTGGACCGTGCGACCGAGCAGCGCGAGGTTGATCGCCTCTAGCAGGACGTCCGAGGTCCCCGAGTCGGGCGGCGAGAAGAGCGTCGAGCCCCCCGGCAACCCGTTCATCGACGTCGCCGCGGCGAGTCCCGGGGCGACCGACCAGCCGGGCACGGGTAGCACCGACGGGTCACCCAGCCACAGGATCCGGTAGCCGCCCGCGTTCGGCGGTTCGGCGGCGCTCATCGACTCCGCGACGCTGGTCATCGGCAGATTAAAACGGCCGCTCGCGAAGTCGCCGAGGAACGGCAGGGCCGACACCACGATCGCCGCGACGAAGAGTGCCGCGACGCTCTGGCGCCACCCGAAGCCCGCCTGACGAAGGTCCGACTCGAGCGCGGCCACCCCGAGCCCGATGAGACCGGCGATCGACACGGCGTAGAGGGTCAACAGCACGTCGAGGTCGGGGGCGAAGTCGCCGAGCCAGTGACGCGCCGCCAACGCCGCCAACACCAAGGACAGCGTGGCGATGGTCGCGAACTTGCCGGCGATGACGCGCCGTTGGCCCCGCGTGAGCAGTAGCCCGATGAGCGCGGCGCCGGGCAACAGCCACCCCCACCACGACGCGCCGAATCCACCGTCGGCGCCTCGCGCGAGCAGGGCCAACGACGGTACAGACCAGGGGCCCCGCGCGAGGCCGAACACCTCGAGCGCGCGCCGCCCCGCGAGCACGACATCTACGGTCATCGGCGCGAGGAAGACCGCGACGCCCCCGAGCACCGCCCCGAGCAGTCGCCACGGACGGCTCTGTCCCCCGTCGGGTTCGAACCAGCGGGTAACCACGACGCCGAGCACCACGAGCACAACGGCGATGATCATCGCCGGCGCCATCGCGCTCACGATGGCGGTCTCCATGACCACCACCATGCGCTGGCCCGAGCGGGTCGCGGGCCACCCCCGGTTCCCGAAGGGCACGGCCGGCGGGTAGGGCGTATCGCGAAATCCCGGGACGGCGAGCAACTCCATGAGTCGACGCATCACGAAGGGCAGGCCGGCGCTGACCACGAGCACGTCGATGCGGCCCTGACTGATCATGTTCAGTCCGATCGGCGCGGCCACGTACGCGAGGACCGCGACCAACCTCGCGCGATTGGAGACACGTCCGCGCAGGAGCCGACCCACGCCGAAGGCCCCGATCGGGATAGCGAAGATCAGCGCGACACGCGGCAGGATGCCCATGCGACCGAGGACGAAGGTGCCGGCGAAGGCGAGGACGCCGTAGCCGGGCATGCCGGGTGTCCCCGTGCCCAGGCCGTTCGGGGACCACGACGCGAAGAAGTGGCGCCACGTCGACCACCACGAGTCCAGGGGAGCGAGTCGTCCGACCAGCGGCAGGTGGGTGGCGACGAGGTTTCGCGAGCCGATCAGCCACAGCACCGAGACGAGCACGAGCGTCAGCGCCTGGGCCCGGAAGCTCGTGAGGAACCGCGACGGACGCCGCACGGCGAGGTCCGTCCGCTGGGGGATGTCGTCGAAGGCGTCGACCTCGGCGAAGGCGGCGGCGAAGCCCACGCCCGCGTCGACCTCGGGCTCCTCGGCCGGCTCCTCGGGGGGCAGGATGCCGCGAGCGCGGTCCAACCCGTCGCGCAAGAGCGTGACGATGAACTTGCGCAGTCGCGTAGCCCCGCCGACCTGGAGACGACGCAGCTCGTCGTCGGTCAGCACGGTGTAGACCCGGCGCTGTCGGCGCCGCTCGCGCACCCGACGTCGATTGTGCACCAGCCATCGCCACGACCCGAGGATGGCACCGACGCGGTCGCCGTCTCGTCCGCCGATTGCCACCACCAGTTCGACGAGGTCGAGCACCAGCAGCATGGCCAGGGTGTTGATGGCGGTCCAGCGACCCCAGCCCGTGGCGACGACCAGCAGGCGGTGGCGCCGCTGGAGGTCCTGACGGCTCGCCTTGCGGGTCCCGATCGCGGTGACCGGCCGCTCCCCGCTCGCCACCGTCTGGCGGTGCGCGACGCGCGCGCCCGGGGCGACGACGATGCGCGCACCGGCGAGCTGGGCGCGCCAGCAGAAGTCAAGGTCCTCCCCGAGCACGGGGATCAGCGGGTCGAACCCCTGGAGAGTCACGAAGAGGTCCGCGCGGATGAGCGTGACGCCGCCGGGCGCCACGAAGACGTCTCGCTCCAAGTCCTGTTGACCGTGGTCGATCTCACCGGGCTCGACACGCTCCTGGACGACCCCGAAGCGGTCGCAGGTCTGTCCGACGTGCAGCAGGGTCATCGGGTCGTCGTAGGCGACGACCTTGGGCGTGAGCACCCCGGCGTTCATCCGGAAGGCCGCCTCGACGAGTCGATGGACGGCGTCGGGGTCGAGGCGCACGTCGTCGTGGCAGAAGAGGAAGAACGTCGCGCCCTCGACGGCGAGCACCGCCTCGTTGCACGCAGCGCCGAAGCCGCGGTTCTCGGCTAGGACGCGGACAAACGCGTCGGGCGCCACCGCGGCCACGCGCGCCGCGACGTGTTCGCTCTCGCCGTTGGCGACCACCAACACGCTGAGCTCGCCGTAGTCCTGGTCGACCAACGACGCGAGCGTGGCCTCGAGGCCCGGCCCCGGTCCCGTAGTAACGACGACGGCGACGACCGCCGGTGCACGAACATCCATCAAGTACTCAAGG
>JAJYDR010000162.1 GCA_021777285.1 Actinomycetes bacterium
CCTGACGACGTCGACCCGGCGTCGGCGAGAGTGACTCGTCGTCGCCTGCTCAACTGGCTCGCCGGGGGGATCGGCGCTGTCGTCGTCGGTGGCGTCGCCGGTGTCGAGTTGGTGAATCACGGCGTCTTGCCGGGCAAGCAGATACTCGACCAACTCGATGGTGCCTGCTCCGTACCGACCCCGGCCTTGTCCTTCGCTGCGTTAGGGCCGAGCGAGTCGGGCCGGTTCTTCTCTGGCGCGAGGCATCGGTCGGTTGGCTACACCGTTGCCTACCCGCCGGGGCACGGACCGGGGGACGAGCTGCCTCTGGTCGTGATGCTCCATGGATTCGGTGATGACCACACGACCGCATTGAAGGGGATGACGCCGGCTCAGGCGGTGGCGCTGCGGGCGAACGGTCAGCTTCTCGCGCCGATGGCGTTGGTCACCGTCGACGGTGGCAACGGGTACTGGAGTCCCCATCCCGGCGACGACCCCATGGCGATGGTGGTCGACGAACTCATTCCCTTCTGCCAACGAAAGGGGCTGGGCGTGGCTCCCAACCAGATCGGGATGATGGGGATATCGATGGGTGGATATGGTGCCCTCGCTATCGCCGAAGGGTATCCAGGTCTCGTGTCGGCAGTCGCGGTGATCAGCCCCGCCATCTGGACTTCTTATTCGCAGGCGCGCGCTGCCAATGCTGGAGCCTTTGCGTCCGCGTCGGCCTTTGCCAAAGGTGACGTCATCGCGCACGCCCACTCGCTTCAGGGCATCCCCGTCTGGGTTGCGTCTGGCGTCGATGATCCGTTCCACCCGGGAATTGAGAAACTGGTCGGTGTACTCCCTGCGGGCAGCACCGCGGTGTTCTCCGCTGGCTGTCACACGGACCCGTTCTTTTTGGAACAGGAGCCACCCTCGTTGGCCTTCCTTTCGCGTCACCTCACGTGACTCCACGTTCACGCTGGGTCCCTCGACGGGCGTGCGGGTTCATGTACCGTCGGCGACTCGATCTTGAAATCGAATATCACGATGCAAGGCGTCTCGACCCGATGAGATCACCAACGCTCAAGAAGTGTGGGCGCGAACTATGACTGACATCGAAGCGGGAACCTTTGTGCCCGCCGGAAAGCCCTGCATCAGGACGATTGTCTCGTACTTGCCCGGTGGCAGTCCGCTTGCGTTGCAGCGGACACCGCTGTTGCCACCGCACCTTTGGTAGCTCGCCATGATCGTGACAGGAACCGTGGTCGGTCCAGGACGAAAACGAAGGCCGTCACAGGGGCCGAGGTCACTGATGTAAAAGAACTTGACATGCTTGTGGATGAGACCGATCTCGAATTCTGCTCCTGGACACGTCGTGCCCATGGACACTGGCCGAACAGAATTGTTGGTGACGACAACTCTTGCCTTGATTGACTTTCCGGAGGTGACGGCTCGCACCGGCAGTATGAGTCGCAGTGTGATCGGAGAGTGAGGAGTGGAGGCGAAGGACGGGGCCATCGGCACCGCGGCCAAGCAACCTGGTGCCTATTCGGGCCTCAGGTTCGACTGTACTGTCGAAGAGTGAGTGCAGTCAGCGAGATGGTGAAGGTCAGATCGCGACGAGTGAGTCTCGCTGGAGTGTTGTTCGCTGTGTTTGCCTCGTGCTTGACACTCCTGGCGCCCGAAGTAGCCGAGGCTCAGATGAATCCGACCGGACCGGCGTGGCACGCGCGAATAGTGGTCGCGGGTCAGTTTTATGGCCTGCTCGGAGCGGCGAATAGCCTGTACGCCGTTCGTGATCCGAGTCACGGACCACTGAGCCGGGGAACGCAGCTGGTTCGGGTGAGCCCAGCATCGGGAACCATAATGGCAGTCTCAAAAGTGCTGCCCGGCCTCACTGATCCGCAGTTCGTCGATGGGTCAATCTGGGTCACTGACGAAGCCTCTGGGGCAAGCACCTCCGGTCATGTCCGATGGGTCCTTTCCGAATTGAATCGAACAACTCTTCGCCTGATCAAACAGTGGCCGTTGCCGGGTGGTGCGACGGGAGAGGTTGATCTCGTCGGTGGCCCCGGCGGTCTTCTGTGGGAATTCGCCACTTACGGAGTCAACGCGTGTGCCGTTCGTCACGTAGAGATTGCGGGAGGGAGTGCTTCCCTCAAGGCAGTGATCCATCTCTCAGGCGTGCCGTGCGCGGGAGCGGCCATCGACCAAAGGTCGAGATTCCTCTACGTCGCGACGTCTCAGGGTGCAACTGATTGGATCTATAAGCTCAACGCTCACACGGGCGCAGTGAACGGACGCGTCGCCTTCGCCGCGCCAGGCGTTGGATTCTCGATGGTCGCGACGTCGTCACATCTCTGGGTTGCGGGCGGGCCACCTGGTGCCGATGGCGCCTTGCTCTTCTTTTCAACGTCGCCATTGAAGGTTCTCGCTCATAACAACACGGGCGAGCCCTCGGGCGGCACGCTGCCTCGCTTCGGGCAATTCCCCGTCGTCGACTACTCCAGTGATCACGTCTGGGTTGGGAGCGACGCGGACCTGGCGTGCTTCAATCCTGACAGTTCGAAGGTGATCGCGCTTGTCGGCCAGGGGCCGCCGCCGCCACTGGTGACAGGTTCCTTCGTTGTCGTTGCCGGGCAGACTTGGGCCAACTCCCAACCCGGCGGTCCGCCGAGTGGTCTCGTTCGAATCATCCCCCCCAAGCGATGCCTTAGGTGATCGACGTTTAGCGTTGCACCTGGCCGATGGAGGGCTATCAAGTCAGATGTCCGTGGCCATGAGAAAGTATCAACTGGTGGCCAACTGAGGTCCCGACGGGCCCGATCAAATGGACCGGTGGATCTCGTCCCATCGCAACTGTTTGTGGTTCGTTAGCCACCCAACATCCTCAAGGTTTGCTGAAGCAGGTCGTGAGCAACCCTGCAAATTGTTGAGGGAAACTCACTTGTCCGGACTTTGTTCGCCCCCGGAACCTATGTCGGAGTCCCGGACATGATGTACTTGTGAGCGACAAATTCGATGGGATGCCCGACGGTGCGCTCTGGAATCTGGCCGCCGCGCACGATGGAGCGGCCTTCGGCGAACTCTTTGAACGTCACTCGACCGCTATCTACAACCATTGCTTTCGAAGAACTGGATCGTGGTCGACAGCAGAGGACCTGACGAGCGTGGTCTTCCTCGAGGCCTGGCGTCGAAGGAACGAAGTCCGGCTCTACGGCACCTCCGTTCTTCCCTGGCTTTTGGCCGTGGCGAACAACACCATCCGAAACTCCGATAGATCGTTACGTCGTCACCGTCGCCTTCTCGCGAAACTAGTTGGCTCATCTTCGTTGAGCGTTGAGTATGACGCCGACCAGAGGATGGACGATGAGCGGACAATGTCAATGATTCTGGCAAAGCTATCGGCGCTGCGAATCGAGGATCGGGAGATCCTCACGTTGTGCGATTGGTCGCATCTCAGTTACGCCGAAGCCGCGGCGGCACTCGACATACCAATCGGCACAGTGCGCTCCCGGCTTTCACGGGCGCGTGAGCATCTTCGATCCCTCATCGAAGACGACGACGTACCAAATCCAGTCGTCGGAGTGTGGACCATGACTTCTACGAAGGAGACCGATGAACTTACTTGATCAACTCCCACCGTCACGTCCAATGCCCACGGCCCGCCACCACGCCGCTCGTCGTCAGTTGGAAGACGTAGTCGTGAGTGCGCCTCGATCGTGGTGGCGCTTGAGTCGCAGAGTCACCGGAGGCGTCGCCATTGGACTCGTGCTCGCGGGAAGCGCG
>JAJYDR010000004.1 GCA_021777285.1 Actinomycetes bacterium
CGGCGGCGACGCCTCGGTTGACGCCTCGGCCGTAGCCCAGATTGAGCCCGGGTTCGACCAGGGTCACCGCGTCGAGGTCGACGTACGCGCTGGTCGAGCCCGGACGGCCGTTCTCGACCACGACGATTCGATCGACGTCGTTGGCCTGCAGGGACCGAACACAGTCGACGAGTGCCTCGTCGGCATGGAAGTCGACGACGACCGCGGTGACAGGCAGGGTCACGACGCCGCCCGGTCACGCAAGAGCCGCGCGACGCCTTCGTGCCAGTCCGGCAACGCCGCCCAGCGCGAACGCCACTTGGCCGTGACCAGGTCGCTGCGCCGGGGGCGCGTCGCGAGCGGCGCCGGCGACAGTTCGGCGGTCGTGATCGGCGTCGCGAACTCATCGCCGCGCCCGAGCTCGCGTCCGACGAAGCGGGCCAGGTCAAACCAGGTCGTCGTTCCCTCGTTGGCGACGTGCCACACGCCGCCGGGCCGCTCACGCACCACCGTCACGAGTGCCCGCGCGAGGTCAGCCGCGCAGGTCACCGTGCCAGTCTGGTCGTCCACGAAACGTACCGTCGACCCGCTCGTCGCGCGGTTGGCGATGACGTGCACGACGCTCTTGCCACGCACGCCCATGACCCACGACGTTCGAACGATGGTGTCTTGCACCCGGCAGCGCTGTTCGCCGGCCCACTTCGACGCTCCGTAGACACCCTGGGGGTTCGGGACATCGTCTTCCCGGTAGCCCGACCCCTTCTCCCCGTCAAAGACGTAGTCGGTGGAGATCGTCACGAAGTGCGCCCCGAGCGCGGCGCACGCCTCCGAGAGCAAACCCGTCGCGGTCGCGTTGACGGCGTAGCACGCCTCAACGTCACGTTCTGCTTGGTCAACAGCCGTATATGCGGCGAGGTTGACGACGACGTCGGGCCTGGTGAGTTCGAGCACGCGCGCAATCGCGTCGCGATCGGCGAGGTCGAGCTCGTGACGCGTCACGCCGAGCACGTCGAACTCATCGCTCCCTACCGCGAGGCCATCCGGCTGCCAGCGTGCGTCGGCGCCCGGGGGAACCTCGCCACGCAAGGTCGAGACCAGGTCGACCCCGACTTGGCCCGCCGCACCGGTGACGAGGACCCGCACCGCACTCATGGGCCACCCACCGCTGATTGGGGACGAAGGTGCACCACGTCGGCGGCGCGGAACGCCTGACGATCGCCGCCGACGTCGACGACCAGCGCGCCATCGTCGTCGACGTCGACGGCGTCACCGACCACGGTGCGCTCGAGCAGCGTGACGCGAACGGATCGACCAAGTGTCGCTGACGCGCCGCGATACTCGTCGCGAAGCGCCGCCAGTCCCCGCTCGTCGTCGAGGAGCCGACGACGAAACTCGACCTCCTCGAACACGATGTCCGCGAGTGCGCGCGGCCACAGCGTCACGCCCGAGCGGCGTCGCACGCTCGTCGCGGCGAGGTCCGGCGGGTACGCCGTCAAGTTCACGCCCAGTCCGACGACGACCGCCGGCGGGTCGTCGGTGGCGAGCTCGGCGAGCAGGCCGCCGAGCTTCTCGTCGTCCACCACGAGGTCGTTGGGCCACTTGAGTTGCGGGCGCACCCCACTAAGGCGAACGAGCGCCGCACGTGCGGCGAGGGCCACCGCTGAGGCGGCCCATGACGCGCCGCGAAGCGCCGCGGGGCGAAGCAGCAGTGAGAGCAGGAGGGCGCTGTCCGCCGGTGCCTCCCACGTGCGGTCGAGGCGACCCCGTCCGGCCCGTTGGAAACCCGCGAGGATGGCGCGGCCCTCGGGCGCGCCACTGCGGGCTTGCTCCACTAACCAGGAATTGGTCGAATCGATCGACGTAACCTCGTCGACTCGCCAGACGATCGAATCCATTGGCTACCAGGGGCGTGATCCGACCAGCGAATCCGAAACCCCGTTCCCCTTTCCTCTCGAGCGCGCGATGCACGCGTCCGTGCAACGCACCGTCCAACATAGTGACGCCACCCTGGGTGCGGCTGACGCCTGACTCGCGACCGCGGCGTGGCGCACGGGCGCAGACCCCAGCCGCCGCACGCCGCGGGCTCGCACCGAACCCGCGCCGACGCGCGGAGCTCGGCCATCGAGATTTCCGTGACGTCGAACCGGGATCTTGTGGCGCAACGTCGCGGCTCGGCGCTGACCGCTGAGCCCGCCGGAGCGACGACCGCGTGCTCGACCCTCGGCACGCGGTCGTGCCCGTACGATGATTACTCATCAGACTGCACGAACTTGCAGAATCTCGCCCGCTCGGGATTGGGTGCGCAGAAGCCGAGTGGTAGAAAAGGACAGTGCTGAGACGGAGGAACGCGTGCTACAGAAGGTCCTAATCGCCAACCGTGGCGAAATCGCCGTGCGGGTCATGCGCACGTGCCGTGAGCTCGGCATCGCGACCGTGGCCGTCTACTCCGAGCTCGACCGCCACGCCTTGCACGTCCGTCTCGCTGACGAGGCCTACGCCTTGGGTGGGTCGACCGCCGCCGAGAGCTACCTCAACACCGAGGCGATCCTGGCGATCATCGAGCGCTCGGGCGCCGACGCGGTGCACCCCGGTTACGGCTTCTTCTCGGAGAACACCGACTTCGCCCGGGCGATCACCTCGCGTGGGGTCACCTTCATCGGGCCACCGCCCGAGGCGATCGAGGTGATGGGCGACAAGATCTCGTCGCGACTCGCCGCCGAGCGCGCTGGCGTCGCGGGCGTGCCCGGGCGCAACGAGACGCTCCAGCACCCTGACGAGGTCGTCGACTTCGGCCGCGAGTTCGGCTGGCCGGTCGCCATCAAGGCGGCCTACGGCGGCGGCGGACGCGGCATGAAGGTCGTGTCGGGCCCCGAAGAGGCCACGGCCGCCTTCGAGAGTGCCCAGCGCGAAGCGCTCAGTTACTTCGGCCGCGCCGAGTGCTACGTGGAGCGCTACCTGACGTGGCCGCGACACATCGAGATGCAGGTCCTCGCGGACAGCCACGGCAACACGCTCTGGCTCGGCGAGCGCGACTGCTCGGCCCAGCGTCGCCACCAGAAGCTCGTCGAGGAGTCACCCGCCGCCAACTTCCCCGACGAGATTCGCGTGGCGATGGGCGAGGCGGCCGTCAAGGTTTCGCGAGCCTGTGGCTACGTGAACGCGGGCACCGTCGAGTTCCTCTACCAGGACGGCGAGTTCTACTTCCTCGAGATGAACACTCGGCTCCAGGTCGAGCACCCGGTGACCGAATTGGTGACGGGCCTTGACCTCGTGGAGTGGCAGCTGCGCGTCGCCGCGGGTGAGGCGCTCCCCTTCGGCCAGCACGACGTGCGCCGTGACGGGCACGCCATCGAGATTCGCATCAACGCTGAGGACCCCGCCGGCGGACGCTTCGTTCCCTCGCCGGGCACCATCACCGCCCTGCGGCCACCCGCGGGACCGGGCGTGCGCCTCGACGCCGGCTACGAATCCGGCGACACGATCTCGCAGTACTACGACAACCTGATCGGCAAGCTCATCGTGTGGGCGCCCGACCGGGACCGCGCCCGACGGCGCATGCTGCGCGCAATCGAGGAGACCGTCATCGAGGGCGTGGCGACGACCCTGCCAGCCGACACGGTGATCCTCTCGAGCGACGACTTCGTGAACGGGACCCACTCAACCAAATGGGTGGAGGAGACCCTCGACTTCTCAGGTATCACCAGCCCCGGCATCGGTGGCGGCGAGTCGGACGCTCTCGTGCGCCGCGACGTGATCGCCGAGGTTGACGGTCGGCGGGTGTCGGTCGCGCTCTGGCTGGCCGACGCCGGCGAGGACGGCCTGGCCCGGCCGGCGAGCACGGCCGCCAAGCCCCGCCGCCAGCACCACGCGGGCGTCGTCGGCAGCGGATCGGGCACCGTTTCGGTGCCCATGCAGGGCACCATCGTGAAGGTCTCCGTCGAGGTCGGCCAGTCGGTGAGCGCCGGCGAGACGTTGGTCATCCTCGAGGCGATGAAGATGGAGAACGCCGTGGGCGCGGAGAAGTCGGGCGTGGTCACCGCGATCAAGGTCAAGCCCGGCGACGCCGTCAGCGCCGGTGACGTGGTCGCCGTCGTCGAATGACGCCGCGCGATCGGGCAACGGCGGCCGTCACCGCGGCCCGCCCGGCACTGCTCGAGCTCAGTCACTTCATCCACGCCAACCCCGAACTCGGCTACGAGGAGTTCCTCAGCGCCGACGCCGTTGCTCGGGCGGCGGAGTCCCACGGATTCACCGTCGAGCGCGGTGTGGCTGGCCTGGCGACCGCGTTTCGCGCCACCGCGGGGCACGGGTCACTGCGCGTCGCCTTCTGCGCCGAATACGACGCGTTGCCCGACGTGGGCCACGCCTGCGGGCACAACATCATCGCCGCGTCCTCGCTCGGGGCGGCGATCGGCCTGGCGGCCGTGGCCGACGAGCTCGACCTCACGGTCGTGCTGCTCGGCACCCCTTCCGAAGAGGGAGGCGGCGGCAAGATCGACCTCATCAACGCGGGCTACTTCGACGACGTCCACGTCGCCATGATGGTCCACCCCTGGCCGAGCGACCGGCTCGACGCGGCGTGCCTGGCCGTCGACCACTTCGAGGTCCGCTACGACGGGCGCGACGCCCACGCGTCGGCCGCGCCCTGGGAGGGCGTGAACGCGCTCGACGCGCTGACGATCGCCCAGGTCTCGCTCGGCCTGCTCCGCCAGCAGCTGCGACCCGGCGAGCAGTTCCACGGCATCGTCGTCGAGGGCGGCTCGGCCGCCAACATCATCCCGTCGCGGGTCGTCGGTCGCTACATGTGCCGCGCGACGACGAGTGCGCGACTCGCCGAGCTGCGCGAGCGGACCAACCGCTGCTTCCAGGCCGGCGCCCTCGCGACCGGAGCGTCGCTCACCATCACCGAGCTCGGCAACGCCTTCTCGCACATGGAGTCGGACCACGACGTCCTGGTCCACTACCGCAGCGCGGCGGAGTCGGTGGGCCGGACCTTTGATTTGGACGATCGCGGCGAGCCGGCACCGACCCTCTCGACGGACATGGCGAACGTCTCGCTCGTGGTTCCCTCGATCCATCCGCTGCTCGCCATCCCGACCAACGGCGCCGTGAATCACCAGCCCGAGTTCACCGCCGCGTGCGTCGGCGAGGCCGCCGACGCGGCTGTCGTCGACGGCGCCGTCGCTCTCGCGCGAACGGCGATCCTCGTCGCCGAGGACCAGCCACTTCGCCGTCGACTGGTGCAGCGCCCGTGATCAACGAGCACGCCATCGTCCACATCGACCCGGACCGCGCCGAGGCCTTCGAGGACGCCATGCGCGCGGCGTTCGCGATCATCGAGTCCGCACCCGGCTGTCACGGCGCCGAGATCCGGCGCCAGCACGAGGACCCGTCGGTGTACCTGCTCACCGTTCAGTGGTCCAACGTCGCCGCCCACCTCGACTTTCGCGCCTCAGTCGCTTTCGAGCAGTGGCGCAGCGCCACCCACCCGTTCTACGTGACCCCGCCCGAGGTCACGCATTTTCTCGAGCCGATCAACCGCTAGTTGGGTTGGTACACCCCGAAGGCACCGCGCAGGGTGTCGGCCACCTCGCCGAGGGTCGCCATGGCCGCGAGCGCGCTCTTCATCGGGTACAGCACGTTGCTCGAGCCGCGGGCGGCGCGGTCGAGGTCCTCGAGGGCTACCCGGACGGCGTCGGCATCGCGCTCGCGCTTCAGTCGCCGCACCCGCTCGGTCTGGCTGCGCTGCTGGGCCTCGTCGATGGGGAACACGTCGTTGGCCGCTTCCTCGCGGTCGGCGAAGCGGTTCACCCCGACGACCACCTTCTCGCCACGGTCCACCCGGCGAGCGAAGTCGTAGGCGGCGGCTTCGATCTCTTCTTGCATGTACCGCGCCTCGATGGCCGCCACCGCGCCGCCCATCTCGTCGATGGTTGCGATGTACTCGCGCGCGAGGCGCTCGACTTCGTTGGTCATCGACTCGACGAAGTACGAGCCAGCGAGGGGGTCGACGGTGTCGGCGATCCCGGACTCGTAGCCAACGATCTGCTGGGTGCGCAGCGCCAGCTTGGCCGCACGCTCGGTCGGCAACCCGAGGGCCTCGTCGAACCCGTTGGTGTGCAGGCTCTGGGTGCCGCCGAGGGCCGCCGCGAGCGCCTGGAGGGTCACGCGCACAATGTTGTTCTCGGGCTGCTGGGCGGTCAGGGTTGAGCCGCCGGTCTGGGTGTGGAAGCGCAGCATCAGCGACTTGGGGTCGCGCGCGCCGAAGCGCTCGCGCATGACCGACGACCAGATCCGGCGGGCCGCGCGGTACTTGGCCACCTCTTCGAAGAGGTTGTTGTGGGCGTTGAAGAAGAAGCTCAGCCGCGGCGCGAAGTCGTCCAGGGCCAATCCCGCCGCCAGGGCGGCCTCGACGTAGGCGATCCCGTTGGACAACGTGAAGGCGACTTCTTGGACCGCCGTCGACCCCGCTTCGCGGATGTGGTAGCCCGAGATCGAGATGGTGTTCCAGTTGGGCATCTCGCGCGCGCAGTAGGCGAAGGTGTCAACGATCAGGCGCATCGATGGTCGCGGCGGGTAGATGTAGGTCCCGCGCGCGACGTACTCCTTCAAGATGTCGTTCTGGATCGTGCCGCGCAGTTGGTCGCCGCGCACGCCCTGCTCCTCGCCGACCAGCTGGTAGAGCAGCAACAGCGTCGAAGCCGTCGAATTGATCGTCATCGACGTGGTGACCTGATCGAGGGGCAGGTCGGCGAGCAGCAGCCGCATGTCCTCGAGCGACGAGACCGCGACGCCCACCTTGCCGACCTCGCCTTCGGCGCGCACGTGGTCGGCGTCAAAGCCCATCTGGGTCGGCAGGTCGAAGGCGCAGGAGAGCCCCGTCTGTCCGGCGCCCAGGAGGAACTTGAAGCGCTCGTTGGTGGCCTCGGCCGTGCCGAACCCGGCGTACTGGCGCATCGTCCACAGTCGTCCGCGGTACATCGTCGGGTGAACCCCGCGGGTGTAGGGGAACCCGCCCGGTTCGCCCAGCTCACTCGCCGGATCGAACGCCGCCACGTCGTCAGCGCCGTAAACGGGCCGAACTTCTATTCCCGAATCGGTCATTCGAAGGTCATCGCTCACGACTCGTAGATTAGACCGCTGGTTTCGCGAGCCCCATCGATGGCGCCACCACACGCCATCGGCAACAATGGACCGATGTACTGCCCCAGCTGTGGAAGCGAATCGAGCGGGGCCTATTGCGCCGTGTGCGGCACCGCCATCGACGGGCGGTCCACCGGCTCACCCCAAGAACTCAGCGGCTGGTGGCGTCGCGTCGGCGCGACGGTCACCGATAACGCGGTCTTGATCGTGCCGTCCTCGGTGGTGCTCTGGCTGGTGAGCCTGGTCGCGGGCTCGTTCGTCGGCGTGCTCGCCGGCTTCGCCGTGCAGGGCATCTACCAGGTCTTCCTGCTCGCCTCGCCGCGCGGTCAGACCTTGGGCAATCGGCTGGTCGCGACACGGGTGTGCGACCAGTCCACGGGCGGGACCATCACCCGCCGCCAGGCCGTGTGGCGGTGGGGATTCGTCGCCGCCTACAGCGCGATCGCCCTCGCCAACAATCCCATCGCGTCATCGATCGTGATGATGATCGTCGTCGTGGACGTGCTGTTCCCCCTCGCCAATCCGCTCAAGCAGACGTTGCACGACCGGGTCGCCGGGACCCTGGTCGTGATGCGTCACGGTTGAGCCGCGACACCCAACGTGGCGATCACCGACTACGCGGCACCGACCGTGGCGTGGGGCATGCAGAGGTCGTCGTACTCGGCGATCACGATGGGACCCGCGTCCTCGCCGCAGGCCGGGCACGAGGGGTCGCGGCGAACCTTAAAGGTCCGGAAACTCTCGTCCATCGAGTCATAGGTCAGCAGTCGGCCGACCAGTGGGTCACCGAGCTCCAGCAGCAGCTTGATCGTCTCGATCGCCTGAATCGAGCCCACGATGCCGGGCAGCACGCCCAGCACCCCGGCCTCGGCGCAGCTGGGTGCGAGCTCCGGCGGCGGCGGCTCGGGGATCATGCAGCGGTAGCACGGTCCGACGTAGGGGTTGAAGATGGTGACCTGGCCCTCGAAACGGAAGATCGAGCCGTGCACGACCGGGATCCCCTTCAGCAGGGCCGCGTCGTTGACGAGGTAGCGCGTGGGGAAGTTGTCGGTGCCGTCGACGATCACGTCGTAGCCATCGATGATGTCGAGCACGTTGTCCGCGCCCAGTCGCACGTCGTAGGTCCGCACGTTCAGGTCCGGGTTGATCGCCTGCAGCGTCTGCTTGGCGCTGTCGACCTTGCGCATGCCGATGCGGTCCATGTTGTGCAGTACCTGGCGCTGCAGGTTGGACGCGTCTACCACGTCCATGTCGATGATGCCGATCGTTCCGACGCCGGCCGCGGCGAGATAGAGCGCCGCCGGCGAGCCGAGTCCCCCGGCGCCGAGCAGCAAGACCTTGGAGTCGAGCAGGCGCATCTGACCCTCTTCGCCCACTTCGGGCAGCAGCAAGTGACGCTGGTACCGGTTGCGCTGGTCGGCGCTGAGCGCGCGGGGCGTCGACCAGGTGAGGCCCTCGTCCTTCCACTTGTTGAACCCGCCGATCACCGACACGACGTCGGTGTAGCCGAGGTCCTGGAGGGTCTTAGCCGCGAACGCCGACCGAACGCCGCCGGCGCAGTACACCGCGATCGGTGCGTGCTTGTCGGTGAGGCGCGACTCGACGGCGAACTCGAGGGTCCCGCGAGGAATGTGCACCGCGCCGGGCACCGCGCCCTGCTCGTACTCGTCGGGTTCGCGAACGTCCAGGGTCCGGTAGTAATCGAGGCGGGCGGCTACGTCGCTCGGTTCAACCTCGCGAACCGCTTGCTTGGCCGCGTTGAGTAGATCGCGTGGTGTTGGCACGGGTCGCTCCTTCGTTTGGCGAAATCCTACCGGTCCGGTCGAGATTCGCGTCATCACGCGTGCTAGACAACCGACCATGGACCTCGCAACGCTCCTGGCTCGACGACGGATGGTCCGTTCCTTTGACGCGACCTCCGTCGATCCGCGCTGGCTGGACGACGCCTGTGCGACCGCGCTCTGGGCGCCGACCGCGGGCAACAGCGCCGGCGTGCGCATGCACACCATTGGCGCAGACCTGGTGACGGCGTACTTCGAACGGGCCACCGACGCGCGGTGGCGGCGTGAGTCGCCGCGAGCGCCGGGCCTCTCGCGCGCTGGTGCGGTGGTGCTGGTCACCTCGCGTCCCCAGGACTACCTTGCTCGATACGCCGAGCCGGACAAGGCGTCCTCGGGCCTCGCGGCGCGGTCGGCGTGGCCCGTCCCCTACTGGCACACCGACGCCGCCATGGCGACGATGGCGCTGCTGCTCCTGCTCGACGAGGCCGGGTGGTCGTCGACCCTCTGGGGGAACTTCCGCCACGACCGAGCGGTCCTCGAATGGATTGGGGCGCCGGACGAGTCGCTTTTCGCCTCCGTGCTGATCGGGCGGCCCGACGGACAGGACCACCGCTCCGCCTCCCTTGACCGGGTCGTGCCGACGCGCGATTCGCGCGTCCGGCGACTCGAGGTCAGTCCCGAGCGAACCCCGTGACGTAGTCGACGATCGTGCGCAGTCCGAAGGCCGTCCCGCCCTGGTTGACGTAGCCCCTCGCCGCCTCCGAGCGGCCCGGACCGGCGATGTCGAAGTGGACCCACGGGCGACCATCGGTGAAGCGGCGAAGAAAGAGCGCTGCGACGACCGAGCCAGCGACCCCGACCTTGCCGATGTTCTTCATATCGGCGACGTCCGATTCGAGCTGGGGGGCGTAGGAGTCAGTGAGTGGCATGCGCCACAACTGCTCGCCCGTTCGCGCCCCCGCGGCGAGCACCCCGGCGGCCACGTCGTCATCCGAGGCGTAGACCGCGGCGACCTCGTCGCCGAGCGCGACGCGCTGGGCGCCGGTGAGTGTCGCGATGTCGATGATCACGTCGGGCTTCGCTTCGGCCGCGAGACTGAGCGCGTCGGCGAGAATTAGTCGACCTTCCGCGTCGGTGTTGAGCACTTCAACGGTCAGGCCGTTGCGGATCGACAGCACGTCGCCGGGCTTGATCGCCTTGTCACCCGTGAGGTTCTCGGTCATCGGGGCGATGGCGGTGATCCGGACGCGCGCGCCGATCTCGCTCAGCGCCGAGAGGGCGGCGAGGACGATCGCCGCGCCCGACATGTCGGTCTTCTGGCCGATCATCGATGCCGCGGGCTTGAGTGACAGTCCACCGGAGTCGAACGTGACGCCCTTGCCGACCAGCGCGACGTGGGGCAAGGTGGCACCGGGTTCGGGGTCGTAGGTGGCGAGCACGAGCCGCGTGGGCTCGGCCGAACCTCGTCCGACCCCGAGCAGACCGCCGAGGCCCTCGGCGCGAATGCGCGATTCGGTCCAGGCTTCGATGGCGACCCGCGGGTGACGACTCAGCCGCTCGATCACGCGGCTGGCGAGTTCGCGGGGCGGCAGGTCGCCCGCCGGGGTGTTGATCAATCGCCTCGCCCAGTTCACCGCATCAGCGACGAGCGACCCGCGACGAGCGCCGTCGACCACCGCGTCGTGGGTGGCCACCGTCGGCAGCGGCGACGCCAGTGCCGCCAGGTCGAAGGGCCGCGCCGCGTCGTTCTTGTAGTCAAAGGACGCGAGGATGGCCCCTTCGGCGACGGCCTGTGCGACCACGCGACTGTCGGCGAGCCCGTCGACGGGGAGCAGGAAGCCCGCCGCGTCCTCGTCGGCCAACCGCACCCCGGCCGCCGCGGCCGCCCGATAGCCCTCGGGGTCACCCGCGCCTACTGACACCAGCGCCACGGTGACCTGCTGGAAGCCCCGCAGCACGACGCTGCTTCCCGCGTCGCTCGTGAGTCCGTGTCGGCGACACCATGTCTCGTCGAGTCGCGGCGCGAGTTCGACCGCTCCGATCGTCCTGGGAACTGCGGCGTCGAGCGTGACGGCGCCGTCGCGAACGAGTACCGGCACGATCACGGTCTCGCGCGCGAGCGCGTCGGCCATCGAGACGACGTGGACACTACGGGACATCAATCCTCCTCAATGAGAACGGGCCGTACGGTGACTCGGTCCCTCCGCCCAGCGGGCCATGGTCCACACGAGATCACTCAATCGGTTCAGATACGCCACGACGTGGCTGTCGGCCATGGGATAGTTCACGGCCGTGCGCTCGGCCCGTCGAACGACCGTGCGCGCGACGTCCAGTGCGGCCGACGCCTGATTCTCGCCGGGAACCACGAACTCGCCGGGCATCGGCGTTTCCGCCGACAGCTCATCGATCTCGCGTTCGAGCCGCGACACCATGGCGGGCGTGACCAGTGACTTCTCCGCGACCAGCTTGTGGCGATTCTCGGGCATCGTCGCCACCTCGGCCATGAGCACCCACAGGTCACGCTCGAGCGTGACGAGCAACTCGTTCAGGCGGCTGCCCGACTCGCTCAGCGACCGCGCCCAGCCAAGGGCGGCCTGGGCCTCGTCGACCGCGCCGTTGACTTCGATCTGCTGGGAGCTCTTGGCGACGCGACCGCCGAAGTACAGTCCGGTGGTCCCGTCGTCGCCACCGCGGGTGTAAATCTTCACGAATTCAGCGTAGTGAACGAATGCACCACCGGTAGCCTGGCCACTGCATGGACCTGATCATCCCCTACGCCAAACCCGCCGCGGACAACGCGTACCTGCGAGCCCTCGCCGATCGAGTTCTCATCTTCGACGGGGCGACCGGCACCAACCTCCAGCTGCAGAACCTTACGGCTGACGACTTCGGTGGCGAGGCCTTCGAGGGGTGCAACGAGATCCTGACGATTACCAAGCCCGAGGCCATCGAGCGGCTCCACCGCTCGTTCCTGGACGTCGGCGTGGACGTGATCGAGACCGACTCCTTCGGCTCGTTCTCGACGGTGCTCGCCGAGTACGGGATCGCCGAACGCGCCCACGAGCTGGCCATCGCCTCGGCCACCATCGCCCGGCGCACGGCCGACAGCTACGCCAGCCCCGGCTCGCCCCGCTTCGTCGCCGGCTCGATCGGCCCGGGTACGAAGTTCCCCACCCTCGGCCAGATCAGGTACGACGAACTGGTCGCCAGTTACGAGGAGCTCGCCTACGGTCTGCTCGAGGGGGGCGTCGACCTCCTGCTCGTCGAGACGATGTTCGACCTGCTCGCCGGCAAGGCGGCCATCGCCGCCTGCCACCGCGCCATGGCCCGACACGGCCGGATCGTGCCGATCCAGGCCCAGGTGACCATCGAGCTGACCGGGCGCATGCTCCCGGGCACCGAGATCGGCGCGGCGATCACCGCGCTCGCGCCACTTGGCGTCGACGTCATCGGCATCAACTGCGCGACCGGTCCGGTCGAGATGTACGAGCCGCTGCGCCAGCTCGCCGAGACCGCGCCGATGCCCGTCTCCTGCCTGCCCAACGCCGGATTGCCGAGCGTCGTCGACGGCGCGATGCACTACGACCTCTCGCCCGAGGCGCTCGCCGAGCACCACGCGCGCTTCGTCACCGAATACGGGATCAACGCGGTGGGCGGATGCTGCGGCACGACGCCCGAGCACCTCGCCCACGTCGTGAACGCCATTCGACCGCTCGAGCGTCGCCACCGCGAGCCGGTGCTCGAACCGGGCGTCGCCTCGATCTACTCCGCCACCCCGTACCAACAGGATCGGTCGGTGCTGCTCGTGGGCGAGCGGACCAACGCCAACGGATCCAAGAAGTTCCGCGACGCGATGCTCGCGGGCGACTGGGAGACCTGCGTCACCATCGGCCGCGACCAGATCCGCGAGGGCGCCCACGTGCTCGACGTCTGCGTCGATTACACCGGCGCCGACGGCGTGGCCGACATGGCCGAGGTGATGAGCCGGTTCGCCACGCAGTCCTCGGTGCCCATCATGGTCGACACGACCGAGACCGCCGTGGCGCGCGAGGCGCTGACCTGGCTCGGCGGCAAGGCAATTCTCAACTCGGTCAACCTCGAGGAGGGCGACGGGCCCGGCACGCGACTCGACGGGTTTCTCGGCCTCGCCGCCGAGTTCGGCGCCGCCGTCGTGGCCACCTGCATCGACCAGGAGGGCCAGGCCCGCACGGCCGACTGGAAGGTTCGCGCGGCCCGGGCCATCACCGACCTCGCGGTTTCGCGCTACGGGCTCGACGCGCACGACATCTTCATCGACCCCCTCGCCCTGCCGCTGTCGACCGGCATGATCGAGTCGCGCCGCGACGGCATCGAGACCATCGACGCGATTCGCCGGATCAAGGACGAGTTGCCCGGCGTGCGCACGATCCTCGGGTTGTCGAACATCTCCTTCGGGCTGAATCCCGCCGCCCGGCAGGTGCTCAACAGCGTGTTCCTCCACGAGTGCGCCCAGGCCGGCCTCGACGCCGCGATCGTGCACGCGTCCAAGATCCTGCCCCTCGCGCGGATCGACGACGACGCTCGCCAGATCTGCCTCGACCTCATCTACGACCGGCGCACCGACGACTACGACCCGCTCACCGCGCTGCTCGCGGTCTTTGACGGCTCGAAGGCGACCGACACCGCCAAGAGCCCGCTGGACGATCTCGAACTGAACGAGCGGCTCCGTCGGCGCATCGTCGATGGCGCGCGTGCCGGTCTCGAGGCCGACCTCGACCAGGCACTCGCCGAGGGCCAGTCGCCGCTCGCGATCGTCAACGACATCCTCCTCGACGGGATGCGCGAAGTGGGCGAACTCTTCGCCACGGGCGAGATGCAGCTACCCTTCGTACTCCAAAGCGCCGAGACCATGAAGGCCGCGGTGTCGCACCTCGAGCCCCACATGGAAAAGAGCGACCAGGGCGGCCGCGGCCGCGTCGTGCTCGCCACGGTCAAGGGCGACGTGCACGACATCGGCAAGAACCTGGTCGACATCATCCTCACCAACAACGGCTACGAGGTCATCAACCTGGGCATCAAGGTCGGGATCAACGAGATGCTCCAGGCGGTGGACGAGCACCACGCCGACGCACTCGGCATGAGCGGCCTGCTGGTCAAGTCGACGCTCATCATGCGCGAGAACCTCGAGCTGATGAACGAGCGCGGGATGGCCACGGTGCCGGTCCTGCTCGGCGGCGCGGCGCTGACGCGCACGTACGTCGAGCGCGACCTGCGCGGGGTCTACCAGGGCCGCGTCTTCTACGGCAAGGACGCCTTCGAGGGCCTGCGCGTGCTCGACCGGCTCGGCGAGATCCGTAAGAACAACGAGGAGGACCTCGACTTCGGACGCGAGCTCTCGACGCGCAAGGTCAACCGGCGAATCCCGACCGATACGACGACGGTCCGCGAGGACCTGCCAGCACGCAGTCCATCGGTCGCGCTCGACAACCCGCTCTTCGCGCCGCCGTTCCTCGGCGCTCGCGTGGCCAAGGGGATCGCCATCGACGAGATCAGCGAGTACCTCAACCTCACCGCGCTGTTTCGAAACCAGTGGGGCTTTCGCCCCGAGAACGGCGAAGGGGACCCCGCGTTCAAGGAGCGGGTCCGCGCGACGTTGCGCGAGCAGCTCGCGATCGTAAAGCGCGACGACCTGCTCGTGCCCCAGGTGGTCTGGGGCCACTTCCCCGCCGCCGCGGACGGCAATGACCTGGTGATCTTCACCGACGACACCCGTGCCACGGAGGCGACGCGCTTCAACTTCCCTCGACAGGACCACGATCCCTACCTCTGCATCGCCGACTTCTTTCGCCCCGTGGACAGTCCGGACCGTGACTACGCGAGCTTCATGCTGGTGACGATGGGTCCGCGGGTGTCCGAGCGCACCCAGGCGCTCTTCAGCGAGAACCGCTACACCGAGTACCTGCTCCTGCACGGCCTCGGGGTCGAGATGGCCGAGGCGCTCGCTGAACTCTGGCACCGGCGCATCCGCGAGGAGCTGGGCTTTGCCGACGAGGACGGACCGAGCCTCGCGGGTCTGTTCCGTCAGCAGTACCGAGGCGGGCGCTACTCGTGGGGCTACCCGGCGTGCCCCGACCTGACCGAGAACGCGAAGGTCGCCAAGCTGCTCGGCGCGGATCGCATCGGCGTCGAAGTCTCCGAGGGCTACCAGCTGCACCCCGAGCAGACGACGGACGCCATCATCTGCCACCACCCGTCGGCCAAGTACTTCATCGCCTGACGGGGCGACTGGGATGCGCGAGGGCGCCAACCTAGACTTTCAGGGTGGCGCACGGACCCTCCCGGCGTGACGTCCTGCGCGGCATTGGCGTGCTCGCTGGCACGATCGCGATGACGTCGTCGCTCGGCGCCGCGGCGATCGACGCGGCGGCGCCTGGCGCTCCAACCACCGAGTGGGTTCGCCGCGAGAACGTCCGGCCCGGTGACGGGACGTGGCTGCGCGGCGTCGCGGCCCCCGCCGGCGAGCTCGAGGGCTACGCCAACGCGACGAGCATCAACCTCGGCGGGGCGATCACCTTCTTCGTGAGCACGACGTCGCCCACGTACTCGATCTCGGTCTTTCGCATGGGCTACTACCAGGGCCTCGGAGCACGGCTCATCGAGACTCGGCCGAACCTGGCCGGCTTCGCCCGCGCGATCCCCCAGCCCGACGAGTACGGAACCGTGGACTGCCAGTGGCCGGCGTCCTTCCGGGTCGTCACCGACGTTCGCTACCTGCCGGGCCAGTACCTCGTGCGACTCGAGAACGCCCAGCACCAATTCCGCTTCGTCCCCTTCCTCGTGCGAGACGACTCGTCCACGGCGGCCTTCGTCTACATGAGCGCGGTCACGACCTGGCAGGCCTACAACACCTGGGGCGGCTTCAGCCTCTACCGCCAGGCAACCCAGGTGGGCAGCGTCACGGTGAGCAACGCGAATCGCGCCGTGCGGGTCTCGTTCAACCGGCCCTACGACCGGGCCTTCGCCAACGGCGCGGCTGATTTCGTCGGCAACGAGTTTCCCCTCCTCTTCCTCGCCGAACAGCTGGGGCTCGACCTGGCGTACTGGACCGACATCGACCTGCACCAGCGCGGGGCGAGCCTGACCCGCCACCGCGCCCTGCTCTCACTCGGCCACGACGAGTACTACTCGCCCGCCATGCGCTCGGCCGTGGTCAACGGGGTCGACCACGGCGTCAACGTGGCGTTCTTCGGCGCGAACTTCTGCTACCGCAAGATCCGCTTCGAGCCGGGTGTCAACGGCGCCGACCGGTTGATGATCAACTACCGCTCGACAGCCGACCCGATCACCGCGACCAATCCGTCGCTCGCCACCGTGAACTGGAGCCAGTACCCGTCCGACACGCCCGAGAGCACCTTCACGGGCTCCATCTACGGCGGCGTTGACGGTACCGGATCGCTGACCGTCGTCGACGCGGCGTCGTGGTTCTGGCGCGGCACCGGAGTCCGTGACGGCAGCGTGCTCGCCGGCGCGCTCGGCGGTGAGTTCAACCACTACGACCCGGCCACGACCAACCCGCCGAACGTGCAGATCCTCGCCCACTCCTACGTCGGCGGCGGCATCGGCGACGCCACCTACGTCGCTGAGCGCGGACAGGGCGGCGTCTTCGCGAGCGGGACCGGCCACTGGGTCTTCGATCTGTCCGACGCGCCGAAGCTGGGCGACTTCTGGGTGCCGGCGGCGATCCCCGGGGTCACCAACGTCATCAAGCGCGCGACGATGAACCTCTTCGCGTGCTTCGGTGCCGGACCGGCGGGTGACTCGACGCCCTCGGTCGCCAACACCAGTCAGTACTAGCGAGGCCGGTCGCGCCGCGACCAGAGGCGATGCCTGGCGCTATCGCCGCGACGGCAGCGGCAGCGGGGTCGCCTCGCGCAGCGCCTCGCCCGCGTGGTAGCTCGAGCGCGTGAGCGGCGAGGACTGCACGTGGCCCAGGCCCAGACGTCGGCCCCGGCTCGCCAAGTCCTCGAACTCGGCCGGCTCCCACCAGCGCGCCACGGGCACGTGATCCGCCGTGGGCCGCACGTACTGGCCGATCGTCGCGATCGACACGCCGACCGCCGCCAGATCCGCCAGGGTCTCTTCGACTTCGTCAGCGGTCTCGCCGAGGCCGACCATCATGCCGGACTTGGTCGTGAGGCCCTGGGCGCCGGCGCGCGCGAGCACGGTCAAGGAGCGCAGGTAGCCCGCGCTCGGCCGGACGGCCCGTTGGAGCCGAGCGACCGTCTCAATGTTGTGGTTCACCACGTCGGGTCGGACGTCGAGGATCAATTGCAGGCTCTCGACGTCGCCCTTGAGGTCGCTGATCAGCACCTCCACGGTTGTCTGGGGCGATCGCTCGCGAATCGCCGTGACCGTGGCGGCGATCGCGCCGGCGCCGCCGTCGGCGAGGTCGTCGCGGGCCACGCACGTGATGACCGCGTGACTGAGCCCAAGGCGCACCACCGCTTCGGCGACGCGTTCGGGCTCGGTCGGATCCAGGGGCAGGGGCTTGCGCGTATCGATGAGGCAGAACCCGCAGGCCCTCGTGCACCGCTCGCCGTTCACCATGAAGGTCGCCGTGCCCGACGCCCAACACTCGTAGATATTCGGACAGCCCGCTTCCTCACAGACCGTCACCAGGCGCAGCCCGTCGGTCAGCTTGCGTAACGACTGATACTCCGCACCCATGTGCGCCTCGATGCGCAGCCACGACGGCTTGCGCGAGCGCAGCTCGACCCCGGCGTCGGGGTCAACGCCGGCCTTGCGCAGGCGGCGCAGCAGGGGCCGCTCCGACGAGGTGGTCGCGCCGCTGCGGTCAACCGCGGCGATCGAACCGCCCCCGCCGAAGGCCGTGTCGAGCGTCGCGCCAAGAAACTCTTCGACGTCACCGAAACTCGCCTCGAGACCGAGCGAGCGCATCGAGCCCACCGGCTTGTCGGGGATCCCGCATGGCACGATCGCGTCGAACGCCCGCAGGTCGACGTCCACGTTGAGCGCGACGCCGTGCAGCGTCCGACGAAACCCCGCGCGGTTGCGCTCGGTTCGCACGCCAACGGCCGCGATCTTGACCGGTCGCTCGTCGAGCCGGGCCCAGACGCCCGGGTAGCCCTCGAGGCGACCCACACGACCAAGGCGGCCCTCGGGGTCGAAGTGGCTCACCGTGGCGATGACCGCATCCTCTAAGCGACCCACGTGCTCGCGTCCCGCGGCCGGCCCGTCGTCCACTGTCACGATGGCCCACGCGACGACCTGGCCGGGCCCGTGATAGGTGACATCCCCGCCGCGATCGGCCTCGACGACGTCCGCGTCGAGACTGGACGGCGGAACGAGGAAGTGCTCGGGAACGGCACGGATGCCGAGCGTGTAGGTCGGCGGGTGCTCCATCACGAGCACGTAGTCGTCGGTCGCCTCCATCCACGCGCGCTGGAGGTCATTCGCCTCGCGGAAGCTGACCCGCCCCACGTGGCGGCGCCGCAGCATCTAGTGCTCGCTCTCCAGGTCAAGTCCCGCGAGCAGCTCGGCGACCCGCTCGAGGTACGCCGTCGCGGTGAACGGTTCGCAGACGCGGTGGTCGAAGGACAAGCCGATGACCACGCGACGACCCACGCCGACCGACACGCCGTCGTCGAGCACGATCGGCACTCGGCGAACGGCGCCCATCGAGAGCACCGCCACTTCGGGCTGGATGATGATCGGATTCGTCCAGAGCGAGTTCGGTCCGGTCGGACCCACGAGGGTGAACGTCCCGCCCATCAGGTCATCAGTGGTGAGCTGGCGCGTCGAGACCCGTTCGAAGAGCTCGTGCACGCGTCGAGCGAGAGCTCGAAGCGTCAAGCCGGCGGCCGCGTGCACGACCGGCACGAGCATGCCGTCGCGCAGGACCTCGCGCATGAACCCGAGGTTCACGGTTCGGTGCACGACCAGCTCGTCGCCCGCGAACGTGGCGTTCAGGAATTCGAATTCGCCCAGCGCCCGAACAGCGGCCAGTCCCATGACCATCTGGTCCGATATCTCGACACCGTCGCGGGTACGTCGGCCCAGCTCGTCGAGCTGATCGAAGATCGACGCGTCGACCTCGATCGCCACGAAACCGTGCGGCGTGCTCTGGGAAGAGAGTGTCATGTGCTGGCCCATCCGGCGAAGGCCGTTGGACAGCGGCACCACTTCCTCGTCCGTCGGACCGTTGGCGACGGCCCGTTCGGCGTCTCGGCGCGTGATTGCGCCCCCCGGCCCCGACCCGTGGACCTTCGTCGGTTCGACCCCGCCGTCGGCGAGGATCCGGCGCACGACCGGTGACATCACCACACCGGCGACCCGCTCACCCGGCGCCGCCGGGGCGTCGCTCGTGGGCGCTGGCGCGCTCGGTGCTGGCGCGCTCGGTGCTGGCGCGGGCACGCTGGGCGCGCTCGGCGCTGCCGCCGCCGGCGGCGCCACGGAACCCGCTACGGCGTTCTCGTCGATGACGGCCACGCGTGACCCGGTCTCAACCGTGTCGCCTTCGGCGGCCAGAATTTCAGTCAGCACTCCCGCTGCGGGCGAGGGCATCTCGGAGTCGACCTTGTCGGTCGAGACCTCAAAGAGCGGCTCGTCACGGGCGACCGAGTCGCCAACCTTCTTGAACCACCGAGTAATGATCCCCTCGGTAACCGATTCGCCCAGTGACGGCAGCGTGACATCAGCCAACGTGGAGCCCCCTCCCAGCTAGCGCCAACAGCGTCTCGCCGAAGGTCTCCGACAACGACGGGTGCGGCTGAATCAGCGCGGCGGCCTCTTCGGCCGTCGCCTCCCAGTTCACGGCGTAGTAGCCAGCGCCGAGCTGCTCGGTCACCCACGGCCCCGCCATGTGCACGCCGAGGATCTGTCCGGCCGTTCCGTCAGCGCGCTTCTCAGCGATGATCTTGACGACCCCTTCAGTCTCGCCAATGATCTGGGCGCGGCTGTTGCCACCGAAGGGGTCCTTCTTCACGACGACGTCGTAACCCCGCTCCTTGGCCGCGGCCTCGGTCAGGCCGACGAAGGCGACTTCGGGGTTCGAGTAGATCGCCCACGGTACGCGGTCGTAGTCCACCGGTACCACCGGCTCGCCCAGGATCGTCTTGATCGCCACGATCGCCTCGGCGAAGCCCACGTGGGCGAGCTGGGGGGTGTTGGCGACGATGTCGCCGATGGCGTAGACGTTGGGGTTCGCGGTGCGCATCGAGGAGTTCGCGACGACGAAGCCCCGGTCGTTGATTTCGACACCGGTTCCGTCACCGAGCAGGCCCTCACTGCGCGGGCGCCGGCCGACGGCGAGCACCACGACCTCGACGACGACGTCGTCGCCGCCCTCGACGTGCACGGCCGTCTTACCCTTGGCGGGCGTGTGGCCGGTGACGTTCACGCCAGCGCGCACCTCGATCCCGCGCTTCTTGAAGGAGCGCTGCACGACGCTCACCACTTCGCTGTCACAGCCCGCGAGAATCGTCGGCAGACCTTCGAGGACGGTCACCGTCGCGCCCATGTCCGACAGCATCGAGGCGAACTCACAGCCGATCGCCCCGCCGCCGATCACCGCGGCGCTCGCGGGCAGGGTGTCGAGGTCCAAGAACTCGTCTGAGGTCAGTACGACCTTGCCGTCGACGTCAAAGCCGGGCAGGGTCCGCGGGACCGAGCCCGCCGCCAGGATGACGTTGGTCCCCTTCGCCTCGACGCCGGCGTCGGCCCCGTCGAGCACGCGAACGACCTGGTCCGCGTCGAGTCGCGCGGTACCTTCGAAGATGGTCACCTTGCGACCCTTGAGGAGGCCCGACAGGCCCTTGTGCAGCTTGTCGACGACCTCGTTCTTGCGAGCCTGGCTCACCGAGAAGTCCACCGACACCGCGCCGGTGCCGATGCCGAAGTTGCTGGCGTGTTCGATCGTGCGGCGCACGTGGGCCGTCTCGAGGAACTCCTTGGCCGGTACGCAGCCCCGGTGCAGGCAGGTCCCGCCGACCTTGTCCCGCTCGATGAGTGCAACATTGAGTCCCGCCGCGGCCCCGTAGAGCGCAGCGGCGTAGCCGCCGGGGCCACCTCCGATGATCACAACGTCAAACTGCTGGACCTCGTTTGTCACGGCGGATTCCCTTCGTAGATTTCGTCACTGAGACCTACGAAATCCTAATGTTTCTGACGCCGCCGCCGTCACGGCCGCGTGCTAGCGCTGTTGGCCCTGTTGACGGTCGGCCGCCGCCGTGGCGAGTTCGTCGACGAATTCGTTCATCGGATCGCCGGCGTGGCCCCGCACCCAGGAGAAGGTGACCGTGCGCTCGCCGCGCAGCGTGAGGTCGAACAGGGGCTCCCAGAGATCGCGGTTCGCCACGGGCTGACCCTGGGAGTTCTTCCATCCCCGCCGCAGCCAGCCGACGTACCAGTGGTCGTTGAAGCACTTCACCACGTAGGTCGAGTCGCTCACGATCTCCACGTCGCCGTCGGGATTGGCCCGCAGGGCCTCGAGGACCGCGCGAAGCTCCATCCGCTGGTTCGTCGTGCGCGGCTCGGCGCCGCTCGCGTAGCCCTCCACGCCGCGCGCCCACGCCCAGCCGCCCGGTCCGGGGTTGCCCCGGCAGGCGCCGTCGGTGTGAATCCGGATCACAGCTGGCGCGTGATCCACGCGTCCTCGTCGGCGGTGAAGCGCGTTACCGCGGCCGGCAGGTCGCCCCGCAAGACCTGGCCGAGGGTCACGTGCTCGAGCACCTCGCGCAGCGCCGCACGAACGGCGACCCACACGTCACGCAGGTGTTCGGCGTCGCCGCCGTAGTTCAGGGTTTCGGGGCGCATCCCGCGGACCCCGGCCATCGGGCCGCTCACCACGCGCAGGATGTCGGCGATCATGATCGCGTCGGGGTCGTAGGCGAGCCTGAACCCCCCCTCGGGGCCCCGCTGACTGGTCACCAGGCCACCGCGTCGCAGGTCCGAGAGGATCGCCCCCAGGAACTTGGCCGGCAGCTGCTGCTCGGCGGCCAGATGCTCGGCGCTCACCGACGTATTGCTCGCCGCCAGGGTGAGGAGCGCCCGAATGGCGTACTCGGCCTTCGCGGGAATCTGCATGGGTCCATTCTGCCCGAGTCGACGGACCCCGCCGGGTAATCGACCGCGGCGACGGGAATCCGGTGGCGCCGTCCGCACAACTCGCGGCGCCCAGCGTCAGCCGTAGAGTGGGCGAATGTTCGACCTCGCGACGCGCCGCTTCTACCTGTGCGTGGGTCACCGTGACGATCTCGCGGACTTCTTGCCCGCGGCGTTGCGTGGCGGCGTAGACGTCGTCCAGCTGCGCGAGAAAGACCTCGACGACGAACAGCGCCGGGTCTCGGGCCGGTTGATGGCCGCAATCTGTCGAGACTTCGGCGTCCCGTTCGTCATGAACGACTCGCCGTTCCTCGCGGCCGAGGTGGGGGCCGACGGCGTTCACGTCGGCCAGGACGACGTCAGCGTGGCGTTTTGTCGCGAGCTGCTCGGCCCCGATGCGATCGTGGGCCTGTCGACCCACGACCCCGAGGAGTTCGCGCGCGCGCTCGAGCAGCCGACCACCTACCGGAGCGCCGGACCGATCGTGGCGACCCCGACCAAGCCGGGCCGCACGGGCACGGGGATCGAGTACGCGGTCGACTGCACGACTCGAAGCGACCAGCCGGTCTTTGTCACGGGTGCCGTGAACGCCGACAACGTCGCGTCACTCGTTCGCGCGGGGCTGCGGCACTTCGTGGTCGTTCGCGCCCTCACGACCGCCTCCGACCCCTACGCCGCGGCGGTCGCGATTCGCCGCGCCATGGACGAGGCCCTCGACAACGCCTAACGGTGCCGGTCGAGCCAGCCGAGCAGAGTGGCCACCATGCGAGGGTCCGCGCGCAATTGGTGTCCCGCGCCCTGAATCAGCCGCAGCTCACCGCGGCCCTCGGCCGCGCTCAGCAGGTCCCGCGCGTCACTCGAGGGCACTTCCAGGTCATCGGCGCCGTGGCCAATCAGGAGCCGTCGGGGTGGCACCTTCGCGACCGCGCCGATCGGGTCGACGGCCAGCACGTCGTTGCGCAACTCCTCGGCGGGGAGCAGATCCTTCTCGTCACCCACGACCCCCGCGCCGATGATCCACTGGCGAAAGAGGACCGCCGCGCCGCACCAGGTCTCCATGTGCGCCGGAGCGGCGAACGTGGCGACACCTCGCACGCGCTCGTCGTCGGCGGTCACCGCGAGCGCGAGCGCGCCGCCGAAGCCGAAACCCGCGAGCGAGATCCTGCCACCGTCCTGGTCGATCCGCTCAATGATCGCGCCGAGGTCACGACGCCATTGGCTGGCCGAGAAGGTTCCCGTGCTCCCGCCGACCCCCGACAGCGTCCCGGTCGCGACCGTCCAGCCCGACTCACTCGCCAGGTGCTCGGCGAGCTCGGGCAGCAGGCCGGCGGCCTGGCGGCCCATGCCCATCGCGCGGGGCAGGCCGTGCACCAGCACGAGGACGTGGCCAGCGGCCGGTCGAGCGCTCGACGTCGCGATGCGCAGGTCGAGCAGCGACGCGCCGCTGGCCAGCTGTTCGTGAACGAGCACGACGCCTTAAATACCAAGCTGGGTGGCGAGCAGCTCGCGATGGTACGCCGGATCGCCGAGGAAGAGCTCCGAGCTCTTGGCCCGCTTGAAGTAGAGGTGGGCGTGGTGCTCCCAGGTGAAGCCGATGCCGCCGTGGATCTGGATGTTCTCGGCGGCGCAGTGAAAGTAGGCCTCGGAGCAGAACGACTTGGCGAGGCTCGCCGCGATGGGCAGTTCGTCGTTGCGCTCCTGCGCGGCCCAGGCCGCGTAGTAGGCGGCCGACTTCGCCGACTCCACGTCGAGCAACATGTCGGCGCACTTGTGCTTGATCGACTGGAACGAGCCGATGGGCCGACCGAACTGCACGCGGTTCTTCGCGTAGTCGACGGCGTTGTTGAGTACGCGCTGGGCCCCGCCGACCTGCTCGGCGGCCAGGGCGGCCGCCGCGATCTGCAGCGTCGTTGCAAGGCCGGCGAGCGCGCCGCCGTCGGTGCCCACGAGCCGGGCCGGGGCGTCGCGGTACGTGAGACGACTCTGCTTACGGGTTTGGTCCATGGTGGGCAGCAGCTCGCGCTCGAGCCCGGGGGCACCGGCCTCAACGGCGAACAACGAGAGGCCCGCCTCGGTCATGGCCGGCACGAAGATCACCGAGGCGCTCTGGCCGTCCGTGACGAAGCTGTTGACGCCGTTGAGTGTCCAAGCGCCGCTGGTGTTCGCAGCGGTGACCGACGTCGCGGCGAGATCCCACTGCCCGGCGTCGTCGGTCAGGGCGACCGTCGCAATGGTGTCGCCCGACGCGATACCAGGCAGGAACGCCGCGCGGTCCTCGTCGGAGCCCACCAGCAGCACGGCGTTGGCCGCCAGGGCCACCGTGGAGAAGTACGGGGCGCACAGCAGCGCCGCGCCCATCTCTTCGAACACGACGTACAGCTCGACGGGGCCGTAGCCTTGGCCGCCGAATTGCTCGGGGATGCCGAGTCCCTGGAGCGCGAGCTCATCGGCCATCTGGCGCCACACGGCCGGGTCGTAACCCTCATCGGTGGCCATCAGCCGGCGGACTTCGGTTTCGGGTGACTTCTCGTCCAAGAACCGCTTGACCATCTTGCGCAGTTCTTCCTGTTCCTCTGAAAAGCCAAAGTTCATCGCCGCCCTCGATCTCCGCTTACTGGTGGGTTACTGCACTTGTGAGACTAGCGAAATCACCCTATCGACGTCGCGTGGCATCCTGATGGTGTGCAGGAGTCGGCGGTCATCTGGAGCGGTGCCGGGCTGGACGTGCACCGGGTGGTGGTCGGTGCGCTCGCCAACAACGTCTACGTCATCCGGTGCCGGCGCACGGGCGCGGCGACGCTGATCGATGCCGCCGACGACGTCGATCGGCTCGTGGCCCTGGCCGATGCGCTCGGGGTCACCGACGTCCTCGAGACCCACGGGCACCACGACCACGTGGGCGCCATCCCCGGGCTTCGCGCCTCGGGGCGGACCGTGTGGGGCCACCCCGACGACGAGACGCTCTTCCCCGCCCTTGACCGGCACCTGCACCACGACCAGCTCGTCGAGGTTGGCGAAGTGCGCGTGCGCGTCATCCACACGCCGGGCCACACGCCGGGTTCGACCTGCTTTGCCATCGAGGGGAGCCCCGTGCTGTTCAGCGGCGACACCCTCTTTCCCGGCGGACCCGGGGCCACGTCCTTCGAGGGCGGCGACTTCGCCCAGATCATCTCGTCGATCGACCTGCGGCTCCTGCGACGCTTCGAGGACGAGGTCCTCGTCCTGCCGGGCCACGGCGCGCCCACGACCATTGGCGTCGAGCGACCGCACCTCGACGAGTGGGTCGCGCGGGGCTGGTGACCGGCCGAAAATCTGGCCGTGAACGATAGGCTCGCTTTGTGTCTGACCCGTTGCTCGAACTTCGAAATGTCCACGCCGTAGCCGAAGACACCGTCATCTTGCGCGGTGTGGACCTGACCATCAACCCCGGCGAGGTTCACGCGCTCATGGGGCCCAACGGCGCGGGCAAGTCGACCCTGGCGAGCGTGGTCATGGGCCACCCTGGCTACACGGTGACCGGGGGCCAGATTCTGCTCAACGGCGAAGACATCGCTGCCTGGTCCCCCGACCAGCGGGCCCGCGCGGGGATCTTTCTCGCCTTCCAGTACCCCGAGGCGATCAGTGGCGTCTCGGTGATCCAGTTCCTGCGACAGGCCATCGTCGCGCGCAAGGGGCTGAGCGAACTGTCGGTGCTCGAAGTTCGCCTGGATCTCGCCGAGTGGATGGACCGCCTGGGCATGGACCCGGCCTTTGCCGAACGGCACCTCAACGACGGCTTCTCCGGTGGCGAGCGCAAGCGCAACGAAGTGCTGCAAATGGCCCTGCTCGAACCCGTGGTCGCCCTCCTCGACGAGACTGACTCGGGACTCGACATCGACGCGCTGCGCATCGTGGCCCGCGGTGTGCGCACGGTGCGCAGTGAGAACCCGGCGATGGGCGTCGTCGTGGTGACCCACTACGTCAAGCTGCTCGAGGAGATCGAGCCCGACCGCGTCCACATCCTCGTCGACGGACAAATCGTTCACAGCGGCGGCGTCGAGCTCGCCGCGGCCATCGAGCAGGACGGCTACGACGCGTGGCGAGGAGTGCTGCGGTGAGTTCCTACAACCCCCGTCAAGTGCGCGTCGACACGCCGCTGCTGGAGCGCGAGATCAATGGCCGCCCGATCACCTACCTCGACTCGGCGTCCTCCACGCTGCCGCCGAGACCCGTCATCGAGGCGATGACCCGGTACTACGAGTTGCGCCACGCCAACGTGCACCGCGGGGTCTACCAGACCGCGGTCGAGGCGACCGACGTCTACGAAGGCGCCCGGGAGGCCACCGCGCGCTTCATCAACGCGCCCCAGGGCCTCGACGAGATCGTCTTCACCAAGAACACGACCGAGTCGTTCAATCTGCTCGCCAAGTCGTGGGGCGCGGCGAATCTCAAGGCGGGCGACGTGGTCCTGGTCACGGAGATGGAGCACCACGCCAACATCGTGCCCTGGTTCCAGCTGCGCGAGCAGGTGGGCATCGAGGTGCGCTTCGTGCCCGTGACCGACGACTTCCGCCTCGACCTGAGCGACTTCGAGCGCCTGCTCGACGGCGTGAAGCTGTTCTCCTTCACCGCCGCCTCCAACGTGCTCGGCACCCGCAACCCGGTCAAGGAGCTGACCCGGATCGCCCACGACCACGGGGCCCTCGTCGCCGTTGACGCCGCCCAGTCGGTCGGCCATCAGCCGACCGACGTCGTGGACCTCGACGCCGACTTCTTCTGCTTCTCCGCCCACAAGATGCTCGGGCCGACCGGCCTGGGCGTCCTGTGGACGCGCGCGGCGATCCTCGAGTCCATGCCCCCGTTCCTCGGTGGCGGCGGCATGATCGCCGACGTGCGCATGGACGGCTACGTGCCCGCTAGCGGCCCGACCCGCTTCGAGGCCGGGACCCCGCCCATCGCCGAGACGGCCGGGCTGGCCGCGGCCATCCGGTACCTGGAGGGCCTCGGACTGGCGAATATCGCCCGACACGAGGACGAGCTCACGGGTGACGCGCTCAAGCGCCTGGCGAATGAGTTCGACGGACGGGTCAGGGTCATCGGCCCGTCGGACACCGCCGACCGCGGCGGCGTCCTGAGCCTCGACGTCGACGGGGTCCACCCCCACGACGTCGCCCAGGTGCTCGACCAGTTCGGCGTCTGCGTGCGACCCGGACACCACTGCGCCAAGCCCCTCATGCGCCGCTTCAACCTCGCGGCCACCGCGCGGGCCTCCTTCGGTCCGTATTCGCTGACCTCGGACACCGATGTCCTGCTGGAGGCGCTCGCCAGCGCCGTGAAGATGTTCGGGTAGGCCATGGCGAATCTGGACGACCTGTACCGCGAGATCATCCTCGACCACTACCGCACGCCGCGCAACCGCGGCGAGCTCACCTCGCCGTCGACGATTCGCACCGAGGGCTTCAACCCGCTCTGCGGCGACGAGCTCGTCGTCTACCTGGACGTCCAAGACGGCGTGATCGTGGACATCAAGCTCACCGGACATGGCTGCTCGATCTCCCAGGCGTCGTCGTCGATGATGAGCGCCGCGGTGAAGGGCAAGACCGTCGACGAGGCGCGGGCCACAATCGAGCGGTTCAAGCAGCTGATGACCGTGCACGAATCGACCCTCGACGGCAACGGCGAGGCGCCCGTCGCCGACATTCGCACCATGGGCGAGCTCGCCGCGCTGCAGGGCGTAGTGAAGTTCCCCGTTCGCATCAAGTGCGCGACGCTGGCCTGGAACACGCTCAGCCAGGGGCTCGACGAAGCCTGACGCCTAGGGCGTACAGGGGACCGGGTCGAAGTACGGCACGACCGCCGTCGGGTTCGTCGGGGTCTTGGCGCCGGTCGCGGACTTGGTCGTCGAGGTGGCGGGCCGGGTCGTGGACGGCGGGACGATCGTCGTGGTCGTGGTGGTCGTCGCCACCACCGGCGGCAGCGGCGTCTGCAAGAGCGCGTTGGGCGGCGGGTTAGTCGGTGTGAGCAGCGATGAGCCGAAGATGTTCACGAGCAGCTGCTGGGCCTCGGGCTCTTGGGTGAAGAGCACGTCGCCCACCGGCGCGACCGTCGCCGCGACCGTGGGCAGGGTGTAGGTGAGCATGTTCGACGGGTTGAAGCTGTGGAACTTGACCGCGAAGGCGATCAGCTCATTGAGTGTGAAGCCGCTGTCGAGCGTGATGCCCTGGGGGATCTTGGCGAGGAACGAGTTGATCGTCAGGGGGTTGTACAGGCTCTTGGCCCGGCTGATCATCGCGCGCAGGAAGGCGTTCTGGCGATCGATACGACCGAAGTCACTCGTACCGTCGTAGTTCCAGACGCCGTTCTGGAACCACTGGTAGTGGCGGCTGCGCGCGACCGCCAGCGCCTGGAAGCCCGTGATGAGCTGGCAGCCCGGGTGGGGGATGTTGAGCCCCGAGTAGGCGTCCTTGGCCGGGTACGGGAAGTCGAGGTAGACCCCGCCGATGGCCTCCGCGGCGTTGATCAGGCCCGCGAAGCTCACCTGGATCACGTGGTTGATCGGGATGCCGAAGTTCGCCGTGATCGTCTGGGCGAGCAGTGACGGGCCGTTGCCGTAGTTCACGTTGATCCGGTTGAACTTGCCAAAGAGGGCCTGGTTGGCAAGCAGCGTGACCATAGTGTCGCGCGGAATCGAGAGGATCGTGATCGTGTCCGTCGTCGGGTCAACGTGCATGATCTTCACCACGTCGCTGCGCTGGCCGGCCACCGAGTTGGTCGAGGCGCCCGTCTGGCGGGCCACCTGGCCGGTCAGGCCCGCGCGCGAGTCCGAGCCGATCTCGAGGATGTTGAAGGGCCGACCCGAGAGCTGGGGCAGCTCGCCCACGACGTTGACCTTGGGGATCTGGCCGAAGCGCCACTGCGCGTAGAGGTAGCCCCCGCCAACGAGCGCGACCAGCAAGGCGACCACGACGATGCTCGAGATGATGGCGATCCGCCGTCCGCGGTGGCTGCGTCGCGCTTTGGCGGTGCGCACGGCACGTCCGGGGTGGGCCCGCTGCTCGACCGCCTGTCCGAGAGCGCGAAGGCGCTCCTCGTTTGCCAGCGAGCCCTTGTTCGCCTCGGATCGTCGGTTCCCGCGGCCCCGCGAGGCGCTGTGACGTCCGTCAGCCATCGGTTAACTGTACTCCCCGACCCCGTTACAGCGGCGCCGACTCGCGGAAGGGTTCGTACCCGTCTCGCTCGAGTACCTCGGCGAGTTCGGGACCGCCCGTCGCCACGACGCGGCCGCCACTCACCACGTGAATCACGGACGGCGTCAGCTCGTGCAGTAGGCGACGGAAGTGGGTGATCGCGAGCACGCCGCACCCCCACTCGTCCGTCGAGGCCGCCAGACGGCGCGCCACGGCACCGAGCGCGTCGACGTCGAGGCCCGAGTCAATCTCGTCCAGGACGGCGAAGCGGGGCCGCAGGATACCGAACTGGACCATCTCGGCGCGCTTGCGCTCGCCGCCGGACAGGTCCACGTTGACGAATCGCTCGAGGAGCTCGGGGCGCAGGTCGACGCGCCGCGCCTCGTCGGCCATGCGCTCGTGCAGCCCGGCGCGCTCGGCGCCCGCTGCCTCGAGCACGTCGATGAGCCGCACGCCCGGTACTTCCATCGGCTGCTGCATCGCCAGGAAGAGCCCCGCGCGCTCGCGGTCGGTCGCCGAGAGCGACAGCAGCTCGACGCCATCGATCGTGACGGACCCGTCGAGCACCTCGTAGGCCGGGTGGCCTGAGAGCGCGTGGGCGAGCGTGGACTTGCCCGAGCCGTTCGGGCCCATGATCACGTGCACCTCGCCCGAGTGCATGGTCAGGTCGAAGCCCCGCAGGACCTCCTTGCCACCCACGGCCACGCGCAGCCCCGAGATCGTCAAGGTCGTCATGGGATTGTCACCTCCACCCGTCCATCGCGCACCGCCACGTCGTAGCGCGCGACCGGCCGGGTCGCGGGAAACGACTGGGGCGTGCCGTCAGTGAGGTCGAACATCGCACCGTGGCGAGCGCACTCGATCGTCCGGTCCTCGGCGTCAACTTCGCCTTGGGCGAGGCTGTAGTCCTCGTGGCTGCACCGGTCGTCGAGCACGTAGAAGTCGTCCTCGATGCGAACGATGACCAGCGTGCGCGCGCCGACTCGAATCTGGCGGGCCTCGCCGCTCGCGAAGTCATCGGCCGCGCCCACATCCTGGCCGCTCACGCGATCACCGGGACGGACTGGAGCGCGAGCGCGACGTCGCCCTCCACCAAGCGGGCGAGCGCCGGGGGCAGGGCGTCGAGCATCTCGAGGAAGAACCCCTGGATCATCAGCCGCTCGGCGTCGCTTCGGGTCACACCGCGTGACTCGAGGTACCACCGCTGCAGGGCGTTGAGCGGACCCACGCTCGACGCGTGCGCGCAGACCACGTCGTTCTCGCGGATGTCGAGGTTGGGCACGCTGTCGGCGTGGGCGTTCGGCGAGAGCAGGAGGTTGTGATTGGTCTGACGCGCGTCGGTTCGCTTGGCGCCCTTTTCGATCTCGATGAGCCCGGTGTAGACCGAGCGCGCCGTGTCCGCGACGGCGCCCTTGGAGAGCAGCGTCGAGCGGGACCGCGGCGCCCGGTGGAACTGGTGGGTGCGAAAGTCGTGCACCTGGGAACCCGAACCGAAGAACGTGGTGCGCAGTTCGTTCTGCGCGCCCGTCGCGCGAAGGTCCGCGTCATTGCGCGACCGGTCGTAGTGAGCACCCATGCCGAGCACGGCCTGGCTGAGGCGACCATCGCGCTCGAGGAGTCCCGTGGTGCGAGCCACGTGCCAGGTCGTGGCGTCGAGACGCTGGTAGGTCACCAGTCGCAGCGACGCGTTGTCCGCGACGCGGTACTCGCTCACCGGCACGACGATCGCGCCGGCGCCGCCCTCGTAGTACTCGACGACCGTCGCGTTCGCGCCCCGCTCGAGCACGAGGTGCGTGCGAGGGAACGACGCCGTCGCGTTGGCCGAGTGGATGATGACGATCGGCCCGTCCACGACCGTGTTCGCCGCCACCGTCACGACAACCGTCGCCGGGCACAGTGCGGCGTTGGCGAGGGCGAACGCGTCACTGGCGTAGCGCTCGACGGGGTCATCACCGGCGATCGTCAACGAGGTGGGGTTCAAGTCGACCGTGACGCCGTCGATCGGATCACCGATGTCAACGAGGAAGCCGTCGACCACCCGCACGACGCTCGCGGCCAATGCCCCGAGGGCGATCGCGAAGTCCGACGCTGGTGCGAGGGTTGGCGTCGCGGGCACGGCGAAGCGGTCGAGGTCGAGCTCGGCGAGCGGCGCGTAGCGCCAGACCTCGTCGGTCGTGGTGGGCAGCCCGATCGATTCGAAGTTGGACCAGGCGCGTCCGCGCTCCTCCGAATCCGGGCGACTACTGATAAATGAGGTTGCGGATTCAGCGAAGGTTGTCATAGTTAAGAGCGTTAGCAGTGTAATGGGCCGGTCGACCACGTCGATCTCCCGGTCTAGTCTTCGATCGGACAGGGAGGACGACATGGCATTCACCTCGACGGTGCTGACCATCGAGCACATTGGCGCCGTGGCCACGCTGTGGCTCGACCGGGTCGAACAACGCAACGCAATGGGTCGGGCGTTCTGGGAGGACCTGGCGCGCGCGGCCGCGGCGATCCGCGCCGACGGCGAGGTGCGCGTGCTAGTGATCGCGGCCAAGGGCCCGCATTTCACGGTTGGCCTCGATCTGAAGGAGATGGCCGGCGGCCTCATGGGCAGCAGCGACGCATCGTCGCCCGCGAAACGCAACGCCGCACGATACGAGGCGGTGCGCGTCATGCAAGACGCCATCAATTCGATCGCCGACCTCCCCTTCCCGGTGATCGCCGCGGTGCACGGGTACTGCATCGGCGGCGGGGTCGACCTGATCACGGCCTGTGACATTCGCCTCGCCGATCCCTCGGCCACGTTTTCGGTCCGTGAGACCAAGGTCGCCATCGTCGCCGACCTGGGAACGCTCCAGCGCCTGCCGCGGATCATCGGGGCCGGGCACGTCGCCGAACTCGCCTACACGGGCATGGACATCGACGCCGCGCGCGCGGCCGCGATTGGCCTCGTCAACCGCGTCGCCGACGACGTGCTCGCCGACGCGTACGAGCTCGCCGAGCGGATTGCCGCGAACTCACCGCTCGCGGTCCAGGGCACCAAAGCGGTGCTCGCGGCCAACGACGGGCGCACCGTGGCCGAGGGCCTCGAGTTCGTCGCCAACTGGAACACGCTCTACCTGCGAAGCGATGACCTCACCGAGGCGATGACCGCCTTCGTCGAACGCCGCCCGCCCACCTTCACGGGCAGCTAGCGGCGCCAGAAACGCCAGTTGCGCCGGTTGCGGCGCTCCTCCTCGTCGAGCTGGCGACGCCGCTCGTTCACCAGCTCGGGTGCGACGGCGTTGACGATCTCGCTCGCTTGATCGAGCAGCGCCCGTCGGTCATCGAGGGGCACGTCGGTCTCGGGCGGCGCCTCGACCGGGCGGTCCACCAACGAACCGTGGGCCCACCCGACGTCGGCGAACCGGCGCTCGTAGGTCACGCACCCCTCGGGGCACGACCACGGCTGATCGGGCGCGTTGCCGAGCACGCAGAACCTCGCGACCTCGCCCGAGCGGTACGTACGGCTCTGAAAGTGCTTGCACTCCTCGCGCATCCCCACCGGATCATCCTTCCATGGCCGCCGAGGGTCGGCGCCTAGCCGACGGAGCCTTCCATCTGCAGTTCGATGAGGCGCGACCACTCGACCGCGTACTCCATGGGCAGCGTGCGCGTGACGGGCTCGATGAACCCGTTGACGATCATGCCCATCGCCTGGCTCTCGGTCAGGCCGCGGCTCATGAGGTAGAACAACTGGTCGTCGCCGATCTTCGAGACCGTCGCCTCGTGGCCGATCGAGGCGTCCTGCTCGCCAACCTCCATGTAGGGCTTGGTCTCGGACGTCGAGAACTCGTCGAGGATGAGCGCGTCACAGCGCACGAAACTCTTCGCGCCGGTCGCGCCCTCGTCGACCTTCACCAGTCCGCGGTAGGTCGTGAGTCCCCCGTCCTTGGAGATCGACTTCGACACGATCGTCGAGGTCGTCTCGGGCGCGGCGTGCACCATCTTGGCCCCGGCGTCTTGAACCTGGCCTGGTCCCGCGTAGGCGACCGACAGCACCTCGCCTGAGGCCTTGGGTCCCATCAGGTACACCGACGGGTACTTCATCGTGAGCCGCGAACCGATATTGCCGTCGATCCATTCGACGTGGGCCTCGGCCTCGGCGCGTGCTCGCTTGGTGACCAGGTTGTAAACGTTGTTCGACCAGTTCTGAATCGTCGTGTAGGTGATCCGTGAGCCCGGCAGGGCGACCAACTCGACGACCGCCGAGTGCAGCGAGTCCGTCGAGTACACCGGCGCCGAGCAGCCCTCGACGTAGTGGACCTGGGACCCCTCGTCGGCGATGATCAGCGTGCGCTCGAACTGGCCCATGTTCTCGGTGTTGATCCGGAAGTAGGCCTGCAGCGGCTGGTCGACCTTCACGCCCGGCGGCACGTAGATGAACGACCCACCGCTCCACACCGCCGAGTTGAGCGCGGCGAACTTGTTGTCGTTGGGCGGGATGACCGTGCCGAAGTACTTGCGCACGAGGTCGGGGTACTCGCGCACCGCGGTGTCCATGTCGCAGAACAGCACGCCGAGGCGCTCGAGGTCCTCGCGGTTACGGTGAAAGACCACTTCGGACTCGTACTGTGCCGTGACCCCGGCGAGGTACTTGCGCTCGGCCTCGGGGATGCCGAGTCGCTCGTAGGTGGTCTTGATGGCGTCGGGCAGGTCCTCCCAACGATCGACCCGACCCTCGGTCGGCTTGATGTAGTAGTAGATGTCGTTGAAGTCGAGGTCCGGCATGCGGTCGGCGAACCAGGGCAGCATGGGCTTCTTCTCGAAGCGCTTGAGCGCGGCGAGGCGGAAGTCGCGCATCCACGACTCTTCGTTCTTGATCCCCGACATCTCGCGCACGATGGCCTCGTTGATGCCCTTCTTGGGCTTGAAGACCGGGATCTGCTCGTCAGACCATCCGAGCTGGTACCGACTGAAGTCCAGATTGTCAATCGTCATGTCGCTCCTCTGGGCATTATCCCTATGCCCATAGTACTAACTACCGTCCTCGCCCTGTCAGAAAATACTGGCAGAGTGGGACGGTGCCCAACACCCCTTCGGTTCCCCAGCGCCCCTTTGCCATCACCCGTCACGGCGACACCCGCGACGACCCCTACTACTGGCTCATGGACCGTGACAACCCCGACGTCATTGCGCACCTGCGAGCGGAGAACGATTTCCTCGCCTCGTCCCTCGAGCACCTCGCCCCGCTCGAGGCCACGCTCTTTGACGAGATCAAACGACGGATCGAAGAGACCGACATCTCGGTCCCGGTCCGCCGCGGCGCGTGGTGGTACTTCGAGCGCACGCGCGAGGGCCTGAACTACCCCATCAGTTGCCGCGTCCCCGTCGACGTCGACGACCCGACCCCGCCCGTGGTCGACCCCCTCGTCTCGTTCGCCGGCGAGCAGGTGATCCTCGACGAGAATGACGAGGCGCAAGGTCACGACTTCTTGTCGGTCGGCGTGCTCGACGTGAGCCCAGACGACGCGTGGGTCGCGGTCGGCGTGGACTTCGAGGGCAACGAGCGCCACCGGGTCACGGTTCGCTCGCTCACGAACGCCGCCCCCCTGTCCGACACCCTCGAAGGCGTGTACTACGGCTTCGCGTGGTCGAGCACCAGCGACTACTTCTTCTACACCCGCGTCGACGACGCCATGCGGCCGTGGCAGGTCTGGCGCCACCGACTGGGCGCGGACGCCGCCGAGGACGTGCTCGTCTACCAGGAAGACGACGCGCAGTTCACCGTCTCGGTGGGCCGCTCGCGCGACGACGAAGTGATCGTCATCGCCATCGCGTCGTCCACGACGACCGAGGTTCGCTACGTGGCGGCCGACCGGCCAACAGAGGCCTTGCGCATCCTCGAGGAGCGACGCACCGGGATCGAGTACGGCGTCGAGCACCTGGTCGCCGCCGACGGCACGCGCTGGTGGCTGAAGATCACCAACGAGGACGCGACCGACTTCCGCCTGCTCGGACGGCCCGTCGCGGGCGACGAGTGGCGTGAGCTCATCGCCCATCGGCGGGGCACGCGGATCGACGGCGTCGACGCCTTCTCGAAGTGCCTGGCGATCAGCGAGCGTGAGGACGGCTGCGCCACCGTGCGCGTCGTCCCGCTGGACGGTCCGGACCCCTTGGGCGGCGACCTCCTCGAGCGGTCCTGGCTGGTCGACGGGGTCGATCGGCCGAGCACGGTGGCGCTCGGCGTCAACCCGACCTACGACTCGGACTCGCTGCGCGTGGCTATCACCTCGATGGTGACACCGGTCTTCATCGCGGACGTCGACCTCGCCACCCACGAACTGCTCATTCGAAAGCGCCAGGTCGTTCGCGGCGGGTACGACCGTGACGCCTACGTGACCGGCCGCCACTGGGTCGAGGCCAGCGACGGGCAGCGCATCCCCGTCTCGATCGTCGCGCGACGCGACGTCGTGCAGTTGAACGACGACGGCTCCATCAGTCCAATCGGGCCGGCCCCCATGCTGCTCTACGGATACGGCAGCTACGAGATCTCCATCGACCCCGGCTTCTCATCCATCCGCCTCTCGTTGCTCGAGCGCGGCGTGATCTTCGCGATCGCCCACGTCCGCGGTGGCGGGGAGATGGGGCGCTCGTGGTACGAGATGGGCAAGCTCGCCCAGAAGCCGACCACCTTCAGTGACTTCGTCACCGTCGCGCGCGACCTGGTCGAAGGCGGCTGGACCGAGCCGCGACGCCTGGCCATCCGTGGGGGCTCCGCGGGCGGGCTGCTGATGGGTGCGGTGATGAACCTCGCCCCGGACCTGTTCCGTTGCGTCGTGGCCGAGGTCCCCTTCGTCGACGCGCTGACGACGATGCTCGACGCGTCACTCCCGCTCACCGTGGGCGAATGGGAGGAGTGGGGCGACCCCGACGCGAGCGCCACCACGTACCGGATCATGAAGTCCTACTCGCCCTACGACAACGTGCGCGCGACCAATGACGACGGCAGCGCGAGGGTCTACCCGCACCTCTTCGCCGCCGGCGGCCTCAACGACTCGCGGGTCGGGTTCTGGGAGCCGATGAAGTGGGTGCTGCGGCTGCGCGACGCGAACCCCGAAAACGTCGCGTATCTCAAGACCGAGCTCGGCGCCGGCCACGGCGGTCCGTCGGGGCGCTACGACTCGTGGCGCGACGAGGCGCAGATTCTCGCCTTCGTCATCGACGAGATCGGCGCCTGAGCCACGAACTCGTCGCGGCTACCAACGTGACGGAACAACGGGTGACCACCGACCGGCCGGGCGCGCCGCGCTGATCAGTGCCGCGTGGGTCACCGGGGCACCCACCTTCGAAGGCGACCACGGGTGGCGCGCCAGCAGCAGCGCGCCCGCGATCACCACGACCACGACGACGAGCACGACCATTACACGCCGACGGTACGCGAAGGGGCTGCGGTGCGCTGATCGTTCGAGCGCCCACTGCACGTCGTGGCGATGCGGACCGACTGAGGCGATCTCCTCAGCGCTCGTCAGCTCGGCCTCGCCGAACACGTACTCGTGGTCGGACTCGAGTCGCAAGGGGGCTGGCTCGTGGGGCGGCGTCGGTGCGTCACCGTCGAGGAGCCGGAACCGTTTCGCCGGCTGGTAGGGCGACGGCGGCGGGCCGATCAGGGTTCCCGACGTGCTGAGGCGATGCTCGTCGCGGCGGATCTTTCGCCAGCGCAGTACGCCCACCGCGATCAGCCCAGCGGCGACGATCGCCACCACCACCCCAATCGCTACGGACATTGGACTCCGCTCATCAGCGTCGCAGTCGGCCACGGTGGCCCACCACGAAAAAGCGTAGTGACTCGACGGTGCTACGCGAGTGCGCTGAAGCCCGCGCGATAGAAGACCAGGGGCTCGCCGTCGTAGACGGCCACGAAGTCGGCCTGCACGATCGCCACCTCGTGGTCGCCGTGGGCGCGCACCGCAACGATCGGTCCCTCGACGTGCGCGATAGCGCCTACCAGCAGCGGTGAACCGGCGGGGCCCGTCGTCCACTCCCCCGATCCGAATCGGTCTGCACCGGTGGTGGCGAATCGGCGCGCCGCCTCGACCTGGTCGCTGGCGAGGATGTTGATGCCCACGACGCCGTGGGCACGCACCTGGGACCACGACCGGCCATCGACCGCCGCGGCGAAGGTCACGAGCTGTGGCTCGAGCGACAGCGAGCCGAAGGTCTGGCACGTGAAGCCGGCCGGTCCGTCGGGCGTCTGGGCGGTCACGACCACGACGCCGGTGGCGAAGCGGCCCACCGCGTCCTTGAACTCGCTGATCGAAGGAGTGCTCACATCGGGACACTACCGGGGGCGCTCAACGAGTCCGCTCCCGTGGATCGCCGGCCAGGCGCACCTCGCCCTTGGCGCGCTCCACCAGCCCGTCGGCGATGAGCGACGCGACCAGCACTTCGACGCGCGCCTGTGGCTCGTCGACGTGCGCGACGACGACGTCGAGACGGGCCGGTCCCTCGCGCAACAACGCCACGATCCGGCCGCGCAGCTGGCGGTCCGATCCCGCGAAGGCGCTCTGGCGTACCGAGACGGCCGCGCTGTGCCGGGCGGGGTCATCGCCGCCTTCGGCCCGCCACGCGCAGCGTCGCGCCAGGGGGCACGTCACACAGCGCGGCGTGGCCGTGCAGAACTGGGCGCCGAGGTCGAGCATCGCCTGATTGTGCGCGGCGCTCGCGACGCCCCGCACCAGTTCGTCGGCGAGCCGTTGGGCCTCGGCCCGGCCCAGCGGGCGATTCGCGATCGCTCGCGCGAGGATCCGCCCCACGTTCGTGTCGAGCACGCCGACCGGGGCGCCGAAGGCGAAAGACGCGACGGCGTTCGCGGTGTAGCTCCCCACTCCCGGGAGATGGCGCAGGGCCGCGGGGTCCTCGGGGACGCGCCCCGCGAACTCGTCGACGACGGCACGCGCGGCGTCGTGGAGGTACCCCGCCCGGCGGTTGTACCCGAGTCCGCCCCACAGACTGATGACCGTCGACCGCGGCGCCACCGCGCAGGCGCCCGGCGTGGGCAGCGCCTCGAGGAAACGGCGCCAGGGCTCGATGACCCGCGGGGCCTGGGTCTGCTGGAGCATGACCTCGCTCACGAGCACCGCCCACGGGTCGCCGACGCCAATCCACGGGAGGTCGCGCGCGATCGACGGCGCGCACGCCCGCAGCGAGCGGGCGAAGGGGTGCGCCGTCAGTCCCAGACGGACTCGTCGTACGGGCGCTGTCGCACCGGCGCGAAGTCCCGCTTCCAGACCATTACCTTGCGCCGAAAGTAGCAGACCTCGCGGCCGTCTTGGTTGAAGCCCTTCGTCTCGACCCGTACAATCCCCCGGTCGGGCTTGGACGTCGACTCAGTGACGTCCAGGACCCGGGTCTCGGCGTAGATCGTGTCGCCATGGAACGTCGGAAACCGGTGGATGAGGCTCTCGACCTCGAGGTTGGCGATGGCCGAGCCGGACACGTCGGGCACGCTCATGCCGAGCACAAGTGAGTAGACCAAGTTGCCCACCACCACGTTGCGACCCTGGACGCTTTCGTGTTCGGCGAACCAGGCGTTGGTGTGCAGGGGGTGGTGGTTCATCGTGATCATGCAGAACAGGTGATCGTCGGCCTCGGTGATCGTCTTGCCGGGCCAGTGTCGCAGCACGTCACCGGGCGTGAAGTCTTCGAGGTAGCGACCAAAGGGGCGGTCGAACGTGGTCATGGCACCTATCTCCTTGGCTCGCGAGAACGGCTATTCACTCGGCAGCGGACGAGTCGTGAAGGACGCGGTCGCTCCAGGCAGACTCTCGCCATTGATCACCATGCGCCAGGTGAACCGCTGGCCGGGCGCGAGCGGAATCGGTCCGAAGTTGACCGCGATCGGCACGTCGACCGGGGTGCCGTGGGGCACGCCAACCGGCTCACTCGCCGAGAAGTCCCCGCGCACCTCGATGCCCTGCATGCCCTCGGGGGTCTCGAACTGGACCAGACGGCCGTCTGCGTCTTCGAGAAACAGTTCCCAGTGGTGGTTGGCGTCGAACTCGTGGGCGTCGACACTGACCTTGACCGCGACGGCGGAGGGCACCGGGTCAGGCCCGGTCACGGACCAGCCGCCACCGAGGATGTACAACTTGCCGTCGGCCACCTGCGCCGAGTCCGCCAAAAGCATCGTCACGTCCATCGGCCCAGCCTAACGTCGCTTCTCGACCAGCCCAGTGCCAGCCGGTAGTTTGCATGTATGTCAACGCCCCCCAACCTGGACACGCTCGCCGACCTCGTGACCCGCGCGCAGGCCGTCATCGATGGCGCGACGACGCGACTGCGCGAGCTCGGCGGTCCCGACGAGGAGCAGTCGCTCGCCTATGACCTGGCGCACGCGGCGAGCGCCATCGCTACCGCTCGGGCCAACCTCGCCTACGCGACCTACGGCGAGACCGAGGCCAACCTGGCGACCGCCTTCCTCGGACTCGCCCTCGGCGACTTGGCCCAGCGCGTCCTCGGACGCGAGGACCGGTGGGGAGTAGCCGGCGACTGGTTCGAGCCGTTCCGGTCCTTTGTCTCCGAGCAGCGTGACCCCAGCCGTCTCGCCGCGCTCGCCGAGACACCGGGCGACAGCCACCTGGGCGAGGACTTCGAGATGGTCCGGGACTACTTCCGACGCTTCGCCGACGATCAGATCCGCCCGCACGCTGAGCACATCCACCGCACCAACAGCGACATCCCCGAGTCGGTGATCGAGGGACTGCGCGACCTCGGTGGGTTCGGCCTCTCGATCCCCACGGCCTACGGTGGCGACGCGACCGGCGGCGCCTCGGAGTACGTCGCGATGGTGGTCGCCACCGAGGAGCTCTCGCGGGCGAGCCTCGGCGTCGGCGGCTCCCTAATCACCCGGCCCGAGATCCTCACGCGCGCCCTGCTCGCTGGCGGCACCGAGGAGCAGAAGCAGCGCTGGCTGCCCCACGTGGCCAACGCCTCAGTGCTGGCGGCGATCGCCGTGACCGAGCCGGACTACGGCAGCGACGTCGCCAACATCACGACCACGGCCACCAAGACCGACGGCGGGTGGCTCATCAACGGGACCAAGACGTGGTGCACCTTCGCCGCGCGCGCCGACGTGCTCGTACTGCTCGCGCGCACTGACCCCGACCGGTCCAAGGCGCACCGCGGCCTGTCGCTGTTCCTCGTCGAGAAGCAGCGCGGCGACAGCCACGGCTTCGTGCTCGCTCAGGACAGCGGCGGTCGACTGGAAGGTCGACCGATCGACACCCTCGGCTATCGCGGCATGCATTCCTACGAGGTGAGCTTCTCGGGTTGGTTCGTGCCCGACGAGAACCTCGTCGGTGGCGAGGCCGGACTCGGTCGCGGCTTTTACTACCAGATGGCGGGCTTCGAAAACGGGCGAATCCAGACGGCGGCGCGCGCCGTGGGTGTGATGCAGGCGGCCTACGAGGCCGCGTTGGCCTACGCGCGCGAGCGGCGGGTCTTTGGCGCGCCCATCATCGAATACGAGCTCACCCAGGCGAAGCTCGGCACGATGGCCACCATCATCCAGAGCGCCCGCCAGTTCGCCCTTACGGTCGCGCGCCAGATGGGCGACGGCGGCGGCTCGATGGAAGCATCGATGGCCAAGGCGTACGTCTGTCGGGCGGCCGAGTGGGTTACCCGCGAGGCCCTGCAGATCCACGGCGGTATGGGCTACGCGGAGGAGTACCCCGTCAGTCGATACTTCGTGGATGCGCGGGTCCTGTCGATCTTCGAAGGGGCCGACGAGACGCTCTGTCTCAAGGTCGTCGCACGCAGATTGCTCGAAGAGAACTGACCTAGTCGTCGATCGTGAAGGGCTGGTGCACGGCCCCGAGCGTGATGCCCGCCGAGTGCAGATTGACCTTCTCGCCGCGCGCTCGCTGCGCGTGCATGGCCGCGCGCTCCCAGCGCTCTTCGACGCGGCCGTAGCGCCAGAACCCGAGGGCGCCGAGCCAGATGACGACGAAGAGGCCGACGATCGTGAAGCCGGCCTGGTTGATGTTGAAGGACGCGGCGAAGGACCAGAAGCCACCACTGAGCTTCAGCTCACCCACCAACACCTGGGCCAATTCCAGGGTGCCGATGTAGAGCGCCACGAACACACTGAGTCCCGTGATCGTGATGTTGTAGTACACCTTGCGCACCGGCTTGGAGAACGCCCAGCCGTACGCGAAGTTCATGAACGAGCCGTCAATCGTGTCGAGCAGGCTCATGCCGGCGGCAAAGAGGATGGGCAGCGACAGGATCGCCCAGAGCGGCAGCCCGGCGGCGACCGAGGTTCCCGCGAGGACGAGGAAGGCCACCTCGGTGGCCGTGTCAAAGCCCAGGCCGAAGAGCACACCGAGCGGGTACATCTTCCACGGCGCGTCGATGGACCGCGCGAGCGGGCCGAAGAAGCGCATCATGAAGCCTCTCGCGTTGAGGTGCTTCTCGAGCTCGGAGTCGTCGAACCGGCCCTGGCGCATCGCGATGAAGAGCCGCACGATGCTCACGAGAATGATGAGGTTCAAGATCGCAATGAGGTACAAGAAGCTGCCCGAGACGACCGTGCCGATCAGTCCGCCGTAGTGGTGCAACGGCGAGTGGGTGTTTCGGACCTGCGAGCCCAGCGCGCGGGCGCCCAACCCGAGCAGCACCGTCAGCGCAAAGACCACCGACGAATGGCCGAGGGAGAAGAAGAAGCCGACCGACAGTGGTCGCTTGCCGTCGGCCATGAATTTGCGCGTCGTGTTGTCGATGGCGGCGATATGGTCCGCGTCAAAGGCGTGGCGCATACCCAGGGTGTACGCGAGGACACCCGTGCCGACGCCGAGGGTCTTGCCCGAGTCGATCCCGAAGTGTCGCGTGGCGGCCACTAGCAACAGCGTGAAACCCACGACGTGCAACAGCGCGACGACGCCGAACATCGACGCCATGCGGCGGCGCTCGAGTCGCGAGAACGACGCGCGCACTCGCCCCAGACGAGTGCCTTCAGTGGTGGGCGCAGTCGACACGCCGTCACCTTAGTAGGAAGGTCTCCTAATAAGACCCCTTACTTTGAGGAGCGCTTCAGCCCCGCTCGTTCCCCTCTGGTCAGGAATTTCGTCGCCATCTTGCGACTCGCCTCGTCGATCATCTCATCGCCGAACATGACGGCCCCGGTGTTGTTCTCGTCGGTCGCCACGCGGTACGCCTCGAGGATGTCCCAGGCCTTGTCGAACTGCTCCTGGGTGGGCGAATAGACCTCGTTCAGCACCAGCGCCTGGTCCGGGGTGAGCGCCCACTTGCCGTCGTACCCGAGCACCCGGGTGCGCTGGGCGAAGTCGCGCAGCGAATCAAGCTCGCGGATCTTGAGGAATGGACCGTCGATCACCTGCAGGCCATTCGCGCGGCCGGCCATGAGGATCCGCGAGAACACGTAGTTGAAGTGGTCGCCGGGGTACTCGGGGATGGCGACGCCACCGGTCAGGACCGGCATCTCGATGGAGGCCGCGAAGTCGGCGGGGCCGAAGATGATCGTCTCGAGCCGCGGCGACGCGGCACAGATCTCGTCGACGTTGATGAGCCCGCGCGCCGTCTCGATCTGCGCCTCGATGCCAATGTGGCCAACGGGCAACCCCGCGTTGCGCTCGACCTGGGTCAAGAGCAAGTCCATGGCCACGACCTCGGCCGCCGACTGCACCTTGGGCAGCATGATCTCGTCGAGGCGCTCACCGGCGTTGCCGACGACATCGATGACGTCGCCGTACGTCCAGGGCGTATCCCACGCGTTCACGCGTACGCACAGCACCCGCTCGCCCCAGTCCTGCTCGCGGATCGCCTTGACGACCTTGGCGCGCGCGGCGACCTTCTCGTTGGGCGCGACGGAGTCCTCTAGATCGAGGAACGTCATGTCGGCGACCGCGGTCGGTGCCTTGGCGAGGAACCGGTCCGAAGACCCTGGGGTGGATAGGCACGAGCGTCGAGGAAGGTTGCGTGAGCGTAGGGACATGGCAGAGAGCCTATTTCTAGGCCGCCGCGGGCCGCGACCACGTCAGAATCGGAAATCAAAGAGTACCGATGATCAGGTATGTTGCCCGATTTTTCGACAAAGACCGGGTCGACGGCGTTGGCGAGCCGGTAGCGTGGTGCGCGTGACTGACGTCGAGCGCCTTGCGCGCCACTCGACGCTACGGCCGACACGAGGGCTAAAGCGGCTACCGATGCGGGGACTGATGGTCGCCGCGGCGATGGTAGCGACGACGGCGCTGCCGGTTCCGGCGGGCGCCTCCGGATTGACCAACGCCCGCTCCGAGGCGGCGACGCTCTACCGACAGATTCAGACGATCGACAACCGCGTCGGCTACCTCGGCCAGAAGTACGACATGACCTTGATCACGCTGCACCACATCACCAACGTGATCGCGAACACCAAGTCGATCGTCGCTCAGATCCAGCGCGACCTCGCCAAGGGCAACAGCCAACTCCAGGCGGACGCGATCTTCGCGTACGTGACCAACGGGTCCGCCGCGAGCAACAATCCCCTCTTCTCGAAGAACGCGTCGAACATCGGTGCCACCAACGTCTACAACCAGCTCGCCGCCGGCAACGTCTCGACCACGCTCGCGAATCTCAAGAGCTACCGAATCAAGCTGACCCAGGAACGCTCGATTCTCGCCGCCGAGGACCGCAAGGCGGCCAACGCCGCGCGCACGGCGGCGCGCGCCTTCCACGAATCCAAGATCCTTCAGGCGACGCTCCAGAACACGCTGAGCAAGGTGAAGGGCCAGATCGCCTACTTCATCAGTCAGCAGGAGGCGGCCGCGGCCGCCCAGTCCGCCAGCGCGCTGCGTAACGCCCAGCCGCAGGCGAACTTCCCCGCGCCGCCGCCGGACTCGCGCGCCAACATCGCGATCCGGGCCGCGATGTCGTTCCTCGGCGTCCCCTACGTCTGGGGCGGCGCATCGCGCTACGGCGTGGACTGCTCGGGACTCGTCATGCTCGCCTACGCGGCGGCCGGTATCTTCCTGCCCCACTACTCCGGCGCGCAGTTCGCCGACACGATGCGCGTCCCGCTCATCGACATCCAGCCCGGCGACCTGTTGTTCTACGGCTACGACGGCGACCAGCACGTGGCCATGTACATCGGCCACGGCGAGATGATCGAAGCGCCGTCGGCCGGCTACACGGTGCACATCACGCCGGTGCGTCTCGGTTACGGCTTCGCTGGTCTCGGTCGGCCGCGCGCCTAAGGCGTGAGCGCCTTCCCGACGTCCTTTCACGTCGGACCGCTCACGTTCCACGTCTACGGCTTCGGCCTCGCGATCGCGGCCTACGTCGCGTACCTCTACAGCCGCAAACGTCTGGAGCGCGCCGGCTTCGACGTGGGCCGCTACGGCGCGTTCGCTGGCGCGCTCGTCGTCGCCGCCCTGATCGGTGCCCGGGCCGCGCACATCGCGACGAACTGGGGCTACTACGCCGGACACCCCGGACGATGGATCGCGCTCTGGCACGGCGGCCTCGCGAGCTTCGGCGGCATCGGCGCAGCCGTACCCGTCGCGCTGGTACTGCGACGGCGCTGGTGGCCCGCGACCTCGCTCGCGCGCTTCGCGGACGCCGTCATTCCGGCGCTGGTCGCCGGCTGGGCGCTCGGCCGACTGCTCGGCCCCCAGTTCATGGTCCAGGGCGGCGGCCACTTGACCCACCAGTGGTTCGGCATGCACTACGTCGGTCAGGTCGGCAAGCGCGTCCCCGTGCCGATCATCCAAGCACTGGAGGATGGTCTGCTCTCGCTCGCCCTGCTGTGGGCGCAGCGCCGCGGCGTGGGCCGCGTCGCCGGTGTCATCTCGGGGATCGCCATGGTCGTCTGGGGGCTCGTGCGCGCACTCGACGAGCGGCTCTTGCTCGGCCAGCAGTCGCACAGCGGATCCATCGGCGTGCAGCTCGCCGCGCTCGCGCTCGCCGCGGTCGGTGCCGTGGTCGTCCTGCGACAGCTGCGCGCGGCCCGGCGCGACCCCGCCGGTCAGCCGATCGGCTCGAAGCGCGCCGTGAAGTGACGCAGCGCCGCGGGCTCGTAGACCATGCGGTAGCCCGACAGTGACGACGCCTCTTTGGCGACCGCCGTCACGACTTCGATGACGTAGTCGATGTGGCTCTGGGTGTAGGTCCGCCGCGGGATCGCCAGGCGCACCAACTCCATGGCGGCCGGTCGCTCACTGCCGTCGGGCTGGCGCCCGAACATGACGGTACCGATCTCGACTGAGCGAATGCCGCCCAACTCGTACATCGCGACCGACAGCGCCTGACCGGGATAGTGCAGGGGGTCGATGTGCGACAGCAGTGACTTGGCGTCGAGGTAGACCGCGTGACCGCCGATGGGCTTGACGACCGGAACGCCAGCCCGGTCGAGCGCGTCACCCAGGTAGGCGGTCGAGCGGATTCGGTAGCGCAGGTAGTCCGGGTGCACCGCCTCCTTCAGGCCCTGGGCGAGCGCCTCGAGGTCCCGCCCGGCCAGCCCGCCGTACGTGGGGAACCCCTCGGTCAGGATCAGCAGGTTGCGGCACCGCTCGGCGAGCGAATCGTCGTTGAGCGCCAACCAGCCGCCAATGTTGCCGAACGGGTCCTTCTTGGCCGACATGGTCATGCCATCGGCGAGCGACGCCATCTCGCGCACGATGTCCGCGACGTCGCGGTCGCCCTGGCCCGCCTCGCGCTCGTGGATGAACCACGCGTTCTCGGCGAATCGGCAGGCGTCGAGGAAGAAGGGCACGCCGTAGCGGTGGCAGACCTCGCTCACGGCGCGCAGGTTCTCGAGGGACACGGGCTGTCCCCCACCAGAGTTGTTGGTGATCGTCACCATCACGACCGGCACGTCGTCGCCGCGGTCGCGCAACACGGCTTCGAGGGCCGCCACGTCCATGTTGCCCTTGAAGGGATGGATCAGCGACGCGTCGTGGCCCTCGGGAATCACGAGGTCGAGCGCCTCGGCGCCCGTCGCCTCGACGTTGGCCCGGGTCGTGTCGAAGTGCGTGTTGTTGGGTACGACCTTGCCCGCACCGCCAATGGCGCTAAAGAGGATCTTTTCGGCGGCGCGTCCCTGGTGGGTCGGAATGACGTGGCGGAACGGGAAGAGCTCCTTCACCGCGGCCTCGAAACGGAACCACGAGGGCGAGCCGGCGTAACTCTCGTCGCCGTGCTGGATGGCCGCCCACTGGTCGCGCGACATCGCCCCGGTCCCCGAGTCGGTCAGCAGGTCAATCAGCACGTCCTGCGCGCGCAGGTTGAACAGGTTGTACCCCGCGTCGCGGATGGCCTCGCCTCGCTCGGCCGCCGTGGTCATGCGCAGTGGCTCAACCGAGTGAATGCGGAAGGGCTCGATGATCGTTGAAAAAGTGTGCTCCATGGATTCGATCGTACGCCGACTGCGCCGAGCGCCTATTCGGCTACCAGAGCGAGTTCCACTCCTCGTCGGTCAGTCGTGCCAACTCCGTTACCGGCGTCTCCGATACGTCGATGACTTGACGCTCGTCGCTCACGTACGAGACGTGGTCGAGACCGAGCCGCCGCCACGGCCCGAACAGCTGACGGTTGGCGAACTGGTTGGAGTAGATCCCGCGCACCAGCAATGTCGACTCGGAGGCGGCCACGACAACCGCGGGCCGATGCTTCGCTCGAACGTCGGGCAACGCGGGGTCGATTGAATCGAAGGGGATCTCGACGCTGACGACCGTTCCCGCCTTCACGTGATCGGCGTTGACGAGTTTCGCTTCGGCGGGCGTCAGCGTGATCCGACGTCGCTCGACGAGCGCCGGCGCGATCGAAACGCTCGCCGGCGGTGTCGCGGCGTCGACGCTGGCCACGGCACGAGTCTTGGCGGGGCGAGGGGGCGGCGGCGGCGCCGGCTTCTTCTTGTTCTTGGCCGCCTCTCGCCGCTGACGCCGAGCCTCGCGTACTGCGGGGTCGACGTCCTTGGGCGTCAACAGCGAACCCGTCGGCTCCACGACCTCGACCTCGGGCAACGCGAACTCGTCGCGTTCGTCGATGAGTCGGCGACAGTGTTCGGCGGCGGGAAACTGTTCGCCGACGGCGAATGCGAGCAACGCCGCAAGGTCGGCGTCGGACACGCCCTCAGCTCGCATCGCGTCAACGGCCGCGAGCATCTGCTCGTAGGTCGGCCGCTCCGAGTGCTCGCCCAGCAGTTCAATGATCCGGTCGAGGTTGCGCGCGACGAGTAATTCGAGCAACGAGCGCACCGCGACCAGCGGGGCGCTCGCGACGAATGACGTGACGTCGCGGCGCTGCTGGAGTCCGCGCAGCGGCATGCCGACCGCAGGCGAGATCTTGGTGCTCGGGCGTAGGTCAAGGGAAGTGACCACCTCTAACACCAAGGTCTCGTCGAAACGCGCCAGTCCTCGGCGCAGTGCATCGGCCGGAGTCTGTGCGCTCGTCATCACGACTCACCCCCGTGCGTGTGCAGCGACGACACGCTCTGCACGATGATGGGCTTCACACCGTCGGGAGCGGTACGAGGTGATGAATCGCATGGCAAATCGTTAACCATTTGCGAAAAACGGTCCCGGGAAAGTGCAGTCATGGTTCACCACTCTACGGCGAGATGCCTACTCGCCTTTTCTCGATTGGTGTCACCTTGCAATCAGTCGAACTGGCGATGCATCGCACGACAACGTCAATCTCTTGAATCAGATTTGACCGTCACCGAGTCAAATTAGCCAGCAGTTGTTCATCTGACATCGAAGCATCATGACGCTGGAATCGGTGACAGATGCTCATGTATCGCGAGCAACACCCGATTATGCCCGGTCGAAGCCGCCGGCACCCACGGGTCACCGGGTCCACTGAGACTGTGACACTCTTACTTCAGCAGGTGCTTGGCGACCACGACGCGCTGCACCTGGTTGGTGCCCTCGTAGATCTGGGTGATCTTCGCGTCACGCATGAACCGCTCGACGGGGAAGTCCTTGGTGAACCCGTAGCCGCCGAGGAGCTGCACGGCGTCGGTCGCAACACTCATGGCCGTGTCGGACGCAAATGACTTGGCCGCGGCGGTCAGGTAACTGAGGTTGTGGTCGGGGTCGCCTTCGTCGATCGCGCTGCAGGCGTGGTAGACCATTGCGCGCGCCGCCTCGGTGCGAATCGCCATGTCCGCCAGCATGAAGCGAAGTCCCTGGAGGTCACTGATCGGCGCGCCGAACGCGCGACGCTGGGTCATGTACTGCGCGGCGTAGTCGATCGCTCCCTGGGCGATGCCCACGGCCTGGGCGCCGATGGTCGGGCGCGACCGGTCCAGCGTGTGCATGGCGATCTTGAAGCCGTCACCTTCGGCGCCGATGCGGTGCGAGGCCGGCACGCGCACGTCATTGAAGACGACCTCGCCCGTGGGTGACGCCCGCAGTCCCATCTTGTCCTCATGCTTGGGGAACTCCACGCCCGGTCCCTTCTCGACGAGGAAGCAGCTGATGCCGCGTCCCCGCGCGTCAGGGTCGGTGCTCGCGAAGACCGTGTAGGTGTCCGAGACCCCGGCGTTGGTGATCCAGTACTTCGAGCCGTTGATGATGTAATCGTCCCCGTCGCGCACGGCGCGCGTGCGCATCGCCGCCACGTCGGAGCCCGCGTCGGCCTCGGACAGGCAGTAGCTCGCCTGGATCTCGCCGGTGGCGATGCGTGGCAGGTAGGCCCGCTTGATCTCCTCGGAGGCGAAGTTGATGACCGGCAGCATGCCGAGCTTGGAGATCAGCATCGTCACCGACGTCGACGCACAGGCGCGGGCGATCTCTTCGGCCATGATCGCCTGGGTCACCATGTCCGCGCCGGCGCCGCCGTAGGCGGCGGGAACGCCGAGCGAGGGCAGTTCCATCTCGACGCAGGCGTCGAAGCTCTTCTGGGGGAATACCTGGTCGCGGTCGTACTCGGCGGCGAAGGGCGAGATGCGCTCGTCCACGAAACCGTGCATCACGTCACGGAACGCCCGTTGTTCTTCAGTCAGGGTGAAACTCATTCTGGTCCTCTCAACCGTCAGCGAAGGTCCGCGTTGACCAATTCGTCGGTGTCCACGGCGTCGGCGAAGGCCCGCTGGGCCACGTAGCTGTGGGCGAGACCGGCGAAGGGGCTCGCGAGGTGGTGATCGACCGAGGTGGCGTCGAGCAGCTTGAAGTGGTCGAGGGCGATCCGCACGTCCGTGACCGTCGGACCGCGGCCGATGGCGCTGGCGCGCTTCGCCGCGATCACGGCAACGCCGACGGCCACGTCGTGGCGGTCGTGCTCGTGGTCAAAGGCCAGTTTGGCGACTTCGCGCTCGGCGATGGTGAGCGCGTAACCGCCACCGGGCGCCGGCGTGCCCGCACCGCTCGTCGCCACCGGGTGCGCGTTGCGCACGAGGCCCGCCTTGGGCTTGCGGGCGAACTCGGGGGTCGGCGTGGGCATCGTCGGACGCACCTCGCCGGCGGCGGGGACTGGAAGAAACGTCGGTTGAGTCACCTCACGACACTACCGCTGAACGCGACTACACCTCGGTGAGCCACCCGTTGTAGCGGTCGAGTTCGCCGCGTACCGCCTGGAAGTAGGTGGACTGCAGGGTGGTGGTGACCGGTCCCGGCTTGCCCGCCCCGACGACGCGGTCGTCCACCGAGGCGATCGGCACGACCTCGGCAGCCGTCCCGGTGAGGAACGCCTCGTCAGCGAGGTAGAGGTCCGTGCGGATCAGCGTCTCGAAGCGCACCGTGATGCCGAGGTCAGTGGCGATACGAACGACCGTCTCCTGGGTGATGCCCGGCAGGGCGCCGGCCTCGGAGGGCGGCGGCGTGAGCACGACCCCGTCGCGCACCACGAACAGGTTCTCGCCCGTGCACTCCGAGATGCGGCCGTCGGGCCCGAGCATGATGGCCTCGTCGTAGCCGGCCTTGATGGCCTCGACCTTGGCGAGTCCGGAGTTGAGGTACATGCCGGTCCCCTTGGCCGCGGTGGGCATCGCGTTGGGGTTGTGGCGCTGCCACGAGGCGATCTTCATCCGCACGCCGTTGGCGAGGCCCTCGTCACCGAGGTACGCGCCCCACGGCCAGGCGGCGATCGCCACGTTCACGGGCGCCGGCAGCGGGTTCACGCCCATCTCGCCGTAACCCAGGTAGACCAGGGGCCGGATGTAGCACCCGTTGGGCAGGTCGTTCACGCGCACGGTCTCCACGACCGCGTCGCAGAGCTCGTCGAGGGTGAAGGGCACGTCGATCATCAGGATCTTGCAGCTGCGCAGCAAGCGGGCCATGTGCTCGCGCAACCGGAAGACGGCGACGCCGCGGGGCGTCTTGTACGCCCGGATCCCCTCGAACGCGCCGGTTCCGTAGTGCAGGCCGTGGCTCAGGACGTGGGTCTTCGCATCGTTCCAGTCGACGAGCGCGCCGTCCATCCAAATCTTCTCCGTTGGCGTTATGGGCATCACAACCTCTCTATCAATCGTTGGGTGACGGCCGCTGTGCCTCCGGCGACACCGTCGCGTTCAAAGTCTGCCACTGCCGACGCGATGCGCCGTGCAGCGTCGGTCTCGCCCAGGTGCTCGAGCATCAAAACGGCCGAGGACACCGCCGCCAAGGGGTTGGCCGTGTCGGTCCCGACGATGTCGTGGGCGGCGCCGTGCACCGGCTCGAAGAGCGACGCGCCGGTGCGCGCCGGGTTCAGGTTCGCGCTGGCGGCGAAGCCAATACCCCCGCTCACCGCCCCCGCCAGGTCCGAGAGGATGTCGCCGAACAGGTTGTCGGTAACGATGATCCCGTAGCGCGCGGGGTTCTCCACCAGGTAGATGCAGGCGGCGTCGACGTGGTTGTAGTCCACAGCGACCGTGGGGTACTCGACTTTCACCTCGTTGACAACCCTCGACCAGAGGTTCCCGGCGAAGGTGAGCACGTTGGTCTTGTGCACGAGGGTGAGCCGCGGCCGCTCCAGCTGGGCGGCCCGCTCGAAGGCGTAGCGCACGCAGCGCTCGACCCCGAAGCGGGTATTCACCGAGCCCTGGGTCGCCACCTCGTGAGCCGTGCCGTAGCGAAGCACCCCACCCTCGCCGGCGTAGGGGCCCTCGGTGTTCTCGCGCACGATCGCGAAATCCAGACCGTCGGCGATCGAGCCGGGCACCCCGTGGAAGGGGCGGTAGTTCACGTAGAGGTCAAGGCCAAAGCGCATGGCGAGCAGCAGGCCGCGCTCCAAGACGCCGCCGGGGATGCGCGTGTCCCCGATCGCCGGGCCCACCGCGCCGAGCAGGATCGCGTCGTGGCCGCGCAACGCCTCGAGGGTCTCGTCGTCCAGCACGAAGCCGTCGCGCAGGTACCGGGCCGCCCCCAGGTCGAAGTCCGTCGTGGTCAGTGCGACGCCCGCCGCCTCGACCACGGCCAGGGCGGCGCGCGTCACCTCGGGACCAATCCCGTCGCCCCCGATCACCGCCACTCGATACGGTTCGTTCCCCGCCACGTCAACCTCCCTGATTCCCCCCAGTCTGCTTGGCCCGCCCAGCCAGGAGCAAACCCAGTCCGTAAAGTCAGAACCCGACCGCTAGAGTCAGAGTCCTACCCAGGAGACGACACCTCATGGCTGGCGAGATCCATCGCATAACCAAAGAAACACTGGACAAGCTCCGTGACGAGTACCACCACTTGACTACCGTCGGCCGGACCGAGATCGCGCGGGTGATCGAGGCCGCCCGGCTGCTCGGCGACCTCTCGGAAAACGGCGACTACCACGCCGCCAAGGACGAGCAGGGCAAGATGGAGGCCCGAATCCGCCAGATCGACAATGTGATCAGGAACCACGAGCTGGTCAAGCGCGACGTGAACGCCGGCGTCGTCCAGCACGCCTCCATCGTCAGCGTCGTCTACGACGGCGACGCCGACGACGACGCCCAGGAGTTCTTCATCGGCTCGATCGAGGAGAAGCCCGAGGGGGTCCTCGTCGCCTCGCCGACCTCGCCGCTCGGCTCGGCCCTGCTCGGCCACGCCCTGGGCGACGAAGTGGACTACGAGGCGCCGTCGGGTGTGCTTCGCGTGCGGATCACGGGACTGCGCTGACGTGCCCGGCCAGACCCTCTTCGAGAAGATTTGGAACGAGCACGTCGTCGCCAGTCCCGAGGGCGAGCCGACGGTCCTCTACATCGACCTGCACCTCATCCACGAGGTCACGAGCCCCCAGGCATTCGACGGGCTGCGACTGAACCACCGCGCCGTCCGGCGCCCCGATCGCACCCTGGCCACCGCCGACCACAACGTGCCCACCGACCCGATTGATACGCCCGTCGAGGACCCCATCTCGCGGCGCCAGCTCGAGGCGCTCGACGAGAACTGCCGCGAGTTCGGTGTGACCCTGTTCCCGAGGGGCCACGAGAACCAGGGCATCGTGCACGTCATCGGCCCCGAGTTGGGCGTGACCCAGCCCGGCATGACCATCGTGTGCGGCGACTCGCACACCTCCACGCACGGTGCCTTCGGCGCCCTCGCCTTCGGCATCGGCACGAGCGAGGTCGAGCACGTGCTCGCGACCCAGACACTCCCCCAGCAACGTCCCAAGACGATGGCCGTCACCGTCAACGGCACCCTGCCCGATGGCGTGAGCGCGAAGGACCTCGTGCTGGCGATCGTCGCGCGCCTGGGCACCGGCGGCGGCGCCGGCTACGTCATCGAGTACCGCGGCAGTGCGATCACCGCCCTATCGATGGAGGGCCGCATGACCGTGTGCAACATGAGCATCGAGGCCGGGGCCCGCGCCGGGCTCGTCGGGGTCGACGAGACCACGATCGACTACCTGCGCCAGCGCCCCACCATCGCGGGCGGCCAGGCGTTCGAGGCCGCCGCGGACCGGTGGCGCGGCTTCACGAGCGACCCGGACGCGGTATTCGACGCCGAGGTCGTCCTCGACGCCGACCAGCTCGTACCCTTCGTCACGTGGGGGACCAATCCCGCCCAGGTCGTCGCGATCGACGGTGTCGTGCCCTCGCCGGACGACTTCGAAGACACCGACCGTCGTGAGTCGACCGCCCGTTCGCTCGCCTACATGGGTCTCGCCCCGGGCACGCCCATGACCGACGTCGCCGTCGACGTCGTCTTCATCGGCTCGTGCACCAACTCGCGCATCGAGGACCTGCGCGCCGCCGCTCGCGTCGCCAAGGGCGGCCGCGTCGCGGCGGGTGTGCGGGCACTGGTCGTGCCGGGCTCGCATCGCATCAAGGCCCAGGCCGAGGCCGAAGGTCTCGACCGCGTGTTCCAAGACGCCGGATTCGAGTGGCGCGAGCCCGGCTGTTCGATGTGTCTGGGCATGAATCCCGACCAGCTCGAACCCGGACAGCGCAGCGCATCGACCTCGAATCGGAACTTCGAGGGTCGCCAGGGACGCGGCGGTCGGACCCACTTGGTCTCACCAGCCGTGGCCGCCGCGACGGCCCTCGCCGGCCACTTCGCAACGCCCGAGGTGGTCCGATGAAGGCCGTGTCGCTCATCGAGGGCCGCGCGGTCCCGCTCGGGCGCTCGGACGTCGACACGGACCAGATCATCCCGTCGGGCTGGCTGAAGCGCGTCGAGCGCACCGGCTTCGGGCGTGGCCTGTTCAGCGAGTGGCGTGACGACCCCAACTTCGTGCTCAATCAGTCGATCTACCAGGGCGCCTCGATCCTGCTCGCGGGGCCACGCTTCGGCACCGGCTCGTCGCGCGAGCACGCGGTCTGGGCCCTGATGGACTACGGCTTCGAGGCGATCATCGCGCCGTCGTTTGGCGACATCTTCCGCAACAACTCGAGCAAGCAGGGCCTCGTCATCGTGCAGCTGGCCGCCGAGGACGTCGAGGAGCTCGCCGCGATGGTCACCCGTGACCCGGCGACCCACCTCGTGATCGACGTCGAAGGGCTGACCGTCGAGGTCCCTGCCCAGGGCTGGCACCGGTCCTTCGCCCTGGACCCGATGACCCGCCAGCGACTCCTCAACGGCTGGGACGACATCGGACTCACCCTGCGCCACGCCGCCGACATCGACCGGTATGAAGCCGCCACCGTCGCCCCGACGCTCGCCGGTCACTTCGACCGCGACGGCCACGTCCTCGCCTGATCGAGACACCGCGTGTCGATCCCATCACACGAACCGAAACGTCCCGCTCGCGCGCGGGTAGTCCTCTATACGACGGGCGGCACCATCGCCTCGACCGACGCCGACGGCTCGGGAGGCGTGGCTCCGAACCTCGCGGGCGCGGCGCTCCTCGGTGAGGCGGCCGGCGCCATTGGCGACATCGACCTTGCGGTGGTCGGCGTGCGCCAGGTGCCATCGGGCGAACTCACCATCGCCGACGCCATCGAGGTGAGCGGTCGGCTGCGCCGTGACTTCGCGAACGGCTTCGACGGCGCGGTCGTCGCCCAGGGAACGGACACCATCGAAGAGTTCGCCTTCGCGCTGGATCTGCTCACCGTTGCGGGTAGCCCCGTCGTCGTCACCGGCGCCATGCGCCACCCCGGCGAGCTCAGCGCCGACGGACCGGCGAACCTCGCCGCGGCGATCCGCGTCGCGGGCGATTCGCGACTGCGCGACCTGGGCGTGCTCGTGGTCATGAACGACGAGATCCACGCGGCCCGTTTCGTGCGCAAGTCCGATTCGTCGAGCCTCGGCGCGTTCGCGTCGCGCACGACTGGCCCGATCGGCCGCGTGGTCGAGGGTCGCGCGCGACGCTACGTCAACCCGCCGCCCCTCGCACGGGTGATCGAGCCCGACCGCCTCGGGCCCTTTGTCCCGCCCGTCGCCCTCGTGGGCTGCGCCCTGGGTGACGACGGGCGTCTGCTCGAGCACCTCGCGGACCTCGGCTACGCCGGGGTCGTCATCGAGGGTTTCGGCGGCGGTCACGTGCCTGGGCGCCTGGTCGGGCCACTCGCCGCACTCGCCGGCGAAGTACCCGTCGTGCTCGCGTCGCGCACGGGCGCCGGCGACGTCCTGGAGTCCACCTACGGCTACGACGGCTCCGAGCGCGACCTCCTGGGGCGTGGCTTGATCAGCGCGGGCTTCCTCGACGGGCGAAAGGCCCGGGTGCTGCTGAGCCTCCTGCTCGGCACTGGTGCCTCGACGGCCCAGGTGGCGGCGGCATTCGCGCGGCTGCACCGCTCGGCCACGGGACTCGCGTGAGCCACTGAGCGGTCCTACGCTCTCGGTAGCGACGACGAGGAGCGCCATGGTCCCTTTCCCCTACGCCGAGGAGTATCCGGTCCACCGAGTCCTGCCCGAAGATGGCGCGCGTCGCACCGACGTGCTCGCGCAGCTCGAGGACCTCGCGTCGCGCGAGGACCCGACCTGGGAGACCGGGCAGTGCTCGGGCACCATGTACTGCGGGGACCACGAGCACTACGACTTCTTGAACCGCGCGTTCTCGTACTTCTCGCACGTGAACACCCTGCAGCGCGACATGTGCCCCAGCGCTACCAAGTTCGAGGCCGAGATCATCGCCATGACACTCGACCTGCTCGGCGCCGCCGCGCACACCGACCCGGCCGGCCTGGTCACCTCGGGCGGCTCGGCGTCCATCGCCCACGCGGTGCTCGCCTATCGCGAGTCGAACGCGCACGAGGTGCAACGGCCCAACATGATCAAGCCCGAGACGGCCCACCCCGCCTTCGACAAGGCCGGGCACCTCTTCGGCGTGGAGATGCGCGTCGCCCCCGTCGATCCCCGCACCGCCCAGGTGGACCTCGACTGGGTGCGCGAGCACGTCGACGCGAACACGGTCGCGCTCGTGGGCTCGGCGTGCAACTACGGCTACGGCACGATCGACCCGATCGCCGAGCTCGGTCAGCTCGCACTCGAGCGCAACATCGGCCTGCACGTCGACGGCTGCCTGGGCGGCTTCATCCTGCCCTTCGGGCGCGAGCTCGGCTACGTCGACACGGACTTTGACCTCTCGGTCCCTGGCGTCACGTCGATGTCCGCCGACACCCACAAGTACGGCTACGCCCTCAAGGGCACCAGCGTGCTGTGCTTCGCCGATCGAGCGCTGCGCAACAGCCAGTACTTCTACCAACCCGACTGGTCAGGCGGCAAGTACTGCTCGCCCGGCATGGACGGCTCGCGATCGGGGGGCCTGCTCGCGGCCACCTGGGCCGCCATGGTCCAGCTCGGTCGGTCGGGCTATCGCGAGTACGCCCGCCAGATCTTTGAGACCTCGGCGGCGATGCAGCGGGCGGTGCGCGCCCACGAGAGCCTGCGCATCATCGGCTCGCCGAGCTTCCTGTTCTCCTTCACCGCCACCGACTACGACGTCTACCTCGTGAACGACTTCCTTCGCCTCCGGGGCTGGCGGCTCAACGGCCAGCAGTACCCCAACGCCCTGCACATGGCCGTCACCCGGCCCCAGACCCAGCCCGGCGTGCTCGAGCGATGGGAGACCGACCTCGCCGACGCCGTCGCCTACGCCGAGGCCCACGCCGACGCCCCGGCCCAGTCCGGGGCGATCTACGGGGGCGTCCCCGGCGGCCCGACCCCCGAGACCGACGACCTCATCCGGTTCTTCATGGCCGACATGATGGACCACCAGCAGGCGATCACCGACTAGCCGTGCACGACGCGCTCTACCTCGTCGTCGACCTGGGAACGGGGGGACCAAAGGTCGGCCTCGTCGACTCGCGGGGCTCGCTCGTCGAGCACGTCACCGACGCGGTGACGACGACCTTCGCGCGCGACGGCGAGGCCACCCAGGACGCGAGCGAGTGGTGGGACCTCGTGCTGCGCGGCGCCCGGCGGCTGCTCGTCGACCCCGAACGCGCCCGGCGCGTGCGCGCCATCGGGGTGACGGGTCAGTACGGGTCGACCGTGCCGGTCGACGCGAACGGCGTCCCGACCGGACCCTGCCTGACCTGGATGGACACCCGGGGCGGCCCGTGGAGCCGACGCGCCGTCGGCGGACCGGTGCAGGGCTATCGCCCGCGGGCCGCCCTCTCGTTCATCCGTCGCAGCGGCGGCGCCCCGTCCACCGCGGGCGCCGACCCCGTCGGCCAGATCCTCTTCCTCGAGCACGAGCGGCCCGCCATCGTCGCGGCGACGCGCTGGTACCTCGAGCCGGTGGACTACCTCACGATGCGCCTCACCGGTGTCGCCTCGGCCACCCACGCGTCTCGACTCGCCATGTGGATGACCGACAACCGCCACCTCAGCGAGTTGCGCTACGACCCCGTGCTGTTGGGCCTCGTGGGGCTGAGCGACCAGCGGCTCGCTCCCCTGGTGCCCTTCGGGACGAGCGTGGGGACCCTGCGGCCCGAAGTCGCCGAGCAGCTCGGCCTCGCACCGTCGACGGTCGTGGCGACCGGCATTCCCGACCTGCACGCGGCGACGCTCGGCTCGGGCGCGATCCGGCTCTACGACACGCACCTCGCGCTGTCGACCACGTCGTGGATCAGCTGCCCGGTGCCGTCCAAGAAGACCGACGTCGTGCACTCGATCGCGTCGGTGCCGGGCCTGGACAACGACCACTACCTCGTCATCAATAATCAAGAGACGGGGGCGCGCGCCCTCGCCTGGCTGCGCGACCTGCTGGGCGGACCCGCCAGCGCGCCGTCGTTCAGCGAGCTGACGGCCCTCGCGGCGACCGCGCCCGCCGGCGCGAACGGCGTGCGCTTCGCGCCGTGGCTCGCCGGCGAGCGCTCGCCGGCCGACGACAAGGGCGCCCGCGGGGGCTTTGCCAACCTGTCGGTCACCACGACCACTGCGGACCTCGTGCGCGCCGTCCTCGAGGGGGTCGCAGCGAACAGCGCGTGGCTCTTCGCCCACGTCGAGCGCTTCGCCGGGCGGCGCCTCGATCCCGTGCGGCTCATCGGCGGCGGGGCCCAGTCGGACCTGTGGTGCCAGATCTACGCCACGATGCTCGAGCGGCCCGTCATCCAAGTGGACGATCCGCTGACGGCCCAGCTGCGCGGGGTCGCCCACGTCGCCGCGAGCGCCGCCGGGGACGCGACGCTCGCCGAACCCCCGCTGCCGCGCCCGGGACGGCTCGTCGAGCCGGCCCCTGGTGAGCGTGCGATATACGACGCGATCGCGCGCGAACTACCCCGGCGCTTCGCCCACGAACGTCGCTGGCGCCGCTCGTCGCGGTGAGATGGACTCGGATAACGTCGGATCAAGGTTGCATCAGAGAGGAGGACCATGTCCCTCGATCAGTTCCCCCGGTACCCACTGCGCTTCGGCCCGTCACCGATCCATCGACTCGACCGATTGAGTGAGTACCTGGGCGGAGCGACGGTCTGGGCCAAACGCGAGGACGTGAACTCGGGCCTCGCCTTCGGCGGGAACAAGGTTCGCAAGCTCGAGTACCTGGTCGCCGACGCCCTCGCGCAGGGCTGTGACACGCTGGTGTCGATCGGCGGGGTCCAGTCCAACCACACCCGCCAGGTGGCCGCCGCGGCCGCGGCCGTGGGCATGAAGTGCGTGCTGATCCAAGAGAGCTGGGTCAACTGGCCCGACGTCACCTACGACCGGGTGGGCAACATCCTGCTCAGCCGGCTCATGGGGGCCGACGTCCGGCTCGTGGACGCGAACTTCGGCATTGGCTTCAAGGCCAGCTGGGAGCAGGCCATCGCCGAGCTCGAGGCCGCGGGCCACCGGCCCTACGCGATTCCCGCCGGGGCCTCGGACCACCGCCTGGGTGGACTCGGCTTCGCCGGCTGGGCGCTCGAGGTCGAGGAGCAGGAGCGCGAGCTCGGCATCGCCTTTGACTACGTGATCGTCTGCTCGGTCACCGGTTCGACCCAGGCGGGGATGATCGCCGGCTTCGCCATCAACGACCTGCCGCGCAAGGTCATCGGCATCGACGGCTCCGCGAAGCCCGCTGAGACCTGGGACCAGGTCGCGAGGATCGCGCGCGCGACGGCCGAGCTCATCGGCGTACAGCGGCCCATCCTCGACGAGGAGATCATCCTCGACGACCGTTACCACGCGGGCACCTACGGGATCCCCGACGACCGGACGGTCCACGCGATGAAGCTGGGCGCGTCCCTCGAGGCGATGATCACCGACCCGGTCTACGAGGGCAAGTCCCTCGCCGGACTCATCGACCTCGTCCAGCGCCACGAGCTCGAGCCCGACGCCCACGTCCTCTTCGCCCACCTCGGTGGGCAGCCGGCGATCAACGGCTACGCGAGCCTCTTCGGCTAGTAGGCGAAGACTTCCTCGGCGATGAGCGCGCGGCGCGTCTGGCGGTGACGCCAAGTGGCCAGCGCCGCGATCGCCACGTTGGCGATGCCGGCGGCGCTGGTGGCGACGAGCGCCGCCCAGAGGTGGTCGCCGGCGTAGAAGGCGACCCACAAGACGGACCCGACGGCCCCGAGCGACCACGACGACGCGGAGACCCCGGTGGCGTCAGCGGTGCGAATGAGTTCGATCAGTTGGGGGATGCGGGTGAGCGACATCGTGACGCCGATGCCGTAGACCCCCGCCGACCATCCGCCGATAAGTGCTGGCACCAGGCACGTTGCTGAGAAGATCGTGAACGAATACCCCAGGGTGCGCACGTCGCGCCACGGCGAGAGCCGCACGAGGATCGCGCCCTGGATCGGCAGGATCACGAGGCTGCCGATGACGACCGGCCAGGAGCGCGCGACCAGCCCGTAGGCGATCCAGAACCCGCCCATCATCGCGAAGAGTGACCAGGTCGCGAGCGAGACGCCCTCGACGCCGTCGTCACTGACGCGGCGCCACTGGGACCACGTGGAAACCAGACCTACCGCGACGGCCGCCCAGCCGATGGTGGGCGTCAACGCGTGCGAAATCACTTAACGATGCTAATGGTCCGATTCGTTAACGACGACGATTCGCGGCCGAGACGACCGCTTCGAGGGACGCGTCGAGGATCGACGAGCTCATGCCGACGCCCCACCAGGTCGCACCGTCGTCACCCTCGGCTTCGACGTAGGCCACGGCGGATGCCTCGGCGCCCGCGGTGAGCGCGTGCTCGCTGTAGTCGCGGACCTTGAAGCCCACGCCGAGCTCGTTGCGCAGCCCGTTCATCATGGCGTCGATCGGCCCGTTGCCCTCGCCCTTCAGGGTGACGTGTTTCGCGTCCACCAGCAGCTGGGCGAAGATCGTCGTGCGGTGCGAATCAGTGCGGACCTCGCTCGAGAGCAGCTGGATGGCCGGGCTCTCGGGCAGGTAGGTCGTGCTGAAGACCTCCCAGATCTCGGTGGGCGAGATCTCGGTGCCCGAGGCCTCGGTCAGGGCCTGGACGCGCTTGGAGAACTCGACCTGCATCGCTCGGGGCAGGTCGAGGCCGTGCTCGGTGCTGAGCACGTAGGCGACGCCGCCCTTGCCCGACTGGGAGTTGACCCGGATGATCGCCTCGTAGGTGCGCCCGGTGTGCTTGGGGTCGATGGGCAGGTAGGGGACTTCCCAGTGCTCGTAGGCGTCCCCGATGGCGGTCATCCCCTTCTTGATCGCGTCCTGGTGCGAGCCCGAGAACGCCGTGTAGACGAGCTCGCCGACGTAGGGGTGGCGCGGGTGGACCGGCAACCGGTTGGCGTACTCGGCCACGTGGCGGATGGCGTCGATGTCGCTCAGGTCGAGTTCGGGGTCCACGCCCTCGGAGAAGAGGTTGAGCGCCAGGGTCACGACGTCGACGTTGCCGGTGCGCTCCCCGTTGCCAAAGAGGGTGCCCTCGACGCGGTCGGCACCGGCGAGCACGCCGAGCTCGGCGGCGGCCACGGCGGTGCCCCGGTCGTTGTGGGGATGCAGCGACAGCACGACCGAGTCGCGCCGATCGACGTTGCGCGAGAACCACTCGATCGCGTCGGCGTACAGGTTCGGGGTGTAGGCCTCGACGGTCGCGGGCAGGTTGACGATGAGCGGGCGCTCCGGGGTCGGGTCGATGACCCGGATGACCTCGTTCACGATGTCGAGCGCGTAGGGCAGCTCGGTGCCGGTGAAGCTCTCGGGCGAGTACTCGTAGAGGAACTCGGTCTCGGGCGAGACCGACTCGAGGGACCGGCAGAGCCGGGCCGCCTCGAGGGCGATCGCCGTGATGCCCGGCATGTCGAGGTTGAACACCACCCGCCGCTGCAGGGTCGAGGTGGAGTTGTAGAAGTGCACGATCGCTCGGTGCGCCCCGCGCAGCGCCTCGTAGGTCCGCGTGATCAGGTCCTCGCGGCACTGGACGAGGACCTGAATGGTCACGTCGTCAGGGATGAGACCGTCGTCGATGATGTGGCGCACGAAGTCGAAGTCGGGCTGGGAGGCGGCGGGGAACCCCACCTCGATCTCCTTGAAGCCCATCGCGACGAGTTGGGCGAACATCGCGCCCTTGCGCTCGAGGTCCATGGGATCGATGAGGGCCTGGTTGCCGTCGCGCAGGTCCACGCTGCACCAGCGCGGCGCTTTGCTCAGTCGCCGGTTCGGCCACGTGCGGTCCGTGAGGTCCACGGGCACCGTCGGGCTGTACTTGCCGAACGGCATGGGGCTGGGCTGCTGCGGATTGGGGTACGAACCCATCATGGCCTCCTCAATTCATTCCAGAAACAAAAAACCCCCGCGGATGCGGGGGCGTCGGGCGAGTATGCACTCGCCCTAATGCAGCAGCAGCTCGACGATCGCAGATGTGCTCACGCCACGAGTCTACCGCCCCAGTCCGCCGTGTAAAGCGCCCGCCCTGGAGTAGCCTCGAGCCCGTGAGCGTCATACGGGCCTTCGTCAAACTCGCCGTCCTCGTCGTCCTCCTGGGCCTCGTCGCCGGCGCTATTGCCCTGGTCTCGCGCGGCTCTCGCGGTCGAGCCTCCGGACCCGTCTCCTACGACGAGTGGCCGACGGTCCCGCGCAAGCCCGAGTCCTGACCCCTACGCAAAGGAGCACTATGGCCACCATGCACTACCGCCGTCTCGGACGTTCGGGCTTAAAGGTGAGCGTCCTGTCATTTGGCAGCTGGGTCACCTTCGCCAACCAGGGCCAGGTCGAGACCGCCCAACAGGCCGCGGAGTGCCTCGCGGCGGCCAAGGAGGCCGGGGTCAACTTCTTTGACAACGCCGAGGCCTACGCCGCCGGGGAGTCCGAGCGCGTCATGGGCGCGGCCTTCCGCGAGCTCGGCTGGGCCCGCCACGAGTTCGTGGTCTCGACGAAGCTCTTCTGGGGCCTGCACGACGTGCCCAACATGAAGAACACGCTCAACCGCAAGTACCTCCACCAGGCGATCGACGGATCGCTCGAGCGCTTCGAACTCGACTTCGTCGACCTCGTCTTCTGTCACCGCCCCGACCCCAAGACGCCCATCGAGGAGACCGTGTGGGCCATGAGCGACATGGTCAGCCAGGGCAAGGCGCTCTACTGGGGCACGTCGGAGTGGAACGCCGACGACATTCGCGCGGCCTACGACATCGCCGATCGGCACCACCTGCACAAGCCCGTCGTCGAGCAGCCCCAGTACAACATCCTGTGGCGCGACCGCGTCGAGAAGGAGTACCGGCGTCTCTACGAGGACATCGGGCTGGGCACCACGATCTGGTCGCCACTCTCGTCGGGCCTGCTGACCGGCAAGTACCTGCACGGCGTCCCCGAGGGGTCACGCGCGACCCTGCCCGGCTACGAGTGGCTGCGCGGCATGCTGACCGACCCCGCGCGCAACAAGAAAGTCGCGGACCTCAAGGTCATCGCCGACGAGCTCGGCGTCTCGCTCACCCAGCTGTCCCTCGCCTGGTGCGCGAAGAATCCCAACGTCTCGACAGTCATCACCGGCGCGTCATCGGCCGCCCAGGTGCGCGAGAACATGACGGCCCTGGACGCGATCGACCTGCTGAGCGGTGACGTGATGGAGCGGATCGACCGGATCAGCCGGGCCTGACCGCGCCGCGCGATTAGCGCAGCGTGATCAGGTGGATGTCCTGAATCCCCTCGGTCGAGCGCAGCCGGTCGATCACCGACTCGGGAGTCGGCGTCGTCGTGGAGATCACCATGAGCGCGGTCTTGGTGGTCGGGTCCGGCCCCACCGCCATGGACGAGATCGACACGTGCGCCTCGCCGAGGGCGAGGCCGACGTGACCGATCATGCCCGGACGGTCGTCGTTGCGCACGACCAACATCGTGGCCGCGGGCGGGATCTCGACGCTGTGGCCGTCGACGGTGACGATGCGGGTCTCGAGCCGGGTCCCGATCGTCATCAGGGTGCCCGAGACCGCGTGGTCGCCCGAGCGCACCGTGATCAGGTTCACGTACTCCGGTGACTCAACCGTGGACACCTCGCCCCAGGTGAGTTCGTGCTCGGCCGCCATCTGGGGCGCATTCACGAAGGACACCCCGTCGTGGCCGGTGGCCCCGAGCAGGCCCTTCAGTGCGCACAGTGTGAGGATCTTGGTGCCCGCGCCGGCGAGCTCGCCCTGGTAGATCACCTCGAGGTCGGCGGGGTTGCCGTCGAGCAGGCCGCCGATGAATCGGCCGAGCACCTCGGCGAGGCCCATGAAGGGCCGCACGACGTTGGAGACCTCGCCGGCCGCGACGTTGACCGCGAAGGGCACGAAGTCCCCGGCGAGGGCGAGCTGGACCTGCTCGGCGATGGTGACGCCGGCCTTGTCCTGGGCTTCGGCGGTCGAGGCGCCGAGGTGTGGCACCACGACGACCGAGGGAAGCTCGAACAACGGCGACGCCGTCGTGGGCTCTTTAGCGAACACGTCCAGGGCCGCGCCGTGGACGTGGCCGTTGCGGATCGCTTCGGCGAGGTCGTCCTCATTCACGATGCCCCCGCGCGCCGCGTTCACGATGCGCACGCCGACCTTGGTCTTGGCCAGGGCGGCCGCGTCGAGCAGGTTGGTGGTCTCCTTGTTCTTGGGCAGGTGGATGGTGATGAAGTCGCTCTGGGCGAGCAATGAGTCCAGGGTCATCAGCTGCACGCCCATGTGCTTGGCCCGCTCCTCGGAGATGTAGGGGTCAAAGGCCACGATCCGCATGCCGAAAGCGAGCGCGCGCTGGGCGACGAGCGCGCCGATCTTGCCCAGGCCGACCACTCCGAGGGTCTTGCCGTAGAGCTCGACGCCCTCCCACTTGGAACGCTCCCACTTGCCGTCCTTCAGTGCCGCGTGGGCCTGGGGGATGTTGCGGGCCTGGGCGAGCAGCAGGGCCAGCGCCTGTTCGGCCGCGGAGAGGATGTTCGACTGGGGGGCGTTGACTACCATGACCCCCAGCTCGGTCGCCTTGGCGACATCGACGTTGTCCAGGCCGATGCCCGCGCGCCCGACCACGATGAGGTCACTCGCCGCCTCCAGCGTCGCCGCGTCCACCTGCGTGGCCGACCGGATGATCAGCGCGTTCGCGCCCACCACTGCCTCGAGCAGCTCCGCCGGCGACAGCCCGAGTCGGACGTCGACCTCGTGTCCAGCGTTACGGAGCTCCTGGAGCCCCGACTGCGCGATTTCCTCCGTTACCAGTACACGAGCCACTGTTCACCTTTCTTTGATCAACCCACGCTAGTAAGCGTCAGCCGTTAACGAGATCGCCCAGGCGGGTCAGACCCTCGACCAGGTCGTCATCGCCCAGCGCGTAGCTGAGCCGGAAGTAGCCCGGCGTGCCGAAGGCCTCGCCGGGAACGACCGCGATCTTGGCCGTCTCGAGGAGGTTCTCGGCGAGCTCGGCCGAGGAGGTCGCGACCCGCCCGGCGAGCGGCCGGCCCAGCAGGCCCGTCACGTTCGGGTAGCAGTAGAACGCCCCCTCGGGCACCGCGCAGGACACGCCGTCGATCGCGTTGAGCATCGTCGTCATGGTGTGGCGGCGCCGGTCGAAAGCCGCGCGCATCTCGCCAACGGCGGTGAGGTCGCCCGTCAGCGCGGCCACGGCGGCGCGCTGGGAGATGTTCGAGATGTTCGACGTGGTCTGGCTCTGGTAGTTCACGGCCGCGCCCATGACGTCCGTGGGCCCCACCATCCAGCCAATGCGCCAGCCGGTCATGGCGTAGGTCTTTGCCACGCCGTTCACGACGACCCAGCGGTCGCCCAGCTCGGGGGCCACCACCGGCATCGAGACGTTGGTGGCGTCGCCGTAGACCAGGTGCTCGTAGATCTCGTCACAGAGGACCCAGACGTCGTGCTCGGCGGCCCAGCGCCCGATCGCGGCGACGTCCTGAGGCGTCACCACCGCGCCGGTCGGGTTGGACGGCGACACGAAGACGAGCAGCTTGGTCTTGTCGGTGCGGTGACGTTCGAGGTCCTCGACCGTGACGCGAAACCCGTTCGCCTCGCTCGTGGGCACGGGGACCGGAATCCCGCCGGCGAGGTACACCGCCTCGGGGTAGGTCGTCCAGAACGGCGACGGGATCAGCACCTCGTCACCGGGGTTGAGCATGGTCATGAAGGCCGTGGCGACCGCGTGCTTGCCGCCGTTGGTGACCAGCACCTGGCTCGCGGCGATCTCGAGACCCGAGTCGCGCCGGGTCTTGGCGACGATCGCCTCGCGCAGCTCGGGCAGGCCGGCCGTCGGGGTGTACTTGTAGTTCACCGGGTCGTAGCAGGCCTTCGCCGCGGCCTCGACGATGTGCGCCGGGGTCGGGAAGTCGGGCTCGCCGGCGCCGTAGACGATGATGGGCTCGCCAGATGCCTTTAACGCCTTGGCTTTGGCGTCCACGGCCAGGGTCGCGCTCGGCGCAAGTCCCCCCAGAAGGTCACTGACTCGGGCGCTCATCACGACTCCAATCCGTTGTCCGTAAGATTGACAGTCTATGACCTCCCCCGACAGCATCCGAATCCCCTCCGACCTCCTGCCGCGCGATGGACGTTTCGGCTCTGGGCCGTCCAAAGTCCGCGCCGCCCAGATCGACGCCCTCGTCGCCGACGCGCCGAGCTACCTCGGCACCTCGCACCGCCAGGCGACGGTGCGCAACAAAGTGGGTGAGGTGCGCGACGGCCTCGCGTCGCTGTTCAACCTGCCCGACGGCTACGAGGTCCTGCTCGGCAACGGCGGCACGACCTGCTTCTGGGACGCCGCGACCTTCCACCTCATCGAGCGGCGCAGCCAGCACCTCAGCTTCGGCGAGTTCTCGTCCAAGTTCGCCTCGGCGGCCAAGGCCGCCCCGCACGTCGATGAGCCCCAGGTCATCAAGAGCGAGCCCGGCACGCACCCGAGCCCCGTCGTGGACGACTCGGTCGACCTGTACGCGCTCACCCACAACGAGACCTCGACGGGCGTCATGATGCCGATTACCCGCCCGCAGGGGGCGACCGGTCTCGTCGCCGTGGACGCCACGTCGGCCGCCGGCGGGCTCATGGTTGACCCCTCGCAGTTCGACTGCTACTACTTCGCCCCCCAGAAGTCCTTCGCCTCCGATGGCGGACTCTGGCTCGCGCTCTGCTCGCCCGCGGCCGTGGCGCGCATCGAGCAGCTGGCGGCCTCGGACCGCTGGGTGCCCGCGTTCTTCGACCTGAAGATCGCCCTGGACAACTCGCGGCTGAACCAGACCTACAACACGCCCGCCCTGACGACGATTCACCTGCTCGCCTCCCAGGTCCGGTGGATGAACGAGAACGGGGGGCTCGCCTTCGCCGCGGGCCGTTCGAGCCGTTCGGCCGAGATCCTCTACTCGTGGGCCGAGGCCTCGGAGTTCGCCACGCCGTTCGTGGCCGACCCCGCCCAGCGCAGCCACGTCGTGGGCACGATCGACTTCGACGACGCGATTGACGCCGCGGTGGTCGCCAAGGTGCTGCGCGCGAACGGCGTCGTAGACACAGAGCCCTACCGCAAGCTCGGCCGCAACCAGCTGCGCGTGGCGATGTTCCCGAGCGTGGACCCCGAGGACGTGGCCGCGCTGTGCGCGAGCATCAACTACGTGGTCGGGAACCTGTAGACACTCGGCCGGGGATTCGAAACCAAAACGAGGGGCGCTCCTAGGGCGCCCCTCGTTTTGGTTGCTAGGTCGTCGGCGCCGGTTCCAGCGGGAGCCAGCGCCCATCGGCGTCAGTCGGTGTCGCCGCCCGAGGCCTCCGAGACCTTCTGCTTGCCCGCCGAGACGAAGGGCATCATGGCGCGCAGCTTCTTGCCGATGTCCTCGATCGCGTGCTTCTTGCCGACCTCGCGCAACTCGCGGTAGCGCGGGCGGCCGATCTCGTTCTCCTTGATCCACTCGGCGGCGAAGGTGCCGTCTTGGATCTCGGTGAGCACCTTCTTCATCTCGGCCTTCACCTGGCTCGTGATGATTCGCGGGCCGCGGGTCAGGTCGCCGTACTCGGCGGTGTCTGACACCGAGTAGCGCATGCCGGTGATCCCCTCTTCGTACATCAGGTCGACGATCAGCTTGAGCTCGTGCAGGCACTCGAAGTACGCGCTCTCGGGCTGGTAGCCCGCCTCGACGAGGGTCTCGTAGCCGGCGGTGACCAGGGCGCTCACCCCACCGCAGAGCACGGCCTGCTCGCCGAAGAGGTCCGTCTCGGTCTCCTCGGTGAAGGTCGTCTCGAGCACGCCGGCGCGCGTCGCGCCGATGCCGTGGGCGTAGGCCAGCGCGATCGCGTGCGCGTTGCCGGTGGCGTCCTGGTGGACCGCGATCAGCGACGGCACGCCGCCGCCCTCGACGTAGGTGCGCCGCACCAGGTGGCCGGGACCCTTGGGCGCCACCATCGCCACGTCGACGTCGGCGGGCGGATTGATCAGGTTGAAGCGGATGTTGAAGCCGTGGGCGAAGAGTAGGCACTTGCCCGCCGTCAGGTGCGGCGCGATCTCGAGCTCGTAGATGCGCTTCTGCTCGGTGTCGGGCAGCAGGATCATGATGATCTCGGCCTCGGCCGCGGCGTCGGCGATGCCGAGCACGCGCAGTCCCGCCTCCTCGGCCTTGAGGATCGAGGACGACTCGGGGCGCAGTCCCACGCGCACGTCGAATCCGGAGTCGTGCAGGTTGAGCGCGTGCGCGTGACCCTGCGAGCCGTAGCCGAGGATCGCGATCTTCTTGCCCTTGAGGATCTCGGGATGGGCGTCGGCCTCGTAGTACATGGTGGTCATCGTTCGTTCCTTCTACGGCTCGGGGGTGGTCAGAGTGCTTCGGCCAAGTCTAGGGAGTGCGACGCGGCCCGTTCGGTGGAGTTCGACCTCCGCGAAGGCCTCGAGGGCCCGTTCGAGGTCGTCGCAGGCGCTCGGGGTCCCGGCGAGCATGACCGTCACCGCGCCCGGGTCGACGTCCACGATGGCCGCGCCGGCGTTGCCGAGTGTGTCGAGCAGCGGCGTCCGGTTCGCCACGTCGGTCTTGATCGTGGCGAGCAGGAGCTCGCGTTCGACCGCTTCACGAGGGGCGATGTCGGTGATGTCGACGACGTTCACGAGCTTGTCGAGCTGCCCGACGATCTGCTCCAGCGGCGCGGACTCGGCGTCGACGACGATGGTGACCCGCGAGAACCTCGCGTGGCTCTCCGAAGGGGCGACGGCGAGCGAGTAGATGTTGAAGCCGCGCCGGGCGAACAGCCCGGCGATGCGTGCCAGCACGCCCGACTTGTTCTCGACCAGCACCGAGAGGATGTGGTGGCGCACCGGGGAGTGGGTGGACTCGCCGGCGAAGGGCTCGGGGACGTTCATCGCGCACCGCCGCGCTGGGAGGGGTGCACCAGGATGTCGTCGTTGCTCACGCCGGCGGGCACCATCGGGAAGACCTTCTCGGCGCTGTCCGTGCGGAAGTCGATCACGACGGGCACGTCGTTGATGGTGTTGGCCTCGTCGATCACGTCGTTCATCTCCTTCAGGTTGGTCGCGCGCAGGCCCACGCAGCCCATCGCCTCGGCCCACTTCACGTAGTCGGGCAGGTCCGGCGAGAGGTAGACCTCGCTGTATCGCTCGTCGTAGAACATCTCTTGCCACTGGCGGACCATGCCGAGGTAGGCGTTGTTGAGGATCGCCACCTTGATGGGGATGCCCTCGGACCGCGCGGTCACGAGCTCCTGGGCAGTCATCTGGAAGCAGCCGTCGCCGTCGATGCACCACACGGTGCGGTCGGGTCGACCGGCCTTGGCCCCGATCGCCGCGGGCACGCCAAAGCCCATGGTTCCCGCGCCGCCGGAGTTGACCCAGGTGTTGGGCTCTTCAAAGGGCCAGTGCTGGGCGGTCCACATCTGGTGCTGGCCGACACCCGAGGCGACGATGGTCCCCGCCGGGGCGGTTCGGGCGATCGCCTCGATGACGTGCTGGGGCCGCAGCGGCCCGTCCAGCTCGGGCTCGTCGTAGGTCAGGGGGTAGCTCGCCTGCCAGGACCGGATGGCGCGCCACCAGTCGTCGAGGTTCTTCGGCCTCGCGCCCGCCTCGTCAAAGGCGCGCAGCGCCGTGGCGACGTCGGTCTGCAGGGCGACGTCGGGCCGGCGGATCTTGCCGAACTCGGCGCGGTCGATGTCGACGTGGATCACCTTCGCGTCGGGCGCGAAGGCGGTGATCTTGCCGGTGACCCGGTCGTCGAAGCGCGCGCCCAGCGTGATCAGCAGGTCCGCGCGCTGGATGGCGGTGACCGCGGCGTAGACGCCGTGCATGCCCGGCATGCCCAGGTGCTGCTCGTGCGAGTCGGGGAAGGCTCCGCGCGCCATGAGCGTGGTCACCACGGGGATGCGGGTGCGCTCGGCGAAGGCCAGCAGCTCCGCGGTCGCGCGCGACTTCAGGGTGCCCCCGCCGACGTAGAGCACGGGCCGCTCGGACGACTCGATGAGCGCCACGCAGCGCGCCACGGCCGACTCGTCGAGCTCGACCGTCGGCCGGTAGCCCGGCAGGTCGTACTCCTCGACGCCCGACGGGTACCACCACTCCATCGTGGACTGGGCGACGTCCTTGGGCACGTCGATCAGCACCGGGCCGGGCCGACCCGTGGTCGCGAGGTGGAAGGCGGCGGCCACCGCGCGCGGCAGCTCGTGGGCCGACTGCACGAGGAAGTTGTGCTTGGTGATCCCCATGGTGATGCCCGTGATGTCGCACTCCTGGAACGCGTCCAGGCCGATGGAGCTCGTCGCGACCTGGCCGGTGATCACCACGAGGGGCGTCGAATCCATGTGGGCGTTGGTGATCGGCGTAACGATGTTGGTCGCGCCCGGGCCGCTCGTGACCATCGCCACCCCGGCGCGCCCGGTCGCCATCGCGTAGCCCTCGGCCATGTGGCCCGCCCCCTGCTCGTGGCGCACGAGGATGTGACGGATCGACGAGTCGATCAGCGGGTCGTACACCGGCAGGATGGCGCCACCGGGCAGGCCGAATACGGTGTCCACGCCCTGCTGCTCGAGGCTCTTGATGAGGGCTTGTGCGCCAGTGAGTTCCACGATTCCTACTTCCGTCGATATAAAGAAAAAAGCCTCCCGATTGGGAGGCTTCCGGTGAACGCGTATAC
>JAJYDR010000163.1 GCA_021777285.1 Actinomycetes bacterium
TGGTTCATGGAAACAGAGCCCACGCTGAGTACCGCCTAGCCGTCACCGTGCTGCACGATTGGCCAAGGTCGCAGGCTCTGCCCCGGCAGGCCGACACGACCGGCGTTGATAGACGAGACTCGATCCGTGCACCAACGACTCAGCCACGACAGCCGCCTCCTGGTAGCGGGCCAGGCGGTGCGGGCCTTCGGCTACGGCTTCACTGCCGTGGTCCTGGGGGCCATGCTCGCCGGCCGCAAGATTGGAACGCTCGAGACGGGCGTCCTGCTCGCGCTGCTCATCGCGGGAAGTGCGGGCGCATCCCTCGTCGTCGGAGCGTTGGCCGACCGGCTGGGACGACGACGCTGCTACGCCTTGTTCTTCCTCGCGGTCGCGCTCGCCGGCGGCGTCGTGGCCACCGATCCCCCGATCGCCGTACTCGTCGTCGTGGCACTGACCGGCACGCTCTCTACCGACGTCGTGGACAACGGGGCAGCCACCACGCTCGAGCAGGTCATGCTGGCGAGCGAGGACGCCGGCACCGGGCACGTCTATGGTCGCTACAACGCGTTCGGGGCGGCGTTCGGCGCACTGGGCGCGCTCAGCGCGGCGCTGGTCGGGTTGAGTCGTGCGCACGCGGCGGTGCCCGCCTGGCTCTTCGCGGTGCTCGTCCCAATCGGTCTGTTCGGAGCTTTTCTCGCGTGGCGCCTCGGGCCCGGCGTCGAGTCGGGCGAAGCCCCGCGGCCCGTCCGGGTCCGTCGACGACGCGCGCGCGCCGTTCGCGACCTGGCCGTGCTCTTCTCGGTCGACGCAGCCGGCGGCGGCCTCGTGACCACGGGTTTCCTCTCCTATTACTTCACCGTGCGCTATCACGCCTCCCTTACGGGGGTCGGCGCGCTCTTCTTTGCGACCTCGTTGCTGCAGGCGGTCGCGGTACTCATCGCGCCGATTCTGGCGCGGCGCTTCGGCCTCGTGGCCACGATGGTCGGGTCACACCTGCCGAGCAACCTGCTGCTCGCCGCCGTGGCCTTCGCGCCGACCTTCCCGTTGGCCGCCGCGATCTTGCTCGTGCGAACGACGCTCTCCCAGATGGACGTGCCGACGCGCCAGGCCCTCGTGATGACCGTCACCGCCCCCGCCGAACGGACCGACGCCGCGGCGGTGACCAACGCCGCGCGGTACGCCGTGCGCCCGGTGGCGCCGCTCGTCGGGGGCGCCGTCCAGCAGCTCGGTCTGGGGGCGCCGCTTCTCATCGCGGGCATCGTGAAGGGCGGCTACGACCTCGCGCTGTGGCGCTGGGCCCGGCGTGCCAATCTGGTGACATCGGCGCGCGCCGTACTGGCCGGCGAACACGGGACTACGCAAAAGGAGAAACCATGAAGTGGATCACCCGGGCTCGACCCAAGACCGACCGTGTTGCGTGCCCCTGGCTCATTCGGCGCTTCATCGACCCCGACGCCGAGATAGTCTTCGTCGCCCCCGAGGAGGTCCTCGCCGTCGCCGCGGCGACCGGGGGCCGGTCCTTTGACGCGCCGGGCGCGCAGTTCACTCACTCGACCGGACCCGACGGCGCCGAGCGCTGCAGCTTCGAGACCATGATCGACGCGTTCGACCTCGGTGACGACCCCGCCCTCGCGCGACTGGCGAAGATCGTCCACGCGGCTGACGTGCGGGCCGATCTCGCGAGCGACCCGGCGGGCGCGGGACTGCTCGCGATCGGTGAGGGCGGACTCGACGTCGAGGCGGACGACCAGCGACTCATCGAGCGCGGTGCCTTCGTCTACGACGCCCTCTACGCGTGGTGCCAGCGCGACGCCACAGCACAGCGCTCGTAGGCAGGAATCAGTCGAACGGCCATCGGCCCCCGTTCTCGGCGTCCGAACCCGCGTCGTACGCCACCGGTGCGGACCCCGGCCCACCGGTCGATGACGAATCGGTGGCAAGACCTTCGTGGTGGGTCGCGTCGAAAAGAGACGGCCTATCGGTCACCGGCGTTTGTGCTAACCGCTTGCCCTACAGACCCGCCGCGAAACCGAACGTCGAGGGCCGCTCGAAGTGGGGATCTTCATTCAGCGCAACGAGCCGACATTGATCAGTTGCCGTGCTCTCGGACGTAGTCGTCTTCGAGGTCGTAGTCGAGCGGGTCGTGAATTGTCTGATCGATGACACCTCGCGGATGTGCGCCGGCGGCCACCGCAACGAGCCACTTAATCTCGTCGCGCACCGTCGACGCGTAGTCACCCACGGGTGTGTAACCCAGGCGTGCGGCGGCGGCGGTATCCAATTCGACCCTCGGCAGTCGGTCCCACGGATGACGCCCGAGTCCATCGGGGGCGTCATCGTCAAGGAGGACCTCGCGCCACGAATGGCCCAGTTGATCGGCGACGATCGAGGCGATTGCGCGACCATCGGGACAGTCGGGGTCGGCCACGTTGAGAATCCGCTGACCGGGCTTTTCGGCCGCCACCTGAATGAGTGCGGCCATGTTGAGCGCCGCGGTTGGATGGTCTGCACCGGCACCGCGGTGCGCGAGCAGGACGGCCGGGCGGCGGTCCAACGCCCGCTTGACGAAGTACCACTCGCGCGGTTGGCGGCTCCAGCTACCGTGGATCTTCGAGGGTCGCAGCACGGTGACCGCGTGGCTGCTCGAGAGCAAGACTTCCTCGGCCGCGACCTTGTTGGCACCGTATCCCTCTCGCGAGTTGTAGTCGATGCCATTGGGTCGCAGCGTGGGCTGCCCCTCGGTGATCGGTGCGTCGAACTGTGGAGGAATTTCGGAGTTGGAATGGCGCCCCTCCTCATCGACGTAGACGGCTTTGCTCGAGATCATCACGGTCGCGGTAACGTCGCCGAGGTAGGTGAGCAGCGAACTGGCGTGGGCCGCCGTGAAGCACCCGCAGTCAACGACCAGATCCGCCCCGCCGGCGAGGACCGCCGGTAGCGTTGCCGGGTCGTGCCGATCGCCCAGCACCAGCCGCGCCCCCGTCGCGGCGAACTCGGGAGGCACGTGGGTCGGGTCTCTGCCGGTCACGATTACGTCGTAGCCGGCACCGGTCAAGCGCCGAGTGACCGCCCACCCGATCGCACCAGTGCCCGCGAGGAGGACCGCCCGCTTCATGGCGCGACTGTAGTCGCACGGTCGTGCGTTGTCTGGCCACGGGCGCCTCGCGTTCACGCCGCTGGCGTCCGAGAGGCAACGTCGCCATAATGGCTGAACCATGGAGACGTCGTGTGTGCTTCGGCCAACCCATGGGAGTCACTTAGAAACGGAATAAACAGTGCGGCAACTTGCTTCACATCGCGACAGCGCCGGCGCAGGGCCTGTGACGTAACGCCCGTGAATAGGCATCGTGGCACGGTCGCCTACGAGTACAAACCCGGAGTATCGAAGAATTTGTTCAACGCAGCGATATCCCTTGTGGCAAGACGTTGCTGCGCTGGCGTCGCACTTGTTTCGGGTAGTCCAGCGATTGCTTCAAGATCTGCAATCGCGGCCTCGTACTTCTTCTTGCCAACGTTGCTTCGTGCTGCAGCATCGCTGGCGATCCCAACGTGCAAGGAGGCAGCCACCTCGAGCCAGTCAAAGCGGGTCTTCGGATTTCAACGGGGGATTCACCTCAGATGGCGATCATCGTGAGGTAGACGAAGGTGCTTCAAGATTGAGTTGTGAGACTTAAAACTGAAAACACCTTCGTCCTCGTCCACCATACCGAGATTCTCGAAGCACTCGTCGGGCTCAAAGACGTC
>JAJYDR010000036.1 GCA_021777285.1 Actinomycetes bacterium
TGCCGCTCCCGTGTGGCTCGCGAGCAGCGCGCGCTGCTCGGGCGTGGGATCGAGTCGGTACGAGAAGCCCTGGTGAACCTTGGTGAGTGTCGCCTCGGGCATACGATCAGTATCGCCTCGGGGTGTGACGTATTTGCCGTACTCCTTCACCAACCATCTTTGCCGCGGGGGAGACCCTCTAATCCGAACACCACGTCACGGGGTGTTCGAGAGCAGGCCATCGGCCGCTAATCGGGTCCAGATGGGGCCGTGGGCGGACCAATCCGGTATCACGGGATACAGGTTCTAATAACCTTCTGACCAGCAACTATGCGGCGGCAACGTAATCTAAATCGTCGCTCAGGGGCACGGATTGGGCTGTATCAACCAGAATGTCCACTAAACGCCGAACCCTCTCAAATTTACTCACGGTACGCCGAGATTCTGGTATCTCCACAACGTCTCCATCTCGCCTTCACGACACCTTCGATGGACGGCTTCAGAGTGGTCCTAGTCGATGATGACAGAACCGAGGCGAGGAGCTCGAATGATGTGGGGTTACGGATGGGGATACTCGTGGGTCGGTGTGGTGTCCATGGGATTGGTGTGGTTCGCGATGATCGCGGGCGTCGTGTGGCTCGTGCGCGGGCTCGGCGACTCCCCTGCCCGACGACACGACAGTGCGCGCCAGTTGCTCGATGAGCGGTTCGCAGCGGGAGATATTTCGGTCGAGGACTACGAGGCTCGCCGACGCGTTCTCCAGTAGATTGCGTTCGCGAGGCAGAGTTGGTGTGTACGCAGTCCGCCCGTGACGAATCGGAAGTGTGACGTTGGTCGCCACAGTGTTGGTAGTGGAAGACGAGGCGAAGCTTCGCCAACTCCTGCGAGACATGCTGGAGCGCGAGGGCCTCGCCGTCGTGACGACGGGGTCCGGAGCCGAGGCGATCGACGTAGTTGGTCGAATTGCACCTGACCTCGTGGTGCTCGACCTGGGTCTGCCCGATATCGCGGGTGAAGATGTCGCGCGGGAGATCCGACGACGGACCGAGACCCCGATCTTGATGTTGACCGCAAAGGTCACTGAAGAGGATCGAATTCGAGGCCTCGAACTGGGCGCGGACGACTACATGACCAAGCCCTTCAGCCCCCGTGAGTTCGTGCTTCGGGTCCAAGCGGTGCTTCGCCGGACCCGGGCACAGGTTTCCGATGACGGCCCGATGTCGTTCGGGCACCACGAGGTGGAGATCGACGAGGAACGCCACGAAGTCCGGGTTCGTGGTGAGATGGTCGAACTCACGCCGACCGAGTGGGGGCTCTTGGTCGCCCTTGGGACCACGCCGGGGCGCGTGTACTCGCGCTATGAACTGATCAACCGGGTCCGTGGCTACGAGTTCGAGGGGTACGAACGGACCATCGACTCCCACGTTAAGAACCTGCGACACAAGATCGAACGCGAACCGAGCGAACCCGTCATCGTCGAGACGGTCTTAGGTGTCGGCTATCGACTGGGCCTCGCCCGCGATGCCTGAGCGCAGGTCAACCAGGCTCAGTTCTCGACTCGCACTCGCGTTCGTCGCCGTCGCCGTCGCCGCCGTGGCGCTGCTCGCCACCCTGACGCTGTTCGCGACGAACTCACAGGTGTCCAGCTTGGTGGCGACCGAACAGCGCAGCACGATGCGTACGGTCGACGTGGCCCTGACCCAGGCTTATCGCGCCGGGGGCAGTTGGGCGAACGCCGACCTGACGTCGGCGTACTCCCTCGCCGCCTCGGGGAACGCGCGACTCGTGGTGCGAGACGCCGCCGGTCATGTGGTCGCGAGTCCGAGCGGGGGCTCGGTCGACATGATGTCCACCATCATGGGGGCGATGCACGGTGGTGCCTATACGGCACCTCCACTGGGTCCACCGGTGCGCGTCGCGATCACCGTTGGTGGCTCGACAGTGGGTGAGGCCTTCGTTCGATTCCCGGTCGATGGCCTCACGTCCGCGCAACAACGGGTTCGCAGCGTCCTGGAGGGCACGGTCTTCTGGGGCGCGGGACTGGCCTCGCTGCTCGCGTTGGTCGTCGCGTGGTTCGTTTCAAGGCGGATCACGCTCCCACTGGTGCGTCTCACTGACACCGTTCACTCCATTGAGTCCGGGCGTCGCGACGCGCGGGTCAATCAGTCGTCGGCGCCCGGCGAGGTCGGCGAGCTCGCCGCGTCCTTTGACCGGATGGCTGACGCATTGCACCGTGAGGACGTCCTGCGCCGACAACTGTTGGCCGATGTCGCGCACGAACTGCGAACCCCGATCACGATCGTGCAAGTGTCCCTGGAACAGATGGTCGATGGCGTCGAACCGGTGACCACCGACCGACTCGCGTCGCTCGGCGACGAGGTGCTCCGACTGGGTCGATTGGTCCATGACCTCGAGACACTGGCCGCCGCCGAGGCGGCTGGGCTGAACCTTGTGAAGGCGCCCGTCAACGTCGCTTCCGTGGCGGCGGACATCGCTGACCTGCTGGGTCCGGCGTTCGACGCGGCCGACGTTGACTTGCAGCTACGACTGCACGACGCCACGGTGTACGGCGACGCCGCGCGTCTCGGACAGATCGTGACCAATCTCTTGACCAACGCACTCAAGTTCAGCCCCGAGCACTCGCATGTGACTTTGAGCGTAAACGCGAGCGATGGCTTGGCCCGTCTGGAGGTGACCGACGAGGGACCAGGGATCAGCGCGGAGGAGATGCCACGTCTGTTCGACCGGTTCTGGCGCGGCAGCGCTGGGCGGCGAACGAGCGGCAGCGGCATCGGGCTCGCCGTGGTGTCCGGTCTGGTGGAGGCTCATGGCGGGCGCATCGACGTGTCGAGTGAGCCGGGCCTCGGTGCGCGTTTCACGGTTCTCATCCCGCTGCGATAACACCACGCAATCTCCACGTCACGTGCAAGCGACGTGCACGACGCCCTGGTTGCCTTAAAGGAGAGGCAGCGACCATCCAGGGTCGCCTCAAAGAGGAGATGAAGATGAACGTGAAACGCAAGTTCGTGTCAGCCGTCGTGGCCGCCGGTGTCCTCGGTAGCGTCCTGGCCAGTGGCGGTATCGCAATGGCCGCGGGCCGTAACGCGCACGGGACGACCCAGATTGCGCGTGATGCGAGTCGCCCGTACTGCTTTGAGTTGTCTGCACTCGTGAACGCGGGCACCATCTCCCAAACACAGGCCAACGCCGTTCGAGCCGCGATGATCACGTACATGGAGTCGGTCATCAGTGGTAACGGCTCGACGTACCGGATGTCGATCGGTGCATCAGGTGCGGTGATGCGCACCGTGCTCAGTGGTCTCGTGGAGAAAGGGACGATCACCCAGACCCAGGCCGACGCGATTGTCGGATCCATGCTGCATCACGGCATGATGAGCGGATTTGGCACAACGGGCGGGTTCGGCTACGGCAACATGATGGGTGGTTCAGCATCCTCCAACGGTGCCATCCGCTTCGGCGGCGGGATGATGGGCTGGTAAAGACTGATCCAGGTGCCGGCCGTCGTTTGTTGTGGCGTGGTGGCGAGATCCCGTTCGCGTCTCGCGAACCTGGTCCGTGCGGCGGTGCCGAAGGTTTCTGTTCAGCCCGTCGCATGGACCTCGTGACGGGGCCTCAGCGACGACGGTCGCGCCGTGCGAGCGTCACTTCGGTGCTCAGCCGCCAGCAGCGGGCAGGAAGACCCGGAATCGAGTGCCGACGCCGAGTGCGCTGTCCACCTCGATTCGCCCGTCATGCGCATGAACCAGTTCGTTCACGATCGTGAGCCCGATGCCGGTTCCGCCGGTGGTGCGTGAACGCGACCGGTCGGCGCGCCAGAACCGGGTGAAGATGAAGGGCAGGTCGTCAGCGGCAATCCCGATGCCGTTGTCGCGTACCTCGAGGATCGCCTCGGCATCGGTGTGCGAGACGCTCACGTCGATCCGTCCGTGCTCGGCCGTGTAGTTCACGGCGTTGCTCAGCAGGTTGACGACGATCTGCTGGAGGCGTGCGGCGTCCCCGCTCACCCACGTTGGTTCGCTTCGCACGTTCAGCTCGATGTGTCGTTCGTTGATGCGCGGCTGCACGGAGGGGATCGAGCTGTCGACCACGGCCGCTAGGTCGAGGGGTGACTTGTTCACGATGATGCCGGGCTGCTGAGCGTCGGCGAGTCGTGAGAGGTCATTGAGCAACTGCGTCAGCCGCACGACTTCACGGTGCATGGCCGAGAGATTCTGTTCGAGCGGCAGGACGCCGTCTTGGGCGGCTTCGACCCGGCTCAATAGCCCGTTCACCGGTGTCCGGAGCTCGTGCGCGAGGTCCGCGACCCCCTCTCGTCGAAGTCGCTCCTCCTGTTGGAGGTTGTCGGCCAGTTGGTTGAGAGCGTGGCCGACGTCGCGCATCTCGGGTTCCGCGCCCTCGATGACTCGGGCGTCGAGCTCGCCGCGGCTCAGTCGTTCGGCGACCGCTCGGATTCGCCGCAGCGGCCGTGACAGTGTCTGGGAGAGCAAGAGTGCCGTCGCGAGGGCGGTCAACGTGGCGATGACACCTGCGACGAGGTGTAACCCGTCGAGCGACCCGGCCAGTCGCACGTCCGCCGCGCTGAGCAGCTTGCCCGTGGGCGCGGAGACGATGATCGTGGCGACTCGAACGCCATGGACGACGATTGGCGCGCCGACGGTGGCACCAAACGGCCGCAGACCGATTGGCAGAACATGTCCGTCGGAGAGTTTCAGCATGACTCGCAGGTCTACGAGTTGGCCCGCGTGACCGAGTTCGCTTCGTACGTCGGTCGTCCACCCACCGGCGTTCAGATACGCGTCGGCAGCGATATGTGAAAGGTGGACGCTTGACGCGTCAAGGCGTGCGCGCGCGGCGTCATTGAGCCGCGGGGTCAGCCCGAGGTTGCCGATCAACGCGGCCAGTGCGACGGCGAAGAGCGCGACGGCGACGAGCGCCACCGTCAAACGCGTCCGGATCCCGAGGGCCACCATCAATCAGATTTCGATCTCGCCAGGCGATAGCCGGTGCCGAAGACGGTCTGGACGAACCGGGGACGGCGTGAGTCGACCTCGATCTTCTTGCGCAGGTTCTTCACGTGCGCGTCGATCGTCCGTTCGTACCCCTCGTAGTCGTAGCCCTGGACGCGATTGATCAATTCGAATCGGCTGTAAACCCGGCCGGGGTACTGCGCGAGTGTGACGAGCAGGCGATATTCGTTTCGAGTGAGATTCACGAGTGCTCCGTCGACGCGCACTTCTCGGGCCGTGGTGTCGATCTGCAGTGCGCCGTTGTGGAATGACAACTGGTCCACCAGGGGTAAGTCCGTCGCCTGGGTGCGGCGCAGGATTGCTCGCACACGCGCGACGAGCTCACGGGGACTGAACGGCTTCGTCAAATAGTCGTCGGCCCCTAACGCGAGGCCAGTGAGGCGCTCCTCCTCGGACGCCTTGGCGGTCAGCATCAGCAGGGGGACGTCGGATCGTGCGCGGATGTCGCGCGCAACCTGCTCGCCCGACGTGTCTGGGAGCATGAGGTCGAGCACGACCAGGCCCGCGTGCACTCGTTGGGCCATGGCGATGCCGCCGGCTCCGGTTCCCGCGACGAAGACGGTGTACCCGTCTCGCTCTAGATACGCGCGAGTGACTTCCTGGACCGCCACATCATCGTCGATGATGACAATTGACTTGTTGAATTCGCCCTGGGACATATATCGGACAGTCTCTTTGCGCCGTGTGAAGTCGATATGAAGTTTCGTCCAGAAACCACCAAAGGAATCGTGGCCCAAAGTCACAATTTCTTCGTACGTCGCGACGATTGTGACAGTTTCTTCTGCACAGAACACCGCCTCGAACGAAGCTTTGGGACCGGTTCGGGTGCTACTCGCGTCGGGTCGGCCGGTCCTTCACTTAGGTGCAGAACTTCATACGTGCTTCATAGGTGGTCTCTAACGTCATCGCCATGACCAACTCGGACTACCTACTGATCACCGCTCACGACTGTCATCTCTGTGACCACGCGCGATCGGTCTTGGCCACGATTGCCCTCCCCGTACGTGAGTATGACGTGACGAGTGACACGGCGCTGACGCTCGCAAAGCGAGGCGTGCCGCTCGCGATGCTGCCGGTGCTCGTCCAGGGTGACCGGGTGCTGGCCTACGGGCGATTCTCCGAGCGGCGGCTACGTCAGGACCTCGGACTATGAGTGTCCTGCTCGGTGGTTCGCTGGCCGCAGCATTCGCGGCAGGAATGGTGGCGTTCTTCGCACCGTGCTGCGCGGGCGTCATGCTGCCGGCGTACTTGGCCGCCATCGGTGGCGGTCGTCGCCTGCGTGTCGCTCGTTTGAGCGCGATCTATGTGGCTGGCGTCTCACTGGTGGTGCTGCCAATCACGCTCGGTGCGGCGTTCGTCGCGTCGTACGTATCGCGCTGGCACCCACAACTGTTCACACTCGGCGGACTGATGATGATCGGTGTCGCCGTTGCGCTGTGGCGCAGCTCGATGTTGCCGATGCACGTGCCCCAGCCGCGACTCACTGGTTCGCTTTGGTCGGTCTTCGGACTCGGGGTCTTCTCCGGCGCCTCGACGGCCTGCTGTGCGCCCGTGCTCGCGGGGGCAATCGCGCTGTCGGCCACGAGCGGCACCATCGCGGGTGGCCTGCTACTCGGTGTCGCGTACGTAACTGGCATGATGGCGCCGTTGATCCCAATCGCGCTGTTCTACGGTCGACTCAAGCGGCGGGTCTCGGACCCGATGATCACACTGCGAATCGGTTCGCACGCCAAGCGCATTGGCGTGGTGCGACTCGCGGGTGTGGTCATCTTCGCGGGCTTCGGTGCGTTGTTCATCGCGCTCGCGATGACGGGCAACTCGAACACTGCGCCCGGATTCCAGAAGGCACTCGGTGGATGGATGCGAGGTGTCGGGGTCTACGTCACGCGTATCCCTAACGTCGTGTCGTTGCCGATCTTGGCCGTCGTGGTGGGCGCATTCGTACTGGCGGTCATAAGGAAAAGGAAAGTAGACGATGAATCAACGTTCAACGAAGTCGAATCGCGCGGTGACTGCTGCGAAGCCGAACACGACGAAGGAGGGCCGCACAACGACTACTCGGACCAAGCCGGCCACTGACCAACGCCGCGCGGGAGCGAAGTCGTCGGCACCGGTCAAACAGTACATGGTGCGCCGTCGAGGATTCTGGCGCTCGCCAGCGAGTCGGTGGACGGCGCTCGGGGTCATCGTGCTTCTCGTGGCGAGCTTCGTCTTGCCCGGCGTGTTCAAGGGTGCGTCCAGGTTCCGCTCGCCCGGGGTACCAGCCGGTGTCGCACTCGGGGCTGGTCTGCCCGTCGGCGCGACGGTGCCCAACTTCACTGGGGTCAACCTGATCAATGGTCAGACGATCTCATCGTCACAGATCTACGATCAGCGCACACTGCTGTTCTTCTCAGAGGGCGTCTCGTGTCAGGCCTGTCTCGAACAGATCCAGGGTCTCCAACAAGTCGGAGCCGAACTCACTAAGCGGGGCATACACCTGATGTCCTTCACGCCTGACCCTCCGACGATCCTCAAGCAGGCCGCCGCCGACTACAAGATCACGACACCCTTGATCTCTGACCCAAACGACGTGATCTCGTCGGCGTTCAATACGTTGGGCCAAGGAATGCACGCCAATACGCCGGGTCACGCCTTCATCCTCGTCTACCGCGGCAAAGTGCTCTGGTACCGCGACTACTGGATCACGAATCAAGAGATGTACGTTGCACCATCCGCTCTGTTGAGAGCGATCCCGGCGAGTGCGACGAGGCTCTGAAATCGTTGTGCCCGATCGGGTCGCCCCACGGAGCGTCGTCGGTCGCTACATCCGCAGGACTTGTCGGATGGTGCTCGCGACCTCTCGCAACGCCTCGCCACCATCGGAGTCAGAGCTCTGGACCGCGTGCACCACGCAGTGCTGCAAATGGTCGTTCAATAGCCCGACCGTCACCTCCTGAAGAGCCGCGCTCACCGAGGCGATTTGGGTCACGATGTCGGGGCACCACCGGTCGTCGTCGACCATCTTCTGAATTCCCCGCACCTGACCTTCGATCTTCTTCAGTCGGGCTAGGTAGTCGTCTTTACCCGAGGCGTACCCCCGACGCTGACGGCTCGACGGGCTCTTGGCCGGGCGGGTCGGGGTGACTTCAGGTACTGGGGATTCGTCTGCCATCACGATCAACCTTTCCTGCACAGTCTCGCATCGAACGACGAGATGGGACGCTATGGGCCCACGAATCCGTCGTGTCCTACGCTAACGCCGCGTCGCGGTCTATTCACTGAGGACCAGGTTCTCCGATTCGTCGCCATCCAGACGTGATAACGGTCACGGACTCTTTGGGCGTCCTACTGGGGCGATGCGCCTCGTCAGTTGGCGGCGGGGCACTGGTCGTCGTGACCCCTTTGTATCTTTCGTCGCGTCCTTCTGCTCGTGCTGTTGGTGGCACATTGTAACCGGCGAGACGCTAATTCTCATCGGTGGATCCGGCTCGGCGCGTCGCCTGTCGCACGGGTTTCATCAGGGTGTGGGCCGCTTTCGAGTCGCGCAAGCTCGCCGTGACGGACGCCGCTGGTTCTAGGCCACGCGCCAGGGGATCGTCGAACCGGTAGCCAACCGTGGCAGTCGCGAATGTCCGACCCGTCTGACGCTCAGCGTCTCGGCGATGAGACGCGACGTCAGACGGTGGAGCGAAACGGAGTACGTACGACACGCCGGCGTACTCACCACATCGACGATGGGAGGGGTTGGTAGAGACGCCGGGCGTGTCGCGATTCTGGCGACGACTCAAGCGGGCTGTGGCACCGCCTGTTCGACAGCGTTGTCGTCGGCGGGTTGGGCCACGTCGGGTCGGCGCAACTCGGCCACCTTCCACCACCACGAGTAGCGCCGCTCGAGGATGTAGTCGACGCTGTAGCGGGCTGGACCGGCGTAGTAACTGATCGCGAGGAGGTTCAAGAACACGACTGCGTAAATGATGGCGGTGCCGATGTCCGACGCTCCCATCGTGTATGGGCCACCGAAGCCCTCCGCCGTCGCCCAAACCACGAGACTGAAGAGCGCCGCTGAGATATAGGTGATCTTTCTCGCGAAGCCCAGGATCAGCGCAATGGCGATCAAGGTCTCGACGACGGCCACTAGGTCCACGAAGAAATTGACCCGGGGATGTTGGATGTGGACCCAGAAGGTGAACCACGGGTGCAGCCAACGGGGTTGGCCGTCCGCTTCACCCATGATCGTGCCCATGAACATGGACCGGAAACCTGGCAGCCACTTCAGTGCGGCATCGATCGCCCATATGACGCCAAAGCTGATTCGAAGGGCATCCTTCGGCCACGCCGTCTGGCAGTTCTGGGGCCTAGTTGCAGTACTCATCCGTCGGTAACTCACCTTTCCCGTCTGGCCCCTGTCCAGAAAATAATTCACTATTAGGGGTAGGGGGTAGGGTCATAAGTCCCTACCCCGCTACGGTATGATAGGGATACCCCCAAGGGGTAGCAAGAATCGTATGGGAGGTGCGCTATGTGGGAGTCGCGGTATACGGACCAGCTGCGAACAGAAGCCACGTTTCCGGGGTCGGTAACTGTTGGAGCTCGTCGGAGCCGAGGTGGAGCGTTGATCGCCCCACGTCTCTCTCAACGTCGCGTGAGCGTAGTGGCACGTTTTCGCGGCGATGAACTCCGCGGTGATCGTCGCCCACGATTCGCCTATCACGTGGTCCGTCCTCACTCGAAGGGCGAAGTTCGCTGCCGACGACCAAATGACCTGTTGAACAAAGGGGAGCGCAATGCATGACGATCACAATGAGCCGACCAGCGTTACGAGCACCGCGACCGTTCGCGATCACGGGATAGTCAAGCGACACGCCAACCACTTCGCGATGATCGTGTGTTGCGTCCCGGTCCTGTTGATCGCTACCGTCCTCGTGGTAACGCACGTCGTGAGCGCCTCCACCCTCGTCTTTGCAGTTGGTTGCGTCGTGATGATGGCAGTCATGATGCGAGGGATGAACCACGATCACGGAAGACACTGATGTGGTCCCATGAGGAGCGCCATGAAGTTGGTCGACTACGTGTCACGGTGACACGGGGCGACACGACTTCGTCATCACGCGTCGCGAACGCTCGGGAGAGCCACGCGGAGGCGACGGCACAACTTCGAAACGAACGTGGCGCTGATCTCACGCGGACGGCTGGTGAGGGCTCGCCGCGGTGCCCCGTCGATGCATGGTGTGACGACACCCACGTGACGCCTTCGATCGATGTCACGTCGCCGGTCGACGACGAGGTACGCACATGATGGGATCGTTCGTGGCAGCGATCTCGTGGATCGACCCGATTGGCCGGAGCCTGCGCGAGGGGTTCTTCATGTTCTGGGAGACACTCTGGCCGCTCATCCTCGGCTTCGGGCTTTCTGGTGTGGTCCAGTCGTTCGTGAGTCGTGACGCGCTGCAACGCAAGCTCGGCAACCACGGTGTGGTGGCCACGGTGCGTGCCTCGGGCTACGGGATGGTCTCCTCGTCGTGCAGCTACGCCGCATCGGCGATGTCCAAGTCCTTGTTCGTGAAGGGTGCCGACTTCGTCTCGACGTTGGTGTTCATGTTCGCCTCGACGAACCTGGTGGTGGAACTGGGCGTGATCCTCGTTGTTCTGATGGGCTGGCAGTTCGCCGCCAGCGAATTCATCGGCGGCGCCATCATGATCGCGCTGCTCGCGACGGCAGCCGGCCTGTGGTTCCGGGGGCGCGAGATTGACGCGGCGCGAGCGGAGTTGATCAGGAAGAGCCCGTCACTCCCGACGCCTATGCACCAAGGGAACGGTCACCTCGACCAGCACGAAGCGTCGGCGGCGATGGCCGACGATCCGTCGTCACAGGATGGTCACAGCACCCGAGCGAGATCATTGCGCGAAAGCAGCGGCTGGGCAAACGCCGCCACGTACACGATGGCCGACCTTACGATGCTTCGAAAGGAGATGCTCATCGGGTACGGCATCGCCGGCTTCCTCGCAACACTCATTCCAACTCGGTGGTGGAACGTGGTCTTCCTGCATGGTCACGGGTTCTGGACGAGCGTCGAGAACGTGGTCGTCGGTCCGTTCATCGCGATTATCAGCTTCGTCTGCTCCGTTGGCAACGTGCCACTCGCGGCGGCGTTGTGGCACGGTGGGATCTCGTTTGGTGGCGTCGTGTCGTTCATCTTCGCCGACCTCATCGCCTTCCCGCTACTGCTCATCTACCGTCGCTACTACGGCACCAAGTTGATGGTCAAGATGTTGGCGATCTTCTGGGTCGTGATGGCCGCGGCTGGCCTCCTGACTGAAGGCCTCTTCAACGTCGCACACCTGGTCCCGGTGAGACGCACCACGCAAGTCGTCGCCGCCCACTTCTCATGGAACTACACGACGTATCTGAACATTGTGTTCCTCGCCGCATTCGGGTTCATCTACTGGGTATATCGGCACCGCGTGCGCTTTGGTGGTGGCGGCGGGTACGCCATCGATCCGGTGTGCGGCATGCAGGTGGAGATCGAACACGCACCGGCCGTCTTGGAGCACGCCGACGCTGCGGTCTACTTCTGCTCGGATCACTGCGGCGACCGCTTCCAGTCTGAAGGCGGCGACGTCGGGCACGCCGAGGCGACGCGACCGATGTCGGGTGTGAGCGGCGGGGCCATCGACCCGATCTGTGGCATGTCGGTCGATCCGGCGACTACCGAATACTCGAGTCGTCGTGGTGATGTTCAGTACTACTTCTGTTCTCGGGGCTGTGTCGAGCGCTTCGAACGAGAGTCGGTGGCACACCATCACAAAACGTGACCGGTCCGAGCAACACCATGTCGTCGACGGGTCTAACCGTGCACGACCGCTCGGGCGGTGAACTGGCACGACGCGGATTCACCGACCGCAGGGCCCTCGTATCGAGTACCGAGGAAAGGAAGAATATGAATGAATTTTGGGGAACACACCACGCGCACCGTGATGCTGTGTCGACGGATGGTGACGCGCGCGTCGATCCGATTTGTGGCATGTCGGTGACGCGCTCGAACGCGACCGCGGTTCGTACAGACGGTGATATCGAGTACTTGTTCTGCTCGAATGGGTGCGCGGCGGCATTCGACATGGACCACTCGCATTAACGAAGAAGTTCAGGTTCAGTTCGCACGCTGAGGACCCATCTCGTGTTTCCAAGTGGTTCGCCACGCCGTCGGCGGAGCAAGTCGTCCCCTCCCCCAGTGGTCCCTGCGGTCCACCGCGGCACGGGTGAGTCTCGCTCGGTAGGGTGACGCGTGACTGCGACGAGGCGTGTGTGCTCGCTGTGGCCGATCGGAGCGGAATCACTGGGACAATTGGCCCAAGATTGGCGACCGCCGCGATTCGCAGATTGAGGACATGGCTAAGAAGATTGCGGGCCTCCCGGCATAGATGTGGGTTGATTCAGGCATCTGAGACCAGATCTCGCTCGTGTGGCAGAACGTGAAGCATCCTGGGTATTCCGGAGTCTCCAGGAAACAGGTCGGTTCAACTTGTTTGATCGGTCCGAGTGCCACCGTGATGAGAGCGAGTGCCGCGCGTTGGCGGAGTGGAATCCACAGGCCCGATTGATGATGAGACGCGGCGCCGATTGAGGCCCTTGTGGCGGGCATTGTTCACGCCCAGTCGCACCGCCGCCATGATGCCCGCACGATATTTGCGAATGCTCTGGGCGAGGGTGACGAAGGGCTTCATGCCGCTGCGCCGGGCTCTCGAGCAGAACCGGTCGAGCAGGGCAACGATCTCGTCTTCGCTGAGGTCGCCCGCGAATATCGCTCGCAGGGCTTCTTTCAGGGCGTAGGCGCGCCACAGGTCGCCCCGACGATTCAACCCCCTTTTCAATCTGCGCTCAGGCCAGCGGACACAAGACTTACGGCCAGTTAAGTGCTCCGCTCGACCATTGGTTCATTTAGCCGGATGGTGGTTTTCAGGCATTCTCAACGGATACTCAGGAGTCCCCTGTCATAGTGGTGTCGAAGTGACCGCTGACGTCGCCGAAAAGACTCAAGATCGGAGAGCAATACCTAATGAAAATGAACCGCGCTTCGTTTCACGGTCTTCTGCATTCCCGTAGATTCGTCGTATTCGCGATAATCGTTGGGCTTCTTGGAACCGGCACCGGAGTTGTCTTTAGCCGCTCGGGTTCCTCTCCCGTCGTCGCGCCAGTTCTCACGACGGTCGCCAACCGTGGCTCAGTGATGATAACCGCCGCCAGTTCTGGGCCGGTCAGTGCGTGGTCTCCGTTGGCGGGAGCATCTCCAACGGCTCCGACCGGTTTTCCAATCTATCCTTCTACTACTGGACAGGTTCAAAAGATTTTCATTACACCGGGCCAGGTTGTTCATGCGGGCCAAGTAATCGCGACACTTTCAGACCCCAGCGTTGCCAGCAGCGTTCTCCAGGCGCAGATCGGTGTGCGTAGTGCGCAAATCGCCGCCGCAGCCGCAGCCTCCAACAAGACCCAAGCCCAGCTCGACCTCACCAACGCAAAACTTGCGTACCAAACACTGCGGAAAGGTTCAGCTCCTCATTCGCAAGCGGCGTTGGCAGCCGCCCAACTCGCGATTACCGTTGCCGAATTGAAGTTGAACGCGCTTGGTGCCTCTCCGTCGCTACCTTCGCAGATTGCTGCTGCCCGGTTGAGTGTCACCCTGGCGCAACAACAACTCGCGGCGCTCAGCGCTCAACAAGCCATCGACATGAGTTCCGCCCAACTTGCCGTGCAAAAAGCACAGAACGACCTCAACGCAGCGTATGCGTCGTCGTCGGCCCAAATCGCTGCCGCACAGTCAAATGTCGCGCAAGCGCAACAACAACTCGCAGCGCTCGTTAATCCATCAGTTCCAGACATGACCGCGGCCCAGCTTGTGGTGCAGAAAGCGCAGGCTGATCTGAACGCGGCGTATGCGTCGTCATCATCCCAAATAGCTGCGGCACAGTTGAATGTCACGCAGGCAAAACAACAGGTCGCTACGGTTGCCAATCGAGTGGCGGTCGATCAAACCTCAGCTCAGCTCGCCGTGCAGAAGGCGCAGAATAATCTCGACGCGCTCCTCGCCCCGCCGTCAGCGTCACAGATCGCTGCCGCCAAGCTCGACCTCGCCAATGCGAAGATTGCCTACTCGAATCTCGTACTCGCTTCAGCGCCGCCCTCTCGCACGTCGGTCGCAGCGGCGCGACTCGCCGTCACTGTGGCAAGTCAGAAACTCGCATCTCTCATGCTTCCGCCAACGCAAGGGTCGGCAGACCTCAACTATTTGCAGGTGGCCGTAGCCAAAAATGCCCTCGCCCTCGCTCTCCTCCAACGAGGTGGGTTGACGGTGCGATCTTCGGTTGGCGGCACCGTTACCGGAGTCCTCGTTGCCCCCGGATCACAGGTCGGGCCCACATCCGCCATTGCAACGGTCGCCGATCTCAGACATCTACTCGTGACGGCTCAGATGAGCGAGTTCGACGTCGCCCATATCAGACGCGGACAACATGCCATCGTCGATGTGGCCGCCATCGGCCTTAGAGGCTTGCCGGCAACCGTCGTGTCGGTCGCACCCGTCGGTGTGAACAATTCGGGCGTCATCCAGTTTCCTGTCACGGTATCTCTTCGCCGAGCGCCTTCCAACCTGCGGCCCGGGATGCTCGCGAGCATCCAGGTGATTACTGCAGAGCGCCACGGCGTGATTCGTGTCCCGCTCAACGCCATGAGTGTGATTTCCGGCGGCAACAACGGTGGAAGTCCATATGTCACCGTTCTCAATCAAGCGGGTCACCGAAGGATCCAACTAGTCAAAGTGGGACTCGTTGGTGGTAACTATGCAGAGATCACCAAGGGTCTCAAGGGCGGCGAGCGCCTCGTTCTGCCTCAGTCCACGCCCACCGTAAGCGCGAGCACGTCGACGGGCAAAGCGCCACCGGGAATCGGTGTGCCCGCTGCGGGATCGGGTCAAGGTGGGAACCATTGAGTGCCAAAACTCCCCTCACGGCAACGGCAGAACGCGCAGTAGACGGTGAGATCGTCGTAGAGGTCGCAGAACTCACGCGGCAGTATCGAGTTGGAGAATTTGTTGTTGAAGCGCTTCGCGGCGTGAGTTTCAACATCGCCGCCGGAGAGTTCGTTGCGATAATGGGACCATCTGGTGGCGGGAAATCGACTCTGCTCAGTCTGCTCGGTTGTCTAGACAGACCCAGCTCCGGACGTTATTTACTCGATGGCGAGGACGTAGCTCGGCTGAGCCAGGTTCAACTCGCTCGCCGGCGACGTGAGCAGATTGGTTTTGTCTTCCAATCGTTCAATCTTCTGCAGCGCACTTCCGCGTTGGATAACGTGGAGCTTCCACTTCTCTACGCGAAAGTTTCCTCGGCCGATCGTCACGAGCGAGCCCGCAAAGCGCTCAAGGTCGTCGGACTCGAAAAGAGGGAACGGCATCAACCGACACAACTCTCGGGCGGCGAGCAACAACGCGTGGCCATCGCACGCGCGCTGGTCACGGCCCCAAAGGTGCTCCTGGCCGACGAACCTACAGGCAATCTTGACTCGAGGAGCGCCAACGAAATCTTGGCGATGTTGCAGCGACTAAATGAGGGGGGAATGACGATCGTGATGGTGACACACGAGCCTGATATTGCGGCGTACGGGACAAGGTTGATTCGAATGCGTGACGGACGAATTGAACACGACGATCCCGTAACAGTTCGCACCCGCGCGGTGTCCGCCCCATGACCGCAATAGCACTCTTGAGGGTTGTTCTAAGGGCTCTTTCTGGAAATCGCCTACGTGCATTTTTGACGATCATCGGTATCGTCACGGGTATCGCAGCCGTAATTGGCGTGACTTCGGTCGGTGCTGGAGCGCAAGCCGATATCCAAGCTACGCTCCAACGTCTCGGACCAAATGTACTTATCGTTGATGGACGTCAAATAACGGTCGGTGGAGTACCGGTAACGACGTCAAAGTTCACGATTACCAAAGGAGATCTCGCCGCTATCGCCGAACTGCCGACCGTCGCCGCTGCCGCCCCCAGTCGCTCCGTCGATATGAATATCTCATCGTCGCGCTTCAACGCGTCCACGACAGTGACTGGAATCACAACTACCTACGGACGTGTCATGAACTATACGGTTGACCAGGGTCGGTTTATCAGCCCGATAGATGTACTTTTCGGTCGCCGTGTCGCCGTGATCGGTCATACGCCAGCGGCGACGCTATTCCCTAACGGAAATGCGATTGGGCAGAATATCTTGGTCGGTGGCGTTCAGTTCAGGGTAGTGGGTGTTCAAGCAGCGAAGGGGGTAATCGGACAAAACGACTACGACGACAATCTCTTCGTTCCGCTAACGGTAGCGGAATCGGCAATCTTCGGTGACACGCGTTTTAGTACAGCGAACATCCTGGTTCGAAGCGGAGCGCAGATACCGATGGCGCAATCTCAGATCAAGTCGCTGCTCCGCCAGCGACACCATTTACCACCGAGCTATCCGAACGACTTCATAATCTCATCGCAACGCAACATCCTCACTACTGCGAGTTCGGCAACGCGTACTTTTACGTATCTAACTGCAGCGATTGCGGGGATTGCGCTGTTCGTAGGTGGAATCGGCATCATGAACATCATGTTGGTCGCGGTCTCGGAACGTAAGCGCGAGATTGGAATCCGCAAGGCGGTCGGTGCTAGCCCAGGGACGATTCAACTTCAATTCCTCACCGAAGCGGTCACTCTGAGCGCGGTTGGGGGGATAATCGGGCTTGCCGGCGGCATCGGAATCGCGTCCGCGGTGAACCATCTCGCAGGTTGGCACACTGTAGTGTCGCCCGGATCCGCCATGCTCGCCGTCGCGTTTTCTCTCTCGATTGGACTCTTCTTCGGTTTCTACCCAGCACGTCGGGCCGCCAAACTTGATCCGATTGAGGCACTGCGCAATGAGTAGATGCTCCACAAATGTCGCGACCGTGTCGCCGTGCTGCCGGATCGTATGACGCCGAGCGTGACACCACACCACGGGATCAATGAGCACACGTCGCTGTTACGCCGCGTCCACTGGATGACATCACTTGTCGCAGTAGTCCTGTTCGTTGCCGGCACGAGCGTGGTGGCGGGGACGCCACCCGCGTCAGCCACTGGAACCTCGACGGCCGACTCGACGTTCCTGCTCGCTATCGGCGCGTCGGTCTCGGTGGGTGTGCAACCTACGCCACGCCACGCTCGTGGTCTGCCTACGCATAAGGGGTACGCGAATGATCTGATTGCGATGTTGGCCGCTAGGGGCATCACGATGCAACTTTTCCAGACGGGGTGCCCTGGCGAGACCACCCGGCAGGTGCTCTACGGTGGCGATCGATGCTACGCGCGCGGCGACTCGCAGTTGTTGCGTGCCGTCGAGTATCTGCGGGCCCACCAGAATCAGGAAGGCATCGTCACGCTCGACCTCGGATTTAACGACCTGCACGGCTGTGTCCACTATCCGACGGTCGACGCGGCGTGTGTGAATGCGCGTATGGACCTACTGAGCATTCAGTTGTCTCAGATCATTTCCATGCTGAAGGCTGCGGCCGGACCATACGTGACGTTCGTCGGTATCAACCACTACAACCCGTACTTGGCTGCCGCACTGAGTGGACGGAAGGGGGAGCGATTCGCCGACGCGAGCGTCCCAATGATGAACCTGTTGAACTCAACCCTGGCAACGGTCTACGGCCAGAACGCGATCCCCGTAGCGGACGTGGCCCTACGATTCCACACCTCCGACACCGCTGCGGTGACCGTTGACGGCCTCGGCACAGTTAGTGAGAACCTGGCGCAGGTCTGCGCCCAGACGTGGATGTGTCATGAACCGCCGTACGGGCCGAACCTTCATCCCAACGACCAGGGATATCAGACCATCGCCGACGCGATTATCACGTTGCTACCTTCCTAGGTCCTTTCGGCCTTGTGGAGGAAGGCGAGCCTCACCTTTCGAAGAGGCTTGTCGGGCCTACTTTGATTATTCGTTACTGTTCAGGTCCCCATCTGGCGAGGGTCCACTTCATTCAGGCGTAGCGGGCTTATCGTTGAGTCATCACTTGTAATGGCGCTCCGAACAGCG
>JAJYDR010000164.1 GCA_021777285.1 Actinomycetes bacterium
GCAGGCGTCGTCGTAACGACCGACGAATTGCTCAATGAGGTACTCCCTCACGTGGAGGTTCTGTTTGTCTGGCCATTTTTGCTTCCCTCACTGCAACGCGAGTGGCAACGCGCCTCGTCGCTCCGCTGGATTCACACGGCAACTGCGGGCGTCGACGGCGTCCTGTTCCGCGAACTGACCGAAAGCAGTGTGCAGGTTACGAATTCTCGTGGCATCTTCGACGACTCCATCGCCGAATACGTACTTGGCCTTCTCCTCGCATTTGCGAAAGATCTCCCGCACACGCTCGAGCTTCAGCGGCGCCACGAGTGGAAACACCGTGATACGGAACGGCTCTTCGAACGAAGGGTCCTCGTGCTCGGTGCTGGGCCCATCGGACGCGCCATCGCACGGCTCACTCAACAGGTTCATATGACGGTGGAGCTCATGGGCCAGCGAGCTCGCGAAGATGCAGAATTTGGATCCATTCTTGGAAGAGCCGATTTTCACAGAGCACTCCGCCGTGCAGATTTCGTCGTAATCGCTGCGCCCCTCACCGAAACAACTCGTGGCATGTTCGACCGCGCAGCGTTCTCGGCCATGTCACCTCACGCGCGGCTCATCAACATCGGCAGAGGCCCTATCATCGACGAGTCAGAATTGCTTGCAGCGATTCGTGACGACCGGCTAGCGGGTGCCGCCCTGGACGTGTTCAGCGAGGAACCGCTGCCCGACGACCATCCCTTCTGGAGTGAAGAGAGAATCATCGTCTCCCCGCACATGTCTGCCGACTTCTTGGGCTGGCAAGAAGCGGTGACTGACCTCTTTCTTCAAAACCTGCGACGCTACGGCGAAGGTGAACCCTTGCTGAACTTGGTCGAGAAGCACCACGGTCACGGTGGTTGAGACGGTGGCCGCAATCTCACATGATCATCAGCACCGCCTTTACTCGTCTCGCCAATTCGATCTCACAGCAAAGTCAACCGCTAAGTGGCCAGAGTCGCCGCATTCACCTTGACACCAAATATGGAGGACTTGATGACTGATACCAACGTGTCCGGAACTCTGATGAGCCTGGTAACGGGTGATTCAGACCGCTGCGAACCCTTCGAGATCGCCACCACGATCGGCGGTGAGCGTTTTGTAGGCAACGAATGGATGACCGTCTACAGCCCTTATTCGGGCGAGCCCGTCGCCTCGGTGCCGGTGTGCGGACCCGCCGAAGTTGATAGGGCGTTCAAGAAGGCCCAGGAGCGACTTGGCGACAAGCTTCCCCAACACGAACGCGCGAGGATCCTGACCACTGCCGCCGAACTCATGCGTGGGCGAGTGAACGAGTTCGCTCGCATCCTTTCACTCGAGGCCGGCAAACCTGTGCGAACGGCTCGTGGAGAAGTTGAACGCTGCATCGACACCTTAAGACTTTCGGCAGCTGAGGCCCTCGCCTTGTCCGGTGAGGTTATACCAATGGACGCGTCATCGTCGGGCGTCGGACGCATCGGTTTCGCGCTTCGTGTCCCGATTGGCGTCGTTGCCGCGATTACACCTTTCAATTTTCCGTTGAACCTGGTGGCTCACAAAGTCGCACCCGCAATCGCGGCCGGGTGTCCGGTCGTTCTTAAACCGGCACCAGCCACTCCACTGTCCGCATTGGCCTTCGCGGAGTTGCTAGCTGAGTGTGGCTTACCTTCGGGATGGTTATCAATTGTGACGGGACCCGCCCCAAATCTTGGCGAGCAACTCATCAGCCATCCAATACCTCGGCTCATAAGTTTTACTGGCAGTGTGCCCGTAGGTTGGTCCATTGCCGCTGCCGCACCGCGGAAACGCGTTTGCCTCGAACTCGGGGCCAACTCACCTGTCATCATCGAGGCGAGCGCCGATGTTCCCGACGCCGCCCGCCGCGTCGTCATGGCCGCATTCGGCTTCTCAGGCCAAAGTTGCATTTCGGTACAGCGTGTGCTTGTTCACCGGTCTGTCGCGGCCGAATTCATTGATCAAGCCCGACAAAGGGCGGCAAGCCTCGTCGTTGGGGATCCGCTCGATGAGCAAACGGACGTTGGACCCGTCATCAATGCAGTCGCCGCAACGAGAATCATGGACTGCATCAGTGCAGCAGAGCTCGCCGGTGCGACTGTGCTAACTGGAGGTATCACCGACGGAAACATCGTGCGACCTACGATTCTCTCTAACGTGGGACTGCATAGTGACGTCTGGCGAACCGAGGTGTTCGGACCCGTGATGGCGATCCAGATTTACGACGACCTCGACTCTGCCTTCTCCCTGGCGAATGACAGCGACTTCGGGCTTCACGTTGGTGTCTTTACGAATGACCTCACGAGTGCGCTCCGAGCCGTGAAGGAACTCGACTTCGGTGGGGTTCTCATTAACGACGTACCAACGGCGCGATTTGATCAACAACCCTATGGCGGCCTCAGAGATTCGGGCAATACCCGTGAGGGGCCCCGCTACACCGTCCACGAGATGACCGAGCTTCGTTTTGTCTCTCTCGCCACTCAATCTTGACCTTTGAAACCACCCAAGAACTACTCGCGTCGTATCCTGACCCCCAATCGGGTTAAAGCGCTCGTCACTCCCCGACTTGCGTGGCGCGAGTAGTTCTTGGGTGGTTTGAAAGGCATCACCAATGCCTTCTCGTATCGCGCAGCGCCACGTTCGCACACGATTCAATTCGTAAGACGGTCGTTGAAATGATGCCCGCCTGATGCCCATCAGCTACAGACTCACCCAGGCGGTTGTTGATTCTTGTCATTTACCAGGAGGTACGTGACCCCTTCATCTCCGAGGGCCGCTGCTTCCCAAGCTGAGAACGCGAGTTCGATTCTCGTCGCCCGCTCCATTGTCTTACCTGATCAAGATTCTTATTTACTGATGGCGGCTTCGGTCAAACCGCAACTTGCGGTCCGCCGTGACCAGGTACTTCAGTATCAATAGCGCCCACGAGATGCCCAACGGCGATCACGCACTGACGAATTCTTCCCATGCGCAAAGTATCCGTCGCGGAAACACCGAGTTCATGCCCAACTGCGATACCGTTCACTCCATTTTCATCAGTCACTGATATCAGCTTCCACGGCTTATATCGGTGGTTGATGTGGAAGTCATCGGCGCCCGACTCGATTCATTGATCGAGGATGACCATGACCATGGCCCCCGAGCAACGTGGGTCGATTCTCCGTGATGTCGACGCATGGGTATTGGGAGTCCCCGATGCCAATTATCGAGCAGATTTCCCCGCTGAGAGGGGTCATACACTTAATCTCCTGCACGACTGGCGACACGATGAACTCTGGAGAGAATTGCCGAGGAATGCACATGGAATTCCGTGTAGTCGAATATTCCGTTTTATACGGAATCGAGGTACTTCCGGAAATTAGTTGACTCCGCTAGACGCGGAATACTATGATTTCTGGAAATACGTCGTCGAGTCAGGAGGAAAACGATGGAACCCGAGCCTTCTGCGCTGGTGAGCGAGGAGCAGATCCTGCTCGCCGCGGTGGCGCGACTGACGAGCCGCCTCCCCCTGGACTGGAAGGTCGAGGCGCGGTACGAAGGTGCCCTTGGGCGGTTACGAGCGGGCGCCGTCATCACGCTCACGACGCCTGAAGGGCCGACAGCCACCCTCTACGCCGAAGTAAAGCGGAACCTCGTCACCAGGGACCTCAACTCGATCTTTGA
>JAJYDR010000165.1 GCA_021777285.1 Actinomycetes bacterium
CAGAGGTTGCCGGCCAGTCGCCACGCCGACTGACCGTCAGCGATCATGTCGAGTGAGATCAATTGGACCTCGTCGCCGTATCGATCACGCCACCACCTTGGATGGAGTCTCAGAGCAGAGCGAACGGGTAGTGGCGTCACGATGTCCCCAGGCGGGAGAGTCCGAGGCGAGCGACGCGAAGTGATGTTTCGAGGCGTTCTCGCAATACGGCAGCGCCCTTGCCGGTGAGGCGATACGGTCGGCGTCGATCCTCTGACTCCACCGGTTGGACCAATCCCTCTTCCTCGAGGCGAACGAGGACGCCGTAGAGAGTCCCCGGTCCCATTACTTCTCCGGTAAATGCTTCAATATCCTTGATGAGCGCATAGCCGTGTTTCGGACCTTCGGTGAGACTCGTGAGCACGAGGACCGTGGCGTCCTGAGTTCTTCCGATTCGAGCGCGTGCCACGGCCCCTCCCCAGTCCGGTAAGGCCTCACGTCGAGATTGATTGAGCGTTGATGGTGTAGTTCCACTCGCCGTGAAAGTCGTGCGGGTCGAGTGGCAGTGCGGCGAGCTCTCGATTGCTGATCTTGACGCCCTTGGGATACCAGTTCGGGTCGTAGTCCGCCTGGATGGTGAGACCCGTCGACGTGGACGTCGCCGAGATGAGCTCGATGATCGTGCGCAGAGTGGTCAGGGGTTTGCCGCGCCAGTTCATGGTGATGAAGCTGAACATGCGGTGCTCGATCTTGTTCCACTTTGAGGTGCCCGGTGGGTAGTGACAGACGGTGATGGCGAGCCCCGTCTCTTGCGCCAAGCGAGCGAGCTCGACCTTCCAGGCTCGCACGCGATAACCGTTGGACCCGCCGGCGTCGGCCGTGATGAGCAAGGTGGTGGCGCTGGCGAAACGCACACGGCCCATCTGGTGCCACCACCGCCGGATCGACTCGACCGCGAACTCTGAGGTGTCGGCAGTGTCGCCGACGTTCACCCAGCCCTCGTTGTTCGAGACGTCATAGACGCCGTAGGGGATGGCTTTGGCGTATTCGCCCAGTTGGGGGTCGGCGAAATCGTGCACGCCCACGCGCTCGGGGGAACCCGCCGGCGCCCACTCAGTGCCGCCATTGGCAAAGGCGCCGATCAGCTCCTTCTTCTTGGTGTCCACGCTGATCACCGGCTGGCCCCTGGCGATGAAGGACGCGGCCGTGTCATTCAGATAACGGAACTGCTGGTCCCGATCGGGGTGCTGGCGACCCTCGGTGACCTTGGCGTTGGCCTGCAGGGAGTAACCGAGCAGGTGCAGCAGGCGCAACACGGTGGAAGAAGAGACGCGGAAACCTCGACGTTCCAACTCCTCGGCCAGCCTCACCGAGGACTTTGACGTCCAGCGCAACAACGACATGGGGTTGCCTCGCGTGTCGGGGTTCACCAGCTCGTCGAGGGTCTCCAACAGACCAGGCAGCTTGTCGATCTTCTGCTTGTCGCCACCACCGACTGCGCGAAGTCGCGACGAAGGCTCGATGCCACTCGCCACCTCACCCTCGGCCTTGGTAACCGTGGTGCGCGACAAGCCCGACGCCACGGCCACCGCACTCTTGCCGCCGCGTCCGAGCATCTGTGCTGCAGCTCCCGCCACCACTCGGCGCTGGAGCTCATTCATGTGGGGCAGCACTATCTCGAAGAACTGGCTAAGCCCCTCGTCGGTGATCTCCACATCACAACTCTACTCTGTCCAATCTAACTTGAAGTGGACCCTAAGTATTACGGAACTCGTAATAGCACGAGACGGGGTGCAGCACAAACGAATGCCGTTTAAGCCGTAACCTCGGCCGGTTTCAAGATCCAAGTGAAGCAGTCAGGGCTTGATGGAGTCTCGGCAGGAAATCACTGACGGAATGCTCCGGTGGAGCGGGTGACGAGAGTCGAACTCGCGTTCTCAGCTTGGGAAGGAAGCCGCTTGAGTTGAGGGTGACGATGATTTGTCCTGATTAAACTACGGAAGTTCGGGGGAACGAGGTCGTGTGATCATTCTTGGGCAGGCTGCGGGCAGGTCAGACTGTCAACTAAACGCGCAGCAGTCCCGCCCGCGCTACTTGAATTGCAAGAATGCAATATAACGCGACACGTTAGTGGCGCACAGTCCCATATATCTCGTGGGCAGTATGCATTCGAAATCGAAAGTACCGCCTTGCACATCATTGAATGCGTACACGGTTACTTCGGATGCAGTGGCCCGCTCAATCGCGCCGATACCACTTTGTGGTGTTGACTTGCTACCAATTAGGTAGGTGGATGTAACACCAGTAGTGGAATTGTTTGGACAGGATTGACCTCCAACTCTGTACACATCCATCGTCGGAAAATAGTCACAAAAGTAGTACCACGCCGAGCCTGCACCTGCGCCAGCCCCGATGCTTATTCCATATGTACCATTAGACGAGTTCCGGACACCTCCTGACTCGCCGGAGCCCCCTGCTGACGCCACTGCTTGACACTGGTACCCAGATGGCGCGAGAAGAGTAATCATGTCTCCGGGAAGTGATCGCGCATGCTGGCCATACTGCAGCCCATAAGTGACTCCATTCGCACCACCGATTAACGTGTACTGGGAAACGCCATCTGTGGAGCCCACAACGGCTGCACATGAGTTGACGAATGATGAAGTTGGTGATGGAATGGTCGGTGTAGTTGAGGTAGTTGATGCTTTCGGCAACGTGCGCGACGTTGACTTTGCAGAAGAGAACAGGGTGCTGGGGCTTTGGCTCCCGCATGCTCGTGCGACGGGTGCGAATTCCTGAGCCTGCGCCTGGGGTGCGCCCGCCGAGTACGCCGCGACTTCTCCCGCGTTAACTCCCGCTAGGAACGCGTTGACGCGAGGAGAACTAGTTCCGTATTGGTATCCAAGTTGAGCTAGATCAGTTTCTTCCATGGATGACCATGACGACATGTCGGATTGCCAGATGGCAAGCGTCAAGTGGAGCGTGTTAAGCGTGCACGTCTGCACCGGGGTCAGCCGCACCGGTGTCGACACAAGCCTGTTATGACTGTGACCCCTGAGTACGAGACTCAAGGTCCACGCACCACCACCGATAATGAGCAGAGCCAGCGCGATCACGAGCACGCGCCGGAGCCGTCGCGTCCTACTCGTCCCTTTAGTCGTCTGGGAGCCAGAGTCGTTTTCTGCAGTATCGCCCGCGTTTCTCGTCGCTACCTCGTGAGCTTCAGTTCGGCGCCCTGTATCTGACTCACGAAAGTCAGCCGAAGCTGATGCTCTTATCGGAGTTCCACACTGAGCGCAAAAGATCCCACCTGGTAGAACGTCGCTTCCACATTCAGGGCACGTCGACATACGCACGACCTTACATGGCGCGATCACTTCCCGCCGAGAAGTGATGTCCCCGTATATCAAGTCTTCGTCAAGCGGAAACTTCGGAAATGAGGGGGTGCACTGGTGACCGTGTAGCGGTGACCAGGGGCTAACGAAAGGCGGGGCTCTGTAAAGCTGAAGGCAACTAAAGCGGCTCTTCGCACTTGAGGGGGGAATGAGCCCTCTTACCTGAGCCCGGACGTGACACGAGGGCTCTGCCAATCTGGTTGTTCTCGAGACAATCAGAACGGAGAACCCTCGTGTCGCTTGACGATACTGCCCTGAGCAACGTCCTGGTGGGCCTGCCCGACATCCG